>JAHHHS010000018.1 GCA_019359215.1 Nostoc indistinguendum CM1-VF10 | reverse complement strand
GCGCTAGGCATAATGGGAGATTATGTCGCTGTCCGGCACGGCGACGCGGGTCTTTTATATCTGCAAAAGCTTTTATAATTTCGATTTCAGACACAGTAGTAGGAGCAAGAAGCTAGAATTTGCGCTGAATTATACCATATTGCACCTTCCTTTAGAATGAAATAGCCCTGGGCTTTATTCCTCTTTCTTATCTTGCAAATTACTTATCTTTGTATTTAGCATCAGGATACAGTTGTCCTGACTCTGTTGTTGTTCTTTCTTTTCTTGTACAACTTGAGTGGAGTATATTTCAACATCTCGTTGAATAATATCTTCTACATGACCTGCAAAAAGATTAAACGCCTGTTCGTGGCTTGTATAATTATGATAAGGGCTTGTCAATTGTGAGAATTGCCACCCTTGGCTTTTCAAAGATTCGACTGTACGCCGATAGTGCCGCCAACGTTCTCCATAGTGAAAAAACTCTTCAATGGCAGCACTAATAGCAACTATTTGGCTCAAGCTAAAAGTTGACCAAATAATGACATTCTTGACTCTATCGTTAACTTGTAGAGTAGAGTTAATATTTAAACTCACCAATGCTGGCAGAATTATACCACCAACAATAGTTGTTATCCGTAACATAATGGCGATCGCGTGAAAAATTCGCCTTACTTTCCATCCAGATTACTTGGTCTAACCAGCGCGATCGCAATCAAAGCAAACTTAGCATTTATATGGGTACGAGCCTCACCCATTAATTGCATGACTCCCGCATCCGTACCTCCATCCACAACATAAGCCCCTAAACTTTCGGCTATGGAAGCTAAAACTTCTGTAAATAACCGTTTAATGCGCAGAAAGTCGGCTTCACTGATGTTACTTGCGCCCCCTACGACTACTAAAACAGAACGTGAACCGCCAAGTCCTATTCGCTTAAGAGCATCTGGTAATTCAACTTGTTGATCAACTCGAATAGCTAATGCTGTTTGTCCACTGTCAAAGTTAAGTTTCAAACAATTTTTCATTTGTCAAAAATACTGGCTGCTTAAGTTTTCCAGGGTAGAACTTCGCAGCCATATTCTGCAAGTGCTGTATTACGCACAGTCAATTGCTGAAGCGTTGAGCTTTTTGTCCTACAGAGGAGCGATGTCTCCGACGGGCTACGCCTACGCAACAAGCTTTGTTTAGCGCAGCTTCAAAAAGCAACGTTATGATAATTAATCTGTCTAATAATAAATAAGTTGGCACAAGTAAACCCCAATAGTACGGATACGATTAATCGCCTCCGTAGAGCAGTCAAAAATCATTGAACTATAGACTTTGGGCTATGGACTCTTGAGAGTAGACTGTTAGGTGCTGCGCCCAACCAAAATCAGCCGTTGTACAAATTTCCACAAGGATAATTGAAGTGACTAAGACTAACTCAGACTTTCTTACCTCCACCGATCCAGCGATCGCGGAGTTAATCAACGACGAACTACAGCGTCAGCGAGATCACTTGGAGTTGATTGCTAGCGAAAACTTTACCTCTGCTGCGGTACTGGCAGCTCAAGGTTCAGTACTGACAAATAAATATGCCGAGGGATTACCTGGTAAACGCTACTATGGCGGTTGTGAGTATATCGACAAAATCGAGCAACTGGCGATCAATCGTGCTAAACAGATATTTGGTGCTGCTCATGCGAATGTGCAACCTCATTCTGGCGCACAAGCCAATTTTGCAGTGTTCCTGTCGCTGTTGGAACCGGGAGACAAAATTATGGGGATGGATTTGTCTCATGGGGGACATCTCACTCACGGTTCACCTGTAAACGTCTCAGGTAAGTGGTTCCAAGTTAGCCACTACGGCGTTAACGAACAAACAGAACAACTTGACTACGACCAAATTCGGGAGCTGGCGCTGAGGGAGCGTCCTAAGCTGCTGATTTGTGGTTATTCGGCTTATCCCCGTATAATTGACTTTGAAAAGTTCCGTAGTATTGCTGATGAAATCGGCGCTTACTTACTTGCCGATATTGCCCATATCGCTGGTTTAGTTGCTAGTGGTCTTCATCCTGATCCCATTCCTCATTGTCATGTAGTAACAACAACTACACACAAGACTCTACGCGGTCCTAGAGGTGGTTTAATTTTGACCAGCGACG
The DNA here is from genome assembly GCA_019359215.1 of Nostoc indistinguendum CM1-VF10. Classification (GTDB taxonomy): domain Bacteria; phylum Cyanobacteriota; class Cyanobacteriia; order Cyanobacteriales; family Nostocaceae; genus Nostoc; species Nostoc indistinguendum. Next base: position 96,364 of record JAHHHS010000018.1, on the reverse strand, counting down.
CAGAATTAGGTAAAAAGCTAGATAAATCTGTTTTCCCTGGCACCCAAGGCGGGCCATTGGAACACGTTATTGCTGGTAAGGCAGTAGCTTTTGGAGAAGCCCTGAAGCCTCAGTTTAAAACCTATTCTGCCCAAGTGATTGAAAATGCTCGTGCTTTGGCAGAACAACTAAAAAATCGGGGTTTAAAGCTAGTGTCAAATGGCACTGATAATCATTTAATCCTCGTGGATTTACGTTCTGTCAATCTAACTGGTAAGCAGGCGGATCAGCTAGTCAGTACTGTAAATATTACTGCTAATAAAAATACTATTCCCTTTGATCCGCAATCGCCATTTGTTACCAGTGGGCTAAGGTTAGGTTCGCCAGCAATGACCACACGGGGCTTGGGAGTAGCAGAATTTACCGAGATTGCAAATATTATTAGCGATCGCCTGCTTTCTCCAGATTCGGATGTAGTAACCCAAGATTGTCGGCAAAGGGTAGCAGCATTGTGCGATCGCTTCCCCTTATATCCTCACCTGGAAATTCCTGTACCAGCACTAGCATAATTGGGCATGGGGCATGGAAAAGAGGCAGAGGGGCGGGGTGCGGGGGGCAGAGGGGAAAAATTTTCTCCCTTGCTCCCTGCTCCCCGCCCCCTGCTCCCTGCCCCCTGCCTCCCCTGCTCCCCCTGCTCCCCCATCCCCACTCGCCTTTCCCAATCCAATGAGTGCAGAAATTATTTGTGTTGGTACTGAACTGCTGCTAGGAGATATCCTCAACGGCAATGCTCAATTTTTGGCGCAACAATTAGCGCAACTCGGAATTCCCCACTACTATCAAACAGTGGTTGGGGATAATCCAGAACGGTTGAAGCAAGTTATAGAAATTGCTATTTCCAGAGCGCAAATTCTCATCTTCACTGGTGGACTCGGCCCGACACCAGATGATCTTACCTGCGAAGCGATCGCCGATTTTTTTAAGGTTCCCTTAGTAGAACGTTCTGACATCATCGAAGACATAACCCAAAAATTCACCCAACGTGGTCGGGTTATGTCACCAAGTAACCGCAAGCAAGCTTTAATTCCCCAAGGTGCAGAAATTCTCCCCAATCGCACTGGAACAGCGCCCGGTATCATTTGGCAACCCCGCCCTGAAATTACGATTTTTACCTTTCCCGGCGTTCCCAGTGAAATGCATCTGATGTGGGAAGAAACAGCCGTGCCATTTCTCAAAAATCAAGGTTGGGGTAAAGAAATTATTTACAGCCGGAGTTTAAAGTTCTGGGGAATTAGTGAATCTGCTTTGGCCGAAAAAGTTTCTTCCTATTTGAAGTTACCAAATCCCACAGTAGCCCCTTATGCAGGTAAGGGAGAAACAAGATTGCGAGTTTCTGCTAGAGCAACTTCAGAAGCAGCAGCAGAAGCCCTAATTGCGCCTATTGAGAAACAAATTAAAGAAATTGCCGGGCTAGATTTTTACGGCGTTGATAATGATACTCTCGCTTCCGTGGTTGGTGAGTTATTGCGAGCATCAAAAGAAACGCTTTCGGTGGCAGAATCTTGCACTGGCGGCGGTTTAGGGCAAATGTTGACTGAGATTTCTGGGAGTTCTGATTACTTTTGGGGTGGAGTAATTTCTTATGACAATTCGGTGAAGGTTGGACTATTGGGGGTTAACCAGGAAGATTTAGATAAATTTGGGGCGGTAAGTGCGATCGTTGCAGAGCAAATGGCTGTTGGGGTAAAAACTCGCCTTGCAACAACTTGGGGATTGAGTATTACTGGTATTGCTGGTCCAACTGGAGGGACAGATATGAAGCCAGTGGGTTTAGTTTACATTGGTTTAGCTGGGCCAAAGGATGAAGTGACAAGTTTTGAGTATCAGTTTGGTACAGTGCGAGGACGCGCTTTAATTCGTCATGTCAGCGCGAATGCAGCGTTAGATAATCTGCGGCGGAAATTGTTGACGAGGTAGGAGGTCTATTACGTTTGTCATACAAGCTGTATGACAAGCGAACCTATTGAAAACCTGATGTTATTTTAAAAAACTCAATTACGAATTACGAATTACGAATTATCCAAGTATGAGCAAAATTCCCATTCTTCAACCAAATCACTCATACACTTTCAGAAGCTATTTTGAGATGTCATTTGAGCCAGAAGATATACTGGCTGAATTTGGCTATTCTTTAAAACGTTCCTCTCTCAATTAACTAAAGTCCAGCATTGAATTAGACAGACTTGCAAATCTAAAATCTAGAATTGAGGAGAGTTTGCCATATATTAGTTTGACTAGTGAAGCAGCCCGTAGAGAGTTACTAATTGCGCCAATTTTATTGGATGTTGTTCATTACACTCACGCCCAACTTAGAATCGAATATCCTCTTATAGTTACAGAACAATTAAAAGGTTCCCTTGATTATTATTTGCACGCAGACCATAAACTCTTAGTTGTAAAAGCTAAAAATGCTGATTTGGCAAGAGGTTTTACCCAGCTTGCTGTAGAATTGATTGCTATTGATGTGTGGACTGGCTCTCAAGAACCAAATTTACAGGGAGCTGTTTCTACAGGGGATATTTGGCAATTTGCTCTATTGAATCGAGAAAGTAAACAAATAACTCAAGACCTGAATTTATATCGTGTTCCTGCTGACATAGACGACTTGCTTCGGATTTTGGTGGCGATACTGAGCTAAGGATGAAACGCTATCATATTAATATTTTCTATAGTGAAGAAGATGATGGCTACATTGTTGATATTCCTGATTTAAAATACTGTTCAGCATTTGGTTCAACTGAAGAAGAAGCACTTCATGAAGCGATCGCACTTATTTAAAAGGTAAGTAAAATAAGTGCGATCGCTGGCTCTGTGTTTAGTCCAAAATAACTTGTTTGACAGTGATACTTATAGTTTTAAATTCAAAGTCCTAAGAAATTTGGCTTAGGAGTAGTGACACCATTACGACCAACTGCGGGTATTTCCACTAGCTGATCTGTAGCAGTAGGAGTTCCATTAGTATTGCCACTGGCAGTCACTGAATTTTGATTGCCGGGATGTCCATTGGGGATGAACAATTGCGGATGGTCAAAGGGTGCTTTTTCAAGAAGGACTCGCTGATCAGTAAGCCCGTTTTTTAAGAAAGCGACCAAATCGGCTTTCTGAGTATCGGTTAAGTTTAATACTGGTGCGTTACGTCCACCATCGTCACCTCGACCACGATTGTAAAAGTCTACTACTTGCTCTAGAGTTGCCATCCCACCGTTATGCATATATGGAGCTGTCAAGCCGATGTTACGAAGGGCAGGTGCTTTGAACCTTGATGTGGTAATGTTTCCGGCTCCTGGGTCATCTGAAGCAGGTGTGACACCGAAGTTAGGAAAGAAGCCGTTAGTTGGATTATTAATTAGCGGATCAGTTGAATCAGTTGAAGCTACTCCTGCGGTTCTTCTCACCGAAGCGGTGGTGAATTCTGGAATTGCATGGCAGACGTTACAACTACCACCACCATTAACCCCATTATTGACAAAAACACTCAGACCGCTTTTTTCCTGATCAGTGAGAGCATTGGTATTTCCCGCTTGGAATTGATCAAAAGGTGTCTTGTCAGACACAAGAGTAGATATATACTTTTGCATTGCTAACCCAGAGAATAAAGAGAAATTCCAATCTCTGAGTGAAAACTGATTAGCAGGTAAAGTCTGTCCTTCCTCACTCTCATTACCATCATCATTTTTAGCGAGGATTGTTGGTGTTCCTTTACTGTCAACTTGAATGATTGACTTTGATTTCCACCATTGCTTCTTAAAGGCTTTCCGAATTAGCTGATCATAAGATGCGATTTTCAGACCGGGCTGACGGGATCGACTGTCAGATCCTAAAACACTGTCTTGCGGATCTACAAGTTGTTTAGCTAAGGGTCTAAGGCTTTTGATCTTCTGACCTTTTTTTCGCAGAAACTTAGCACCGATTTGAGGTAAGGTACGACCATCAGCAGATGTCTCAAATTCACTCAATAGTGGCCCGGTTACTAAAGAAGCTATAGAGGAATTGTTGAGCGAAACGGAAACAGCAGTTAGTTCCTTTGGTTTTGTAGCTTTGTAAACTTTCGCACTAAGGTCTGTTACTCCTTTTGGATTCACCCCATTGAAGATTTCCTTGGCGCGACCATCCCAAAACTGGAGTTTGTTGAAGATTGCATTAATTACCGTTGGGCTATTACGCGGCGCAACTCGACGCACATTAATTCCATTGACTTGAAAGCCGTCTGGATCAGGCTCAGATGTAGTCGAATCCACTGCTTGACCCGGAACAGTGTTCTTAAGAACACTGTTAAACACACCTTGGGATGAGGCGATATCGTTAGTGTCAGAAATAACTGTACTGGTTCGATCATTAGGATCTGCCAGTTTGTGAAATGGAAAATCTGCCGCAGTGAGTTGATAGTTTGCACCACCACCTACCTGGAAAGTTATATCTTTCAGCGATTCTAAAAGACCACTACCAGGATTGATTTGATTCTTTGATCTGTTATCAGCTCCGGCATGAAAGTGACAACTAGCACAAGACTGAACGCCATCACTACCAAGTTGCATATCCCAGAATAGGGCTTTTCCTAGCTTGAGTAGAGCTGTTTGGTCGTCAACAAAGTCTGCGAGATTGCTTGGTTGAGCCACTGCTGTCAAGAGTGGTGGGTTCGCCGGGTTAGGGTCTCCAGGTGTAGGCAGTGGTAAACTCGTTATGTTATTTAGGGGTGCTGGGTTCGGTGTTACTTGTGCGGATACAATACCTCCACCAGCGATCGCCACAGAAACTATGACGAAAATTGCCAGAGGACGTAAATATCTTGATATTATCGTGGTTTTATACCTTAAATAAATCCACAATAATATCAAAATTAGCATGAATAATATTGCTAATGCAGTATTTGAGCGTATCATTAAGACCTCAGCATACGTATGGAAACCATGAGGTTGAAGCTGACTTAGAAAGATTCAGCCGTCCCTATGTAGTATAATAATACATTGTAACAATATAAATAATGCTTTTTAATCGCATAAATGATGGATTGTAACAATATACAAAATACCACACCGCAGTAATGCAATTCTCTATGGATTTCAAGAACAACAAGATATCTCGTATCAAACTATACCTTTTTGAAGCATATTATTTAATCCAATCTCTCAAGCTAGTACAACACGGCGGAAATAAATTTATTAGGTAAAGATTGTATAATTATGTAGTTAAATTATTATTTTTAATAATATGTAGTCTTGAATGAATGGCAAAAAAAGCTGATTCAGGATGTTTAAATCATATATTTTGTTAGGCAAGCGATGTCTACGACGGGCTGCGCCTACGCAGCTTGGTTAAAAGTCGGACTTGACTCTCAAGGATAGGTGTTTACTCTAAAGTCTTTAGCCCATAAACTTCAACGTATGATTGCTAATGCTATGAATGCTGCGACGTTTTCCCTACTTAAACTCTTTTGTAGTATTTAATACATAGATATGTTAACCATCAGTCATCCTATGTCTACCTATCAGTACAATTAATCACGGGATCGCTTGCTGTATTCTTCACAGTTTGTTACAAAAGTACAAAGAACTTCTAGAGACTAAAAACCACATGTTCGGCGGACTTACTGGTTTACAAAATCCTAAAGGCACAGATTGGGGAGAGCGGATGCTCAACACGGTCGCCAGCCAAACGATTCGCCACCTGTTTACCCAAAGCGAGTCAGTAGAAGTCTTTGTACGCTGCTATCCCTCCAGCAAACTGTTGCAAGGCAGCATTGATAGCTTCAAAATGAGCGGTCGTGGCTTGGTGATTCGGAAAGATTTCGCGGTAGAGGAGATGTCTTTTGAAACCGATGCGGTTGCCATTGACTTCGGCTCGGTCTTAAGTGGCAAACTCAGTCTCAAGCAACCTACTCAAGCGATCGCTCAAGTGATTTTATCAGAAGCAGGCATAAACCAAGCCTTTAACGCGGAACTGGTGAAAAAGCGCCTGCTTAACCTCACCGTACCATCACTGACAGAATTATCTGGCGGTGAACCAGTCTCCTTTACGGGAGTTGAGATACAGCTATTGCCGGAAAATCGCTTACAGCTTGTAGCAAAAGCAGATTTAAATAATGGCGAACTCGTACCCCTGAGCATGATTTTAACTATAGCCATTGAAAGGCGGCGGCGGGTTTCTTTCAAAGATCCGAAAATTCAACTTGATCAAGTGCCAGAAGCACAAAGGGAAATCTCGCAAACCTTGAGTGTGGCGTTGGTAGAAATTTTAGATAATATGGTCGATTTGGATCGTTTTGACCTTGATGGAGTGAAAATGCGGCTCAATCGATTGGAAACTGAAGGTCAAAAACTTATTTTCAGTGGATATGCTGAAATAGAACGTATCCCACATAGCGCTTGACATTAAATTATCACGTAAAAACACAAAGTAAAGTAAAGCTTTAAACAAATTAAATACCGCCTAGAGTATTCTAGGCGGTAGTTTAAATCTTTAGGTTTTGAAGGAAGTTAGGAGTTATTGATTATGGGTTGTAATTAATTTAATTTTTATTGATGACTCCTAACTTTTAACTCTCTATCTTCCCACCCCTACATATTGGAATCCAGCCCGGATCATTACTTCAGGGTCGAGAAAGTTACGACCGTCGATGATAACAGGGTTGGTCATCAATTTTGCCATCTTCACATAGTCAAGAGTGCTGAACTGCTGCCATTCGGTGACAAGTACCAACGCATCGCAGCCATCAGCTAGTCTTTCGGCATCGGTTTCTACTAGCACCCCAGAAAGCCCATGACGTAAACCTGTTTGAGAAACAATCGGGTCAAAGGCTTTAACTTTGGCTCCCAATCGGTTGAGCTGCTCAATTAGGTTGAGGGCTGGGGCGTCGCGCAAGTCGTCAGTATCGGGCTTGAAGGTCAGTCCGAGTAGCCCAATTGTTTTGCCTTTGAGAATTTTCAGAACTTTTTGGAGTTTTTCTAAAGCAATCAATCGTTGGCGTTCGTTGACACTGACAGCAGCTTTGAGTAATTGAGCTTCATAGCCATAATCATCAGCAGTGTGAATCAGGGCGGAGACATCTTTGGGGAAACAAGAACCACCCCAACCAATACCAGCTTGTAAAAATTTGTTACCAATACGGGAGTCTAGACCGATACCTCTAGCTACTTGGGTGACATCAGCACCGACGCGATCGCAAATATTAGCAACTTCGTTAATAAAACTGATCTTAGTGGCTAAAAAGGCATTAGCGGCGTATTTAATCATCTCCGCCGAACTCAGGTCTGTTGCCAGAATTGGCACAGGGGGTAAAGATTGATCCTCAGCGTACTTGCGTTCCACAATTGGGGCATAAAGTTGCCGCATTAAGGCTACTGCTCTTTGACTATTGCCTCCTAGTACAATGCGATCGGGGTTGAAGGTGTCGTGAACTGCCGAACCTTCGCGCAAAAACTCTGGATTGCTAATTACATCAAACTCGGCTGCAAACTCAGGTAATTTTTCATTACTCGGAACCCCTCCTGCGGGTACTAATATTTTCTGCCGTTCAGCAACACCATCTAGAACAAGCATCCGCACCCAGTCACCTGAGCCAATGGGTACTGTAGATTTATTCACTATGACTTTATAACCACCGTTGAGATTTTCCCCAATCCCACGGGCTACAGCTTCAACATAACGAGTATCACTTTCACCCGTGGGTAAAGGTGGCGTTCCCACAGCAATAAACAGAATTTCGCCGTGGGAAACTCCAGCAGCGAGATCGCTAGTAAAATGAATTTTCTCTGTTTGAATGGCAGACTGGATAATTTCTGAAAGTCCCGGTTCAAAAATTGGCGACTGCCCAGACTTCATTAACTTAACTTTTTCTTCGTTGTTGTCTACGCAAATTACATCATGCCCAATATGAGCCAAGCAAGCACCTGTAACTAAACCAACGTAACCAGTACCAATCACGCAAACACGCATTTTTTAAATCCTCACTTTTTTTGGGGTTAGTCTTCAAAAAGAAGTATCAAGATGACACTTGGACACTGGCAGTAAACTCAGCCAATAAGCATACTAGGTACCGATAGGGCGAACCTGCATGAAAATTTAGAGCAACGCTAGCTGCTGCTTAGGTGGCTGAATTATTTAGATCGCTTTCAATGCGAGCGCGAAAATCTTCTATTGTTAGTTTTAATCCCTCTTGCAGAGGAATGGTGGGTTCCCAATTTAACCAAGTCTTTGCCTTTGTGATATCAGGCTGGCGACGCCGGGGATCGTCCGAAGGTAGCGCTTCAAATTTAATCTGCGCGTCCGGGTTAATCATATTTTGCACAGCTTGTGCCAATTGTAAAATTGTATATTCACCAGGATTGCCCAGGTTGACTGGGCCAACGTAGTCGCTATTCATTAGGCGGATGAACCCTTCTACTAAATCGGAAACATAGCAGAAACTGCGAGTTTGCGAACCATCACCGTACACGGTTAAAGGATTACCCCGCAAGGCTTGAACTATAAAGTTGCTCACTACCCGACCATCATTTTCTAACATTCTCGGCCCATAGGTGTTGAATATCCGAACAACCCGAATATCAACTTTATTTTGCCTATAATAATCAAATGCTAGTGTCTCAGCAATTCTTTTACCTTCGTCGTAGCATGAACGTATCCCAATAGGATTGACGCTACCCCGATACTCTTCAGTTTGGGGATGAACTTCTGGATCACCATATACTTCACTGGTTGAAGCCAAGAAAAACCTAGCTTTCACACGTTTAGCCAGCCCCAACATATTGAGTGTTCCCATTACGTTAGTTTTAACGGTTTTAACTGGGTTGTACTGGTAATGTACTGGTGAAGCAGGACAAGCTAAATGATAAATTTGATCCACTTCTAACCGAATTGGTTCGGTAATATCATGGCGGATCAGTTCAAAGTACGGATGACCTAACCATTTAAGAATGTTCCGTTTGTGACCAGTGTAAAAATTATCCAAGCATATTAATTCATGCCCATCAGCCATTAATCGGTCGATGAGATGGGAACCAATAAACCCAGCACCGCCCGTCACCAAAATTCTCATAGTTTCCTAGTTACTTACAAATATTTTCAGTAGCTATTGCACTTACTTTCAGATTACCCAGCTTGGGGGCAAAATACAAAACTCAAAAAAGAACTAAAGTTTAATCAAAAAGTGTTGTTGAACTTACCTATTTCCCTACAGTTATATTTTTACTTGATTACTTAACAATTTCACTAGTAAAAAAATAACAAACATTGTCTAAAAAATGTCGGTTTTCCAGCTAAAATTCATCAAATCTTCAACAATATAAAGTGTTTTTGCAGTTATTACTATTTTTATTTGGATGCATAAATAGGCTGACCTCTTTGCACTTCAAGGTCTTACCATTACCGATATTTTTGTAATAGTCAAGTTGTCGCATTTAACAACATTTCATTTTGTATTTAATTGCAGAGGATCATATCATTTCACGAGATGAAATTCCTGCTATAAATACATAAGTTTTTAGGAGCGTACATCTGTATATTCCTATAGGCGATTCATTTGTTGCAAAGATTTTTGTCAATGCGATGCTTCTGGCAGAATATACCAACGAGTAGCCTAAGTCCACGTGAGTGAACTTAACTATGCTTCATATCATACAGCAGACGTAATGCTGGTAACCGTGTTAGACATAACTACATTTGTGGTTTGAGTGTGTTGCGGTTCTCCAAGCATGACAATCGAGCAGGTAAGTTGTCTGGCTAACTGAGTTGTGACATCACTAATGGCTAACCCTCCAGGGCTAGTACGATTACGTATAAAAGGTAAAACGACTAAATCATATAATCGTGCTGCCTGTAAAATTGCTTGGGCAACATTTTCATGAGCAATAATTTGAATTTCTGGGGTATTGGCCAAAGCTAAATTAGATACTAGTAGTGAGAGATGCGATCGCCTCCAAGCAATTTTACTCGAACTAGTGCGGCGATCGCACACATTCAGTACAGTAATGTGGCTCTGATTTGCCTCTGCCAGCATTTGGGCAAATTGTACAGGCTGTAATGTAGGTGCTGTTAAGTTTTCTACTGGTACTAAGATACGCTGAATTTTTTTTGGTGATTCTACTAAACGTGTCACCGCTACTGGACAATGGGATGCCCAAAGCACACCATCAATCACATTCCCAAATAAACGCGCTCGCAACCCAGTCCGTTTACCCCAACCCATAACAATTAAATTAGCCTTTTGTTCACGAGCAGCTCTGCTAATTCCTTGAGCAAAAGCATCATCAATTCGCAGCACTGGCTCTGCGGCCACACCCAATACTCGACTGTATACTGTGGCTTTAGTTAATAACTGCTCACTTCGTTTTAAAGAAGCTTCTAACTGAGGTGCATCCATCTGAGCAGCAGCATTAGCGATCGCAAGTGGTATAATTTTCCCCTTAGATTGACGCGCTAGTAACGCCGCCATTTCAATCAAATACTGCTCGGTGTGAGGATTATACACAGGTACGACTATAGTAAAAGCACTGTTTGTCTTTGGTGCGTTTTGGTCAGGTAAGGGTGGTGCTGGATCTTCGGCTGGTGATGAATTCAAACCAACAGCTATTCTACTAGTCATCAACGGCCCCAAGGTTGATGTGACAACCATTAAGACAATGACGCTGTGTAATACTTCTAGTGGCAGCAACCCAGCCCGGTATCCCACTAACGTTGCTGCTAATGTTGTACCAACTTGAGGAAGTGATAGCGACCACATGGTTAGCATTTCTTGCCAGTTATAGCGGTAAATCAGTTTTGTGAACAAAGCTGCAATCAATTTACTGCCAATCAAACCGATTATCATCAACAGCGTTAACTTGAGCGTGTCCAGGTTGTTCACAAAGGCGGGTAGATTGATCAGTAAACCCAGGTCAACAAAGAAAATGGGAATAAATAGCACACTGCCAATAAATACCACTTTTTCTTTGACTAGTCCTTCTCCTACAGCTTCATTTACCGCCAAACCCGCTAAAAAAGCACCAACAATTTTTTCTATCCCAATCAATTGAGCGCCCACAGCCGCCAGAAACACAGAAAGCAACACAAACAAAAACTTGTTTCCTTCATCGTCTCCAGACCGTTTGAAAAATTCTTTGCCTGCCCAATCAAAGCCTGTAACAACGGCAACAGAGTAAATAGTTAACCGACCGGACAAGGTGAGTAGTTCAGCAAAGCTGAATGCCCTATCATCAGCTATAGCTACACAAACAGCTAAGATCAGCACTGCGCTAATATCTGTAAAAATCTTAGCTCCAATGGTGACAGTAACAGCTTCGTTGTTTACTACTCCCAAACGACTGATTATGGGATATGCCAAAAGGTTATAGGAAGCAAATAAAGAGCCAATTAAGATCGAAGTATTCCAGCCATAGCCTAAAATTAGCCCTAGTAAGGTTCCCATCACCAGGGGTACAGTGAAAGTCAAGCTGGCAAACCCAAACGCGCGGGTTTTTTGCTGGCGAAACTGTTTTAGATCAACTTCTAGCCCTGCGACAAACAGCAAGTAAATTAACCCAATTTCTGATAGCAGGTTAATCATCGGCGAGTCAGACTGAAATAGATTCCAGCCTGAGGGACCAAGTACCAGCCCTGAGAAAACCAAGCCCACTAATCCTGGTAATCTTAGTCGCTCAAACATGATGGGTATAACTAAGATGACCACCAGCAAAATAGCAAAGGGAACAATTGGTTCTTTGCCAAGAACTTGGGAAGTTGGTTCCAGAACAAGAACTTGTGATATGAGTTCCATAGGTAGGAATTGAAGGGGCTATGGTAAAACAGCGATTACCTTAAGGGCATCGCTTAATCGATATAAATGGATGGAGAAGCCACCTGAGGAAAAATTAAAAATATTAACTTACACTAACTAGGTAATTGTTTAAGAACTAACTACCTACGGATGGATTTGGCTCAAAATGAACCGCAAGCGATCGTAGTCATCTTTGAGTAACACACTCAGGCTACGTCCAGCTTTAATTAGCCATTCTCGGTCAGCTTTGCGTAACTGGTATATATCTCGAATGGCTGCTGCGGTTAAAGACTCGACTGGCGCACCGTTAATACAAAGCAATGTTCGCAAAAAATCTAGTTCTTCAGTAAATTTAATGATAGCTTCTGATTCACATCGATAAACAGCTTGATGAATTTGCGGGGGACGGGGTGGTAGATATTGATATACTCTTTGGTTATAACTTTGATTTTGCGAAGATAGTTCAAATCCGACGATCGCAGCTCTAAATTCTGTTCTCAACATGGCAAATATCTGGGGTTGTTCTTCGCGTAAGTCTTGTAATGACAACCCCAAAGCTCTAGCCCGGTGTACAGAATCTATTGGCATAGTAGTGGCATAATATACCACAGCATAAACTTGATTGCCCGATTCTTCGTCTACAGAACAGACCCAACTACCAAAGGGCGGCATAGAAGGAAAGCTCAAATCCTCTGGTTCCAAACACTGAGCTAAAAATTCGGTACTGGTAGTCTCAATCACCTCCGCAATGTGGTTGGGATGGCGATCGCCAGTGGCAAATTGTGGTAGGGGGAGGCGCATAGTAATTTAGTCATTAGTCATTGGTGAGCCAGCGCGGTCTTCTCCCACTCGTGAGAGGCTAGCGCCTTCGCGGAGCGAAGGGGGTTTCCCCCATGAGTGACTGGCGTTAGCGCAGCGCTAGCAAGGCACGAGCGTCACCCTTAAGGGTCATTAGTCATTAGTTTTTGCCAAATGACAAAGGGCAAATGACTAATGACTAATTTTATTTGGCTTTTTTACGTCCGGCTGTAGTCTCTACGAGTTCCAATTCGCTCAGGCGGAAGGTAATTAATTTATCCCAGTTACCACCTTCAAATAATACGGCTACCTTGCCATCACTCACCCGTTGCACGAGTCCTTCGGAGCGATAATAGGTATCTGCGGGATCCTTGACGCGAACAGTTGCTCCAGGCAGAATCATGTTTTTAGCCTCGCTTGTTTCCTTTTAATAGCTTAATACTTGTTAATAGTCATTTGTCATTTGTCATTGGTGAGCCAGTGCGGTCTTCTCCCACTTGTGAGAGGCTAGCGTAGCGGTAGCGTTCGCGCAGCGTCTCGTAGAGAGATACGAGCATCACCCGAAGGGTCATTAGCAAAGGACAAATGACTAATGACTAATGACGAATCAATAATACTTCTGCTTTTGTCGAAAATTTGCTACCGATTCTACTATTCCCAAGGAAATGAAGTTGGTCAGCATAGCAGAACGCCCATAACTCATCCAAGGTAGGGGAATGCCTGCCACAGGCGCTAAACCAACTGTCATCCCAACGTTCACAATTAGCTGAAACACAATCATGGATAAAACCCCAATAGCCAACAAGGAACCAAAGTTATCTTTGGCGGTTTGGGCAATATGCAGTAGACGGAAGCAAATTAAGCAGAACACAAACAGCACTACTAAACAACCAACAAAACCGAATTCTTCCCCCACTGCGGAGAAAATAAAATCTGTATGCTGTTCAGGTACAAAATTCAGTTGCGTCATTGGCCCTTTGAACAGACCCCATCCCCAAATTTCACCAGCACCAATAGCAATGCGAGATTGAATTAGGTGATATCCAGCACCGAGTGGATCGTGATCGGGGTTCATGAATACAGTTAGCCGATCTTTTTGATATTCTTTCAAAATATGGTTCCAAGCGAAGACTCCTAATTCGCCACCTAGTATATTAAGAGTCCATGCACCGATAGCACCTAAACCAAATCGACGCCAGGGAAGAGTTTGCCAGCCCACAATAGCCATCACCACTGACCAAACTATCCCTAATGGGCCAGAAGATAGTTCTTTGAATAAAACTATCGGCTCTGCTAAAGGCCAAGAAATACTAAACAAAATTGCGGCAACCACAGGAGAAATCATCAGAATTAACCAGCCTGGGTTAGCATTTGCCCAGTACAGCATTCCTAAAACGATCGCACCATATACCATTGATGTTGCTAAATCTGGCTGTAAAAATATTAATCCCCAAGGTATAGCGGTGATCGCCAGAACGCGGAAAACACCTTCAAGAGTGGAAGCAGTACGCCTGTGTAGCAAAGCTGCTAAGGTGATAATCATGCCGACTTTGGCAAATTCAGAGGGTTGGACATTGAAACCAGCAATAGGAATCCACCTCTGTGCCCCTTTGGCGCTAGTGCCAACAATCATCACAGCAATTAAGCTGAAGTTCGTTAGTGCGTATGTTACCCAGTGCCACTGCATTAAAACTTCATAACGGATACGAGATAAAAACAGGGCTATAAGCACGCCGATACCCGCTACCATCCAGTGCCACCACCAGTCAGCTACTGGCTGCTTCAGTTCCGTACTGAGAATCATGAGTCCACCAAAGATACTGACAGCAATTGGCAAACAAAATAGTAGCCAATCTACATTCTGCCAGGGCTTAACCCAAGACTTCCAGCGAATTTTGGGGAGCGATCGTTTTAATAACATTTTGCCAGTTTAGACTTTAGCTTTTAGATTTAAGTGTTGGGCATTGGGGATTGGGGATGGGGCAAGAGGACAAGGGCACAAGGAGAATTGGGGACAAGGGGAAAGACTTGTTTCAAGTTCTCACCCCTTGTCCCCTTGTCTCCCCTGCTCCCCCTGCTTCCTCATCTCCCTCATCTCCCTTATCCCCAATCCCCAGTCCCTATTATTCCCAAGCTCTAGCCCAGGAAGAAGATTGAAATTAAAATATTAATTATGTCAAGGCAGCAACTGATACTTTACCAGCAATGGTAAGAGCGATCGCTGTTAATGCTTTTGCTGAAGCTGAATCTGGATCACCGACAACTATCGGCACACCACTGTCACCGCCCACTCGTGTGGAAATCTCTAGAGGTACGCATCCCAATAGTGGCACTCCCAATTCAGTAGCCGTTTTAGAGCCACCACCGGAACCAAAGATGTCATACTGTTTATCTGGTTGGTCGGGGGGTATAAAATAGCTCATATTTTCTACGATTCCCAATACTGGGACATTCATCTGCTGGAACATCCGCAATCCCTTGCGAGAATCTAACAGGGCTACGTTTTGCGGTGTAGTGACAATTACTGCCCCTGCCATCGGCACTGCTTGGGTTAAAGTTAACTGAGCATCGCCGGTTCCCGGTGGCATATCTACAATCAAATAATCCAGTTCTCCCCATTGCACTTGATAGAGAAACTGGCGAATTACACCATTGAGCATCGGTCCCCGCCAAATTACTGGCTGATCTCGGTCAATCAAAAAGCCCATTGAAACTAATTTGACGCCATGATTAAAAGCAGGTTCTAGGATGTCACCTGTTTCAGTGGAACGTACTGCAATTTGGGCATCAGCTAGACCTAGCATGGTGGGGTCATTAGGACCATAGATATCAGCATCTAGCAAGCCAACTTTCGCTCCAGTTTGGGCTAGAGCCACTGCTACATTCACCGCTACCGTACTTTTACCAACGCCACCTTTGCCACTGGAAACAGCAATGATATTTTTCACCCCAGAAATACCAGTGCGATCGGGCAAACTTTTCTGTTGCGGTGTTTCTGCCGTCACTTCTATACTGACATCTATAACGCCTGGTAGCTTTTTGACAGCTTTCTTACAGTCTTCAACAATAAATTCACGTAAAGGACAGGCGGGAGTAGTCAACACCAATGTAAAACTAACCTTGCCACCGTCAGTTTTCACGTTACGAATCATATTCAGTTCCACCAGACTTTTGCGGAGTTCTGGGTCTTCCACTGGTCGCAACACTTCTAAGACAGAGCGAGAATCGAGAACATCGTACATAAAAATTCAAATTCAAAATGAATAAATACAGTTGCGGAGAACATCTTAGCTATTAACTAGACGCTTTCTTAAGCAAGGTCAGCTGAGTGTTTTCACTGTTACTGCCGTAATAAAACTTAGTAAATGGCATTATTACCTAATAGAATCTTAACTTTCTTTGGGTATTAGTCATTAGCCATAGGTTATTCTCCTTGCCCCCAATCCCTTTGCCTAAAAATCAAAACAACTGTCATTAAGAGATTTTTTCTTACCAGATACCGTTGGCAATGCCGTCTTTTCTACCGCCTCTACTAAAGACCGTGCTACGCGGTCTGCATAAGGACGTGATAAAGACCAAATCAGGGGCGATAACCATCCGCGTAGCGTTACAGAATAAGACAGGCAAGTACCACAAACCGTTGACTCTACTTGATAAGTTACCCGTTCCTCTATCCCAGGAATCGCCAGCACTCGGATACTCAGCATCTCTTTATGATTGACGCGTTCCACAAAAATACGGATGGGAATCGGTGAAAAGCGTGTTACAGCATGAAAAATCAATCCTGGTTTGGGTACTAATCCGTAGGGTACGTTAGTACTCTTAAGTAGTGGATGCCAGGAAACATCCGTTAAGTCAGCGACTTTTTGCCACAGTTCATCTACAGAGGCAGAACTAATCTCTCGATACGTCCGCACCAGAGAAGCGCAAAACCGACGACGTTTGCGGTGGATGAATTTGGATAACCAATCTTGCATTTTCCTAATCCTCCTCCTCGCTAGACACTTTCTGGTAACTCTGGTATTGTGAGCAACTACGCTCAACTTCTAAATTAAAACTTTCTTTCTCAAAAATTCCCTAAACATATCAAGCCTTGATTCGGCATAATATGGCAAAGGAGTTTTGAGCAGACCAGTAAAACCCTTAATACTTCAAGGTTACGACTAAAGTCTGGTGTTTATACCAGAATGTTCCAATAAGAATTTCAAAAAAAACTCAGTCAATATACAAGCCTATACGCATTTGAGGGAAAATAACTCTAGTGATGCCCATCAATCGTATAAATGCTTAACCAGTAAGAAAAAGCGGGTTGGGCAAATAGAGCTTGATTGTTGGCGCGTGTTTCCCCCAAATTTTAAGATAAGAAATTTGTGGCTTTCTGGAAATTGTAATTTAGGTTCGGGAATCTATGTTGACCAACTCGCAAACACCAACTGTACCAGCAGAATCATGCAAGTCTTTACCAGTACCTGACGCTCAGACTAGAGTCAGTCAGTTTATGAAACAACTGCAAGACGAAATTTCCGAATCATTGGCAAAACTAGATGGTGTGGGTAAGTTTCATGAAGATAGTTGGGAACGCCCAGAAGGAGGTGGAGGGCGATCGCGCGTGCTGCGAGAAGGTGCAATATTTGAACAAGCAGGTGTAAATTTTTCTGAAGTTTGGGGTTCCCACTTGCCAGCCTCAATTTTAGCCCAACGCCCGGAAGCCGCAGGGCATGGCTTCTATGCTACGGGTACTTCAATGGTGTTACATCCTCACAATCCTTATGTGCCCACAGTTCATCTAAATTATCGCTACTTTGAAGCGGGGCCAGTGTGGTGGTTTGGTGGTGGTCTTGATTTGACGCCTTATTACCCCTTTGCTGAAGATGCAGCACATTTACACAAAACATTAAAACAAGCTTGTGACCAACACCACCCAGAGTATTACCCAGTGTTTAAGCGGTGGTGTGACGAATATTTTTACCTCAAGCATCGTGATGAGACACGGGGTGTAGGTGGTCTGTTTTTTGATTACCAAGATGGTCAAGGTGGTTTATATCGCGGGCCAAATCCCAATGGGGAAGCGGCTACTTATAGCAACCAGGTGGGAACATCAGAAACACGCAATTGGGAAGATTTGTTTGCCTTTGTGCAAGACTGTGGCAAAGCATTTTTACCAGCCTACGTACCAATTGTAGAACGGCGACATGGGATGGAGTATGGCGATCGCCAACGGAATTTTCAACTCTACCGCCGGGGACGGTATGTAGAATTTAACTTGGTTTATGACCGAGGCACTATTTTTGGTCTACAAACTAACGGACGCACTGAATCAATTCTCATGTCTTTACCACCCTTAGTGCGCTGGGAATACGGCTATCAACCAGAACCCAATTCCCCCGAAGCCGAGTTGTATGAAACTTTCCTTAAGCCTCAAGATTGGATCAACTGGACATCGCCTCAATAGGAACTGGGGATTGGGGATTGGGCATGGGTAAGAGGACTTGGGGACAAGGAGAATTGGGGACAAGGGGAAAGACTTGTTTCAAGTTCTCACCTCTTGTCCCCAATTCTCCCCTGCTCCCTGCTCCCCACTCCCCCTTTAAACTTACTACTCAGTACTATTTTGGTGAGTTAAACTACCAAAGGTAAGCAATTAGCAGAAAAAGGTGACAATTTTAGCTATAGCTTGTTAATCTCAAGTGACAGCATTAGACAATTCTGTAAGTAGCTAATCTTAAGAGGAATGCCACGGGGAGGGCTTTAGTGATTCATATAGAGCAAAAAAGTTATACAACCCAAGACGGAAATACCGTTATTGTCCTTACGCCAGCAGGTCGCCTAGACATTACCACTGCTTGGCAATTTCGCCTGAAATTACAGGAGTGTATTTCCAAACTCAGCCGCCATGTAGTTGTAAATCTGGCTCAGGTAAATTTTATTGATAGTTCTGGTCTCACATCTTTGGTGGCTGGAATGCGTGATGCTGATAAAGTTAAGGGCAGTTTCCGCATCTGCAATGTACATCCAGAAGCCAAACTCGTGTTTGAAGTAACGATGATGGATACTGTCTTTGAAATCTTTGAAACAGAAGAGGAAGCTTTAGAAGGTGTACCTCGTAGCATCGCTAGCTAAAAAAGAGTTAGAAGTGAGGAGTTAGAAGTTAGGAGTTAATTGAAACTTCATAACTCGTAACTTATGATTCATCAGTTTATTTTATTAAATACTGATTTCGCTTGGTGTAGCGATAAGGCCCCATAATCGCTCCCCAAGTTGCTTTTCCAGTTGCTGGATCAATTCCTTTGTCGTAGCTGTGAAATTCTATCGCAGTGGCTTCAAATCCCAAAGAAACAGAGATGCTATTTCCAAGATAAGTAAAGCTGCAACGATTTTCTGGTAGTGGGGTAGCGGTAAACTTATAGCGATCGCCTGCTTGTCTTTCGTGCGTAACTGTTAGGATGCAACCTGGTAGTAAATCTAATTGTTCGGGTGTCAGTGTGTTCAGTAGAGCAGGGTTATTACCTGCGCCTCTTAATGCATCTGGATCTTGAGGCATATAGTATTGTACTTCCAGAGATGCATCAGAGTTGCTGCACTGGCGCAACCGCATAATTCGCTGACGGTAAGGTTGATCTCGGTTAACAACGTTAGCCTGTTCGGCAAACAGTGTGATGCTATCTTCTGTAAACAGATTAACTGGTCTTTGCCAGAGGCACAGGTGCACATACCAAGCTGGTTCTGCTATGGCTTGTTCTCGATTATCAAATTCACCAGCTAGGTACTCACCTAAAGCAATTAACTGTGGCGAGAAGTTCATAAATGCAATAAACGAATCATTAAGGATAAAAATTTTTGGCTAGTTTTTTTGGGATAAACCGTCTTATCCCCTGTGGCTACCAGCTTATAAAATACTTTTGATTTGTCTATATTGTAAATGAAACCGTCACCAGTCAAAAGCTAAACTTGGCAAAGTAGCCTTTAAGCGAGAAAATAGAGATACGTCGCCCTTAACATTTTCTTTGTGAATAACGTCCGTACTGTCTCTGATACAAAACGAACTTTTTACAATCTTCACACTCGTCCGATTAACACTATTTATCGTCGGGTAGTGGAAGAATTGATGGTGGAAATGCATCTGCTGTCAGTAAATATCGATTTTAGCTACAATCCAATTTATGCCTTGGGCGTCGTCACTACTTTTGACCGCTTCATGCAAGGCTATGAACCAGAACGGGATCAAGAATCAATTTTTAACGCCCTATGTCGGGCTATAGAACAAGATCCGCAACATTATCGACAGGATGCTGAAAGATTGCAAGCTGTAGCTAAAGGTTTGCCAGTTAAAGATTTAATTGCGTGGCTGGGCCAGACTACTTACTTAGATCGAGATGCTGACTTGCAAGCACAACTGCAAGCGATCGCCAACAATCCTAACTTTAAATACAACCGTTTGTTCGCAATTGGTGTATTTTCATTATTGGAACAGTCAGATCCCGAATTAGTCAAAGATGAAAAGCAACTCACGGAGGCGCTAAAAGCGATCGCTGCGGGCTTGCACCTTTCTGATGACAAACTCAACAAGGATTTGGAGCTATACCGTTCTAACCTAGAGAAGATGGCGCAAGCACTGGTGGTGATGGCAGATATGCTCTCAGCCGATCGCAAAAAACGCGAACAACGTAAACAACAATCAACTATCACAGTTGCTCCGCCAAGTTCTAACGAATAGTTAGGAAATGGTAGATGGGAGTTAGGAGTTAGGAGTTAGGAGTTAGGAGTTATTAACAAACTTATTACTCGTCGCTCTTAACTTTTAATTTTTAGACGCCCAATAACTTGTAGATTAAGCTGTTAATTATAGTCAGTGTAAATGCCCCAAGAACAGCACTCCAAATACCGTAACGTAAGCGAAAGCCCTCTACTAACCAAGCAGCAATACTAAAACAAACTACGGCAATCATAAATGTGAAAATGCCGGATAGCAAGTCCAGTGTAAGTAAATTTGGTACTGCAAAAACGATACTTAAAATCGGTCTGACTATTGCCGTCACGATACCAAGCATTGCGGCAGAAAGAAAGGCTTTACCAGGAGTATCAATTTCAACTCCTAAAGGTAATTTACTAATTATCAACAAGCTGATAGCTGTTACTACCCAAACAATTAAAAGCGTCACGATATTCATGCCACAACCCCTGAAACGTGAATGGCAATTGGTTATAAATTACTTTAGTTTATCGGTGGAAAAATCTTTAAAGCTCAACCAATTATTTGTAAATTACCAGAAATTTTATCGCTAACTGAATTTTGTTTTAGATATCTTTAGGATTGGGAAAAGTTTGAAGAGGAGTAGGGGGCAGGGGGCAAGGGGGAGAATAAAAATTACCTTCTTTCCCCTCTGCTCCCTGCTCCCTGCCCCTCTGCCTCTTCTCCCTGCCCCTATCTCATCTTTTAAGGGGAGGTTGGGTTTTTTTGGGTGCTACAGGCGCTTGGGATGCTGGTGGGTTGGAAATACCAGGATTGATAGGACTGATGCCTTGCCCAGTTGGAGGCTGACTTACGCCAGGAAGAGGTACATAATCAGGTGCTAAGGGGAATTTAGGGGCAAGATTACCTTCGGGATTGATTCCTGGAAATGGTGCGGTTGTGGGTATTGGTGCAGCACCAGGATCGATTGGGAAAGAGGGGATATTAGGCTGGTTGAGTAAGTTTGCGGGTGGTTGAGATGGGCCAGGAATAATTCCTAAAGAAACGCGATCGCCTCCTACTTGCCGTAGCAAGTCTAATGTTTCAATGACATCATTGTAAATTGCTGTCCGTGAAGCATTCAGCACCACAACCCCATTAGGGTTTGCTTGGAGATACTGTTTTAACGCCACTCCCAAATCGTCACGTTTTACAGGCTGTTTTTCGATGTAAGTACTGCCAACGGCATCGATAGTTACAATCAGACTTCCACTCTGTGATGTTATTCCAGATACTGAACTGGCGCTGGCTTTGGGCAAATCAACATTTATTGCCTGTTGTCGGGTAAATTGCAGTGCCGCTAACAAAAAAAACGTCAGAATACAAAAAACAACATCAATTAAAGGGATGATTTGAATTTGGACTTCTTCAATTGGGGTATGTAGATTAACTTTCATTTTCTCAATTTAAACGCCTGGTTTGGGGGTTGAATTCTTGACTAATTAGGTAAATTCGGGGGTTCAGGTGGTTCAGGCAATCTAGTCTTTCCTGGCTTGCGGGGTGGGGTGAAATTTTCCCGCACAATTGTTGATGTACTATTACTAAAGTCAGGCGGGGACTGGTGGTAGAGCAATTCCATCTCATTCCCTGCCTTCCGAAAAACTTTGACTTGGTTGACTACAAAACTTTGAAATAGGCGATAAAATACCAAACTAATGATGGCAACTATTAGCCCTGCTGCCGTACTAATTAAGGATTCACCAATACCAGTAGTTACTCCGGCGGTAGATTCAGTTCCCAAATCGCCAATCCGAATTGAGCGCAAAGACTGGATTAGTCCCAAAACGGTACCTAACAATCCCAGCAACGGCGCGAGGGCAATCACGGCTTCTAAAAGTTTTTCGCCCCGTCGCATCCCAGCCAATTCATCTTCGGCTGTGGACTCAAGTGCTAGTCGAAAGGTTTCCGCATTGCTTTTTGCTAAACGTAAAGGGGCGTAGAGAAAACGCCCGACAGGCTGATGGCTTGCTTGTCTTGCAATGTCCGCAGCTACTTGCCAATTATCCTGGGCAGCATCCAGGATGCGATTGACTATTTGCTTTTCCTGAGTCAAAATTCGCAACCAGAACCATAGACGCTCAAAAATCACACTCAAAGACAGAACCGATAGAACAAGCAAAGGCCACATCGCTGGCCCGCCCTTATAAAATAAATCTAAAATATCCACTGTTTAAGTTTCCTCCCTCCATGACTAGAGCAAATGTGCTAAAGCATTTTAATTCTAGAGATTAATGCAAAATGAGGGACTTCCAAAATATAAATTTCTCGAAAACTTAAAAAGACAGTGTAAGCATCGCGTATTTGACTTAGATTGCTAGACAAACTTGCTCCTGGGTTGCCATAATTCCGAATTACTAGAATTACTAGACGTTCTAATTGTCAAACCCTTGCGGTATTAAACTTTTATAGAGAATTACAGAATAGGTATTTGCTGACAGATTACGAGTAGCGTCTTCCAGACTAATTAGGGCGGTTATTCGCACCGGAAGTTTTTAGGATAATTTGTCAAAATTAAAGATAACTGGAGGTTAAAAATATGAAATTCTCAATTGAATCACTTTACACTTGGTATCGCAATGTGCTTCGTAACCCGAAGTACCGTTGGTGGGTAATTTTAGGAACACTAGCCTATTTGGTCAGCCCATTTGATATTCTTCCAGATTTTATACCCGTTGCGGGACAGATTGATGATGTTTTCCTTTTGACTCTGCTAGTTTCTGAGGTGTCTGGGCTAGTAATTGAAGGGTGGAAGGCTCGTAAGGGTGAGGTGGGTACTGAAGTGCCTAATACTACTGAGGGTTCTACCTCTAGTGCAAGCACTATTGATGTTGATGCTGTTTCTGTTAAGTAGTTTTAATAAAACCCCTGCTTTTGGAATCTGAGGTGGGGGATATTTTTTTTAACGCAGAGGAACGCATTCGCGAAGCGTCTCGCAGAGAAGGGAAGCGCAGAGGTTCGCAGAGGGGGGTTAGAGGTTGTTGGCTACGCGTTTTATACCTTCTTTGAGGTGGAGGATGTTGAAGTTGAGGAGTAGTCCTAGTTTGCAGTTTGCGAGTTTGAGATAGGTTAGGAGTTGGACGGAGTGAATCGGGTGGAAGGATTCTACAGATTTAATCTCTACAATTATTTGGTTTTCGACAATCAAATCTAGTCGATAAACACATTCCAATTTCACATCTTGGTAAACCAAAGGCAATGGAATTTGTTTACCAACATTCAACCCGGCTTTCTTCAATTCATAATCCAAGCACTCCGCATAAGCCGACTCCAATAAACCAGGCCCCAAAGCAGTATGCACCCTCATCGCACACCCAATAATCACCCCACTCAAATCATTCTCTGCGCTCCTCTGCGTTCCTCTGCGTTTAAAAATCTTTCACAAATTCCGTCAAGAACCTGAACGCCTTCAAAATATAACTAGCGCAATCTCTAGGTGAAGTATTGTAAAACGATCGCCACGCACTCGCTTTATCCTCATCATAGCGATTGCTGCGATGATTATGATTTTCTAGCCACGCCAATCGTACTGCATGTCCAATTAACACATCCAATACAATATATTCTTCAATTTGCAGTTTGGGATTATTAGCTGCGATCGCACTTAATTCTATTAATGCTTCAATATTAACTTGGCGGTATTCTGGAGCTTCAATTTTATTCAGCAAATGCTCGACTAACAGAGCAAAATTTCTTTCTCCTGCTGTCATTTCCGATAACATTATCTCACTATCTAAACGATTGCGGCGCTCTAGTTTATCCCCAATTACTAGACCCTTGCAATGTTGCATTAATAGCCAAACTTGCTTAAAAAATTCTTTTGGTACACGCCCCGTCGCACCTTCGGCTTGGCGGAACCGTCGCCAACCACCTGGCGGAACTTCTATCCCTTCTCCTATCCCTGGTAACACCACCCAAGCAATATCACTTTCTTTTTGTTTGACGTGCAGCGATTCTTGCTGGCGTAATAGGTTACTCATGCCAGTATATCCAGTTAATACCTGACGCAAGCGCACTTTAACTTCAAAGGGCGAAAGTTGCATTAAGTAATCGTATGCTTCATCTTGGGTGACGTGTAATTCCTGCGCTAGTTCGCTGGTTATCAATAAGATGAGATAGCCGACTCTCACCGTTAGTAGTCCCTGAAATAGTTCGGGTTCTGAGCGAATTAAGATGCCAACATAAATTAAAATCTCTTGAGTGAGGACGCGATCGCGTATATCTTCACGACAAAAATGATTAATTTTATCGGCAATTTCATCGTGAGACATGGGTACGCTAATCAAGGACGCTTCACTGTAAGCTTTACCCACAGCAATTTGCTTACCCCGCACCAAAATACTCGTTACTGCATCTGATAGGCTAATATCAACCATTTGCCGTAACCCCGCAGCCCGGCGCACTACTGCCCAAATACCTAAATCTCCAGCTTTGGTGTAAACTTCATCAAGTAAATCGGCTACGGTGACAGGATATCCTGGTCCGCCATACCCTGTATCAAATTCCATTCCTTGCAAGTGAGTTAAAGTTTGCAATAACTCGATTTGCTCGTAGATATTTTCTGATGAGCGCAGATAAGAAAGTAATAATCCGAAGTTGGTTTCACACTCCATCTGAAACTCTTGGGTATGTCCTAAGCGCCAATTTTTCTCAGGATGATAAGCCAAATAATAGCAACGTGGACTAGCATTTTTCACTGGCGATCGCGAAAATTCTGCATTTGGGAGAAAATCAATTCTTTGGATTCCGGCTGTTAGCATTAGCTGATTTAGCCGCCCTAATTTCACCCGCACACCGTTACAAATACCATCTTTCAGTTCTTGCATCAGTTCTAGTAATGCTTCAGAACCGATTTCTAACATGGTGTGCGTCAACATTAAAGTCAAGGTAGGACGACCTAAATCACTCCAGTATTTTTGAATATAAGCTAGTTCACTTCTAATTTGATCTAGCAGAAAATGGTAATCAAGAGTTAAGTAAAACTGTTGAGAGTCTGAGAATGAAGGCAAAAATACAATTGTTTCACCGCGAATCCGAAAGATTCTAGATGTTGTCAAACTCCGCAGTCGTCGCACTGGACGCCCAGTTAAACCAAGTTTGTCGTTACGTCCAATTTGGGTATAAATAGCGGAAAATTCTCCAGCTTTTCTCACCTGAATCGGTTCTACTTGAGTAGGAATTTGTGCTTCAATTCCGTGAACTTCTAGTTTCTTCTGTAAATTTTCATCTTCTGCTAATAAAGCAATTTGTACTAAAGATTCGCGCTGTTTTCCCACACATAAATGTCTTCCTAAAGGGTCAATATCACCAACCGCCAGTAACCCTTCACTCAACATTTGACCGAGAAAATATAAACTTTGCGCCCACACCAAGGGAACATTTTCATTGGGCAAACGTGGTTGCGTTTGGGGTGCTAACTTTTCTGCTTCTATGTTTTCGGCTGGAACATAATAAAGTTCTGGCAGTAAACGTAAACCACCTTGTTCTATGAGTAATGATTCTAAAAGCTCTTGGTATTTTTTAACTTGTTCTTGCTCGCCGCGAAATAATCCATCGAGAACTAAATAAGTAAAAAATAACGGCCATTCGCATTCAATATGCTCAAATTGCTTGAGTTCCCACGGTTCGTAGTGCAAACGATGATTATCTTCTAAAACGGTTTGGTGTCCATCGCGTAGAAAGCGTTTGCAGCCGTATTTTCCTGCGAGTTTATTGATAATATCGTTTAAGGTGCGATCGCGTAATTGTAAATCTTCCACTGCAAAGGCAGGATAACTAATAATACTTAACAGCGCCGCATCAATTTCTTTAGAACCAGATTCTCTCGGTAATAAGGATTCCAGGGTAATCCGGGCGCGGGCAATTTCATCTGGTAGCACATGAATCACTGATGCTTGACTACCATGCACACCAAACAAATCCAGTCCATTGATAGCTTCTAAAGCAGCTTTTGCCATACCTACGGAACTGGCATTTAACTCAGCATTACCACGATTAATTTTATTACCACGTTCCCAAATGCCGTAATCTGGTGTGCGGTAAGCTCGTCCAATGTAGTAAACCAAATTTTGGACGAAATTCACTTCATCAATCGTATAAATTATTTGCAATCCCGCAGCCGTCATTTGCCCCAACATCAGCAAAAATATAGATGTGGCATCAAGTTGCAAATGTCCCCATTCGTCATCACCAACAACAATGTCACCAGTTGCAGTATTGTATTTGGCGTGCAGTCCATCCAGTAACGACTGAGTATGTTTAAATGTCTCTACTTTATGAGCCTGTCGCATCATTGCAAAGAGCAACCCGCGCATCAGTTTGATGACACTGTGTTCTAGTTCATAGGTGCGTCCTTCATCGTCGTCAATCTTGCGGTATGCAAGTCCTAAACCCCAAACTGCCAAAATGCTGTAAACGTTGTCTCGCACCCAGGCATCGGTATAATCGCCGTGGGCTGTAATCGCTGTACTAGCAGGTAACAAACCAGTAATCGGATTCTGCCGAGTCAGAATGATCGTTTTGATTTGCTGGTAGTAATAGTCCAGACTAGCTCGCAAATTGGTAGATGTTTTCATGATTTGGTTCAGAACTACTTGCAAAATTCGACCCTGTAACTGTGAAGTGAATTACCTAAACCAAGCCAGAACAAGTTCTGTAATGGTTGATGGGACAACAGCTGAGGGTAGTGTGAGTTTATTATTATCTCCTGTTAATACCCTTCTGAGTACTGAATTTTAGCGATCGCAAACGAAAATATGATATTTGTTCAAATCTTTATCACTACTCGTAATAGTTTATACTTAAATTTACATTATTTTTGATAAATTTAAAGAAGGCTCAAAAATCTTTCAAAAGAGGCAACATTAGCCAAAGAAAATTTGCCTAAATTATAGGTATATAAAGTTTTTAAACAAGAAAAGACTGTAGAAGAGGAAATGAATTATGTCTCTGCGTTACAACGAAAATCATGCTCTCTTGGTAAAAGTAGTTTATTCCCAAATTAAAATTAACGGCAAAATTGAACTAGTACCATTGGAACTATACGCTGATGGTTCGCTTAAGCGGTGTATTGGGTGAAAGTTAGGAATTAAGCGTTAGGAACTGTTTGGTAAATATTATAAATAGTGAATGCTAAGATTCAGTATCTATCGGAGAGTGCTATTCCGGGTTAGGATGATGACTAGCGATGCCTTAACTTAGATATCGATATTGAGTTGTTGAAATTTTATGGGCAATAGTCCACCAGATGGCAGTATCAACCTCCTCTGAGCTGGCGAGGAAGTCTTCCAGCGAGGGGGAGACTTAGGAGATATATCTCATGCTCACAGAAGATATTCGTGATTTGCTGACAGAAACTACCGATTTAAACCAGTTGAAATGGGATTTAAATCGCTTGCAACCTGTGGATGTGGGAGATTACATTACACAACTGCCTGAGAAAGAACGCGCGATCGCATTCCGTTTACTCAACAAAGCTCAGGCAATTGATGTATTTGAATATCTGCCAACAGAGGTGCAGGAAGAATTAATTAATTCTCTGCATGATGTCCAGGTAGTGCAACTTGTAGAAGCAATGAGTCCCGACGAACGGGCAGAATTATTTGATGAACTACCTGCTGGGGTAATCAAACGGCTACTGCAAGAACTGAGTCCAGAACAAAGGCAAGCAACAGCAACGATTCTCGGCTATCCAGAAGGTACTGCTGGGCGAGTGATGACAACCGAATATGTCCGGTTGCGGCAAGGATTGACTGTAGGTGAAGCCTTAAGTAAAATCCGTCGTCAGGACGAAGACAAAGAGTCGATTTACTACGCCTACGTCACAGACGACAACCGGACATTGGTAAGAGTAGTTTCACTGCGCCAGTTGTTGTTTACCTTTCCCGATGTTTTCATCAAGGATATTGCTAGCGATCGCGTCATTAAGGTAACAACTGAAACCCCTCAAGAAGAAGTGGCGCGAATCATGCAGCGCTACGACTTAATCGCTATCCCCGTAGTTGACCGAGAAGACCGATTGGTAGGCATTGTCACCATTGATGATGTCATGGATATTTTGGAAGAGGAAGCCACAGAAGATATTCAAAAACTGGCGGGTGTGAGTGGTGATGAAGCAGCTTTATCCTCTCCCCTGCTTACCATCCGCAACCGCTTGCCGTGGCTGTTGGGCATTATGGCACTATATATTGGTGCAGCCAGTGCGATCGCGCCTTTTCAATCTGTAATTGCCGCAGTGCCAGTTTTAGCAGTGATCATGCCGATTTTTTCTAACACTGGTGGTACTGTTGGTATTCAATCATTAACGGTAACAATCCGCGGCTTGGGAGTGGGCGAGGTAACACCCAAAGATACAATGAAAATTCTTCGCAAAGAACTTCTAGCAGGTTTAGGCACAGCCGTAGTTTTAGCTGCAACGATGATCCTACTTTCCTTAATTTGGGCGCGGCCCCAAGAGCGATGGGTGGCTTTAATTGCCGGAATGGTAATGGCAACTAATACAATAGTGGCTGTTACACTTGGCACTTTACTGCCAATGGGTTTGAAACGTTTGAAACTTGACCCTGCTTTGGTTAGCGGCCCATTAGTGACTACAATGCTAGATACAATTGGGTTTTTAACATTCCTCAGCCTAATTTCTCTAGCTTTAAACATTTTCCATTTACCAACTTGAAAGGATTGGGAATGGGGCATTGGGCAAGAGGATTTGGGGACAAGGAGAATTGGGGGCAAGGGGAAAGACTTGTTTCAAGTTCTCACCTCTTGTCCCCTTGTCCCCTTGTCCCCTTGTCTCCCCTGCTCCCTCTGCTCCCCACTCCCCAAAATCTATGCCTACTAATACCTGGAATCGTCATCACATTCTTTCCCTGGCTGACTTTACTACCACTGAATACGATACAGTTTTGCAAACTGCCGCTAGTTTTCAAGAGGTGCTATCGCGGCGGACAAAGAAAGTGCCAACCTTGCAGGGACAGGTAGTGGCGAATTTATTTTTTGAATCTTCTACCCGGACTCGCAGTAGTTTTGAACTCGCAGCGAAACGCTTAAGTGCAGATACGCTGAACTTCGCCGCAGCCACTTCCTCTATGACTAAGGGAGAGACAATTCTCGACACGGCGAAGACCTATTTGGCAATGGGAACTGATATTATGGTAGTCCGCCATCGAGAAGCAGGAGTACCAAATGCGATCGCGGCTGAAATGGATCGTCTCGGTGTAGGAGTTAGTGTCCTCAATGCTGGTGATGGTCAACATGAGCATCCGTCCCAAGGACTGCTAGATTTATTTACCCTTTGTACTCTAATTGACCCAGCTAGTCCCCGGCTGGAACTTTTAAAGGGTAAAAAAATTGCCATTGTTGGCGATATTCTTCATTCTCGCGTGGCGCGATCGAATATTTGGAGTTTAATTGCCAGTGGTGCCGAAGTGCATCTGGCAGCCCCACCCACTCTCTTACCCAAATTATTTGCCGAGTATATCTCTGAAGAGTTAGGAGTTAGGAATTATTCCCCCACTCCCCAACTTTTTTTACATTGGCAGCTAGAACCAGCTTTACAAAATGCCGATTTTGTCATGACTTTGCGCCTGCAAAAGGAACGCATGACAGCTCATTTGCTGCCAAGTTTGCGAGAATATCATCAGCTATTCGGCATTACACGCACAAAGTTGCAACTTTGTAAACCTAACGTCAAAGTTTTGCATCCAGGTCCAGTCAATCGTGGTGTTGAAATTAGTTCTGAATTGATGGATGACCCAGAATTTAGTCTGATTCAATCGCAAGTTACTAGCGGTGTCGCCGTTCGCATGGCACTGCTGTATTTGTTAGGTAGCGGCAAAACTTAATAAATATCATGTCCGCAGAATTAGTTACGATTCCCACAGTCATTGCATCCCACACGCAGGATGCTCCACTTGGGGAGAAGACCGCACTGCCCCCCTTAATCCCCTCGTCGCTTGCGAAGAGTGGAGACAGCGTAGCTTTGGCGGGGTGGGGTTCTTCGGGTTTAATAACTAATCAAGCAGACATTATATAACAAGATAGGCTCAAGCTAAATCTTGGCAATACATTTTCACTCGATAATCGTGTAGGCAAATTTCGTACTTCCACATTCTGTCTATTCTATAACAGCAGTTTGGTGGTGTCAGATAGCACTTATGCAAAAACTCTCTGAAACTCTTATTCCTTCGCAATAGTCTGCGGACTTATTGCTAACAACCTTTTAATATTAGTCCCATCGGACTACCTTACGGAAGAATACCTACTCTCATAGATATTATATATTCCTCCGATCGCATGAGGGCAGTATTCTAAAATTTTGGGACACTAGGAACGTAGAAGTCAAAATTTTAATGACTTTTAGAAGTGTCGGAGGTAAATATGAAAGCAATTTTTTTGACGGCAGCAGCCTTACTCAACACGCTATCTTTAGCTGCTCCCCTTTCCGTCAAAGCAGAAAACTCCGCCTCTGTCCGGCGCTTGCTGGAAACTAGAGAATGTTTCGGATGTAATTTAGCAGGAGCAAACCTGAAAGGCGCTCATCTAATAGGTGCTGACCTGAGAAATGCCAACTTAAAAGGAGCTAACCTTGAAAATGCTAACTTAGAAGGTGCTGATTTAACTGGTGCCAATTTGAAGTCTGCTAATCTTACAGATGCTTTTGTCAGTGGTACTAGCCTAAATAATGCTAATCTCACTAATGTTGATTTGAGTAATGCTCATTTATATAATACTGACGTAAATGGCGCAGTTTTGGCTAATATTGATTTAACTGGTGCTGATGTCTTTAATACTGACATTAGCGTAGGTGGTGAATATTAATGATCACTCATTATGCAAAAGTAATGAGTTAAGAGTTTAATTTAACTCCTAACTCTCTACTTTTTAACTTTTACTCACCAGTAATTGACAGTTCATTAACCCAGATTTTCGGGCAAACTCCCCCTGGCGTTAACTCAGTTTCTTTCTCTACATAAATAATTGACTTTAAGAGTTCCAAGAAATCGCCAGCAACAGTTGCTGACTCAATACTCGTCCTGACACCCTTGTTAACTAGCCAACCATCAAACGGCAAAGAAAAGGAACCTTGCAAGGATTTAACTCCAGCATGGAGAGCTTGTAAATCATCAATAAAAATCACATTTTCAGCAGTTTCTAAGCTTAACTCTTCTTCAGGAGATGCTGTTGTAAAAACGTGATAAAAATTGGGGCTAACGCTAACTTTTGCACCAATACTGGCATTACCTGTTGGCTGAGTATTGAACCTTTTGGCAGTGCCTGCACTGTGGAGAAAGCTTTTTAAAACACCATTTTCAATCAGTGAGATTTTACGAGTAGGAGTTCCTTCACCATCAAAACTTTCTGCACCAATGTTAGCTGGGTGAAGTGCATCATCAAAAACTGAAAGCAGAGGAGAAGCAATTTGCTTACCTAAATCATCGGCAGTAGATAAGCTTTGGTTGTCCAAAATACTTTGAGCGTTGAACAAGTTAGAAAAACCACCCAACAGACTTAAGAAAGCTTCCGGTGAGAAAACAACCCGATATTTACCAGTTTTGATTTTTTCATAGTTCAGGTGACTGATAGTTTTATCTGCGGTTTCTTTGATGCAACCGTTAATGTCTAGATTGTCTAAACTTT
The DNA here is from genome assembly GCA_019359215.1 of Nostoc indistinguendum CM1-VF10. Taxonomy (GTDB): domain Bacteria; phylum Cyanobacteriota; class Cyanobacteriia; order Cyanobacteriales; family Nostocaceae; genus Nostoc; species Nostoc indistinguendum. The sequence goes on along the minus strand of JAHHHS010000018.1, from coordinate 64,421 downwards.
GGTTAATTCTAAAAGCGCCTGCACTGCGAGGTTTTTTTCCTTCTTCCTCTGTTTTGCTATAAAGATAAACAGATGCTAAGGAGTGAGATTCAGTTCTCACTGCACCGTCACTATTAAGATAAAACCTGTCAATATCTCTTTGCGATAACCCATTATAAGGCACACCTTTAATGGCTGGATGAGCTGCCAGTAATTCTTTTTCAGCTACCAACAATCTTTCTATGAGTTCAGCAACAGGTGCTTGTGGTGTCTTATCTTGAGGTTTGTTTGCAATAGGAACAGTAGCTTCTGGACTAAAATCAGGAACATTTTCCTTAACACCAAAAAAACTGGCTTCGTAGGCAGTTTTCAAAGCTAATTCCAGTCCTTTAGGGTCTACATCTGTGGTGCTGGTGACACCCATTGTATTATCTTCATTCCAGACACGAACAGTAACACCAGAGCGATTTGAGGCTTTGACTTGTTTTGGCTCACCTTGGTCTACTTGCACGCTAGTATCATCTACTGTTGAGCCATAAATGTCGAATTTCTTAATGCCAAGCTTATCAGCATTGTCCTTGGCAGAATTTGCAATTTCATTGATATTTGGCATAGTCGATTTTGGATGTTGGATTGTAGATTTTTGATTGGAAGCGATTCTACTTTGAATATTAGATTTTGGATGTTACGGCTTGTATTTATCTCGTAGAGTTATGACTGAGGTAACAGTTCAACAATTTGGGATTTGAGATTTGAGATTTAACTCACACAAAAATTAGGGAGTTTGAGCATTTTGGATTTTGAATATTGCAATCCAAAATCCAAAATCCAAATTCTAAAATTCTTATCGTCCACCGACGGTAATAGAATCAACCTTGATGTGGGGTTGTCCTACTGTGGTGTAAATACTGCCACTTACAGAGCCACAAAAACCTGGTGCAATTTCCAAATCTTGGGAACACATAGAAATTTTGTTCATAATTTCCTTAGCTTCACCAATAAGAATTGCTCCCTTTAACGGCTTGGTGATTTTGCCATTTTCAATCAAATAAGCTTCATCGACACCAAAGTTAAATTGACCTGTAGCACCGACGCTACCACCACCCATCTTTTTACAGTAAATACCTTTATCAACAGAGGCAAATAAATCTTCATTGCTATATTCGCCGGAATCAATATAAGTATTACGCATCCGGCTTGCAGCAGCAAAGGTATAATTTTGGCGGCGTCCACTTCCAGTTCTGGGATGTCCAGTGCGTGCAGAACCTGTTCTATCTGCTAAGAAGTTTTTGAGAACGCCTTTTTCAATTAATAGGGTTCTTTGAGCAGGCATACCTTCGTCATCCATGTCAATTGTCCCGAAGGCATTGTCAGACCGACCTTCATCCCAGGCTGTCAGACTTTCGTGGGCAATCTTTTCGCCTTTTTTGTCAGCAAAGGGAGTGGTATTGCGTTCAATTTGAGTAGTTTCTAGCAGGTGTCCGCAAGCTTCGTGGAAAATTACTCCGCCAAAGTGATTAGCCATAATAATCGGGTAAGTACCCGATTCTACGTAATCTGCGTAGAGCATTTTGCCAGCAGATTCTGCTATTTTTTCGGCGGCTTGTTGAGAATCCCAAGTTCTCAAGAAGTTGGCATCGCTAGTATTTCCCGCGCGTTCACCGATAGAAGCACGATTAGCACCATCAGCACACAGGAGGTTAAATCCTACTGACTGGGTGAGGCGAATGTCACGAGCAAAAGTACCATCACTGGCGGCGATTAAAACTTCTTGCCAATCTCGGAAATAGCTAGCACGGCGCGATTGGATGTGGCTAGCTTTTTGCTTCAGGTGGGCAGTACCATCAAGAAGGACTTCTCCCATTTCTCGGATGGAGCTACATACTGGTAGCCAGGCATCTTTGCCTCTCTTAGTAGCGTAATCTCTCAATAATTCTAGGTTGATTTCTGGGATGAAAGCTTTAGGGGTGGGTAGTTGCAGTCCTAGGATAGAAAGACCTTTTTCTAAAGCTGCTTTCAAACCAGAAAAAGAAAGGTCATTGGTGCTGACGTAGCAATCGGCTTTGCCGCGAAATACTCTGACTCCCGCGCCTGTAGACAAACTGGGTGAAATACTAGTGATAGAGTCGTCTTCTGCAAGAGAACTAATATAGTTGCGACGTTCTAAAAATAATTCGATGAAGTCAGCGCCAGCGGCGCGTCCTAGTCCCAGGAGGGTAGCCAGGGGGGCTTCCCAGGTTTCATCGAAACGCTCTGGTGTGGAGGAATATTGGAGGGTGGGAAGTTGATTCGAGAGAAGTAGCGTACTTGTAAGCATGGGTAGCCTCGTCTGCTGGCGTAATTCAGAGATTTGACTGATAAATCCTGGTGTGTTCAGTCTAACAAATCAGTGAAAGCTACAGTTGGTAAAAAGGCAGTGTGGATTTCCCTCCTAACAAGGGGATTTTGCCCTTTGTCTTAGCTAGAAGTTTACGGCTATATCAGGACTTACGCACAGTTAAGGGAAAATCGTAAATGCATTCACGGAGCGTCTCGTAGAGAAGCGGCTTGCCGCAGACTACCGCAGAGGACACGGAGAAATAAGAGTTTCAGAGAGTACTGCGTAAGTCCTATATATAAACAAAGCCCGCAAAGGCAGGCTGAAATTTTGAATGAGGGTGTCGCTGTAAAAAGAAATGCACCTATATATATACTTAACTAACGCTCTTTTCAACGAAGGTAGTCACGAGCTAGGAGATGCTCTCACTCTGGTCACAATACAGAAACTTCCTGATTACTTACTCCTACTACATACGCAATCTTGTTTGCTGATTAGCTTAATTTAATCCAGACTATCTTTCTCAGGTTTATTTTCTATTTGTCATTTTCAGTGGAATTCTTGCTGTTTCTTGCTGATTGAAAGCCTCACCTAAATTAGAAGTTTGCCCTGTCGATAATAAATTCTTAAACAAGACGTTTAGGGTTCGAGTAATAGTTTTAAGAATTTTCATCTTACTGGCAGTTGGCTTTTGATCGTATCTCAAAACCATTGGAATTTCTACGATTTTTGGTTTGAGCACTTTGGATTTCAATAGTAAATCTATCATACAAGCAAAACCACTTTCAGTGAATAAACTGTCCCCATAATACATATCCAGTTTACTAACTAAATTACGGTTATACAGTCTGTAACCACAAGTGTAGTCTCTTACACCTGGAACACGAGCTGCAATTCTAAAAAGCCAGCTTGCGCCGTAACTCATTATCTCTCTAAATTTTGATAAGCCTATGACTTTAGAGCCTTTTCGATATCTAGATGCGATCGCAATATCATAGCTACCAGCTATCATGGTGTCATACATCTTTATCAACAGTTCTGGTGGTTGAGTATTATCGCAATCCATCGCGGCTAAAAAATCGCCTTCTTTAGAAATTTCTAAAAAAGTCGTGAAACCTGTTTTAATTGCTTGACCTAAACCACCATTTTTGGTGTGTTGAACTAATTTTAGTGATATCCCCAGTGATTGAGCTTCATCTATTGCAGTCTGAGCAGTTGTATCCCTGCTACCATCATCAACAAGAATCAGTTTTATCTCCATATTAGAGATTTGCTGCAATACCTGGAACTTTTTAAACAAGGGGCGAATTGATTCTTGCTCGTTGTATGCGGGTAAAAGAACAAAAAGACTCATAAGTACCTCGTGTTATTTTCAAAATCTCATTTTTAAATTTCAAGAATTCAGTAATGTTGATTTCTTGAGAAATTCATCGACCTGTCGGACGACTGCGTTGTTGTTGACGCTATCATTGACCAACTGTGAGGTATTGACGACGAAAAAATCATCGTTTTCAGTACTCACTTTTGGAACAAGACTTGAATAATTTAAAACTTGTAGTGGCTGTACTTTAATAGCTCGATTAATGTGTGCTGCGACAATATCATCTGCTTTGAGTTCTGGGAACATCAAACGTATACCCTGGAAGAATACTTGGCGCAATTCATCATCGGGCTGTTTTAATAATGGGTCAGTGGAAAGTATATATTTTGGTAGGAATGTCATGTGATATCCTTCTGTTTCTTGCAAAGAAACTAGGTTACTCATCCCGATGACTCCAGTAAAGGGAACATTTCTATCGGCAATGTTTACTACGTAATAAGGAATTAGAGGTTTGCGAGTAATAAGTACCATACAGATTACGCCCAGGTATTCTACTGTTTCACCTGTGTCTGAAACTTTCACCAGTTCTTTGGCAGCAACCTGTTGCAGAATATTAACTGGCCCAGTAAAGATGACTTTATCAAAATGTTCCTTTTTACGTTGATATTCTACCCACATTCCACCTTCTGGATGAGGCGCGATATATTCCACCGCAACGCCTGTGCGGATATGGCCTCCAGCCGCATAAATTAATTTTTCTATATGGTCAAAAACAGTTTTGTAACCGCCTGAGACATAACCAAGTTGTTCTTTATTTAATGAAGAATCTCGCGCTGAAAATAGTCGTTTGATATAAGCCCAGATAAAAATTGCTGATATTCGCTTATAGTTCTCTCCTAACTTGGATAAAAGCAAGGGTTTCCAGAGCTTTTCGTATGTGCTTTTACCACCGAGTTTCAATAGCCAATCTTCAACTAATATCTTCTCTAAACGCCGCCAGTTATTAAGGCGTGAACCATATAAGAGAGTAAAAGCTAATCTAATTTTACCTATAAGTCCAAATAGAGGGAAACGGAGAAATTCTATAGAGTTACTGATAGAATAAAATTTTTGATTGTCGTAGAAGCCTGTTAAACTTCGATGCCAACGCAGTTTATCCCCAAGGCCAATATCTCTAAGAAAATTTATTAAATGAGTATCCGAAGGGAGGATAACGTGATAAAAGCGATCCCAGGTAAATAAGCCATAATCATGATAAGTGGTAAGTCCACCAAGCTGCTTATTACTATCGAATACAGTTACTTTATGTCCTTGATTTGAAAGACGTTGGGCTAATACTAGTCCAGTTATACCACCGCCAATGATACCTATATTCATAAATTGAATTTAACTTGTGTAAGGATATTTTGGAGATTTATTTTCAAAGTATTTTAATATTAATAGCCCTGCTTTCTGGCTTTTTAGCTATTAATTTACAACAAGAATTACACCAGTTATGATAATGGAAATTCCTAACCACTGGCTAAATATAACCTGCTCTTTTAGAAGATAGTGAGAAGCAATGGGTATAAATGCATACATTAATCCTAAAACTGGAAATGCTTGGCTCAGAGGAATTGTCCGCAATACATAAAGCCACAAAATAGTCATAAATGTATAGCAGATAAACCAAATCCAAAAATAACGAGATAATAATAGATTTTGAATAGATGCGCTTGCTCCTTTAGTAGGACTAGAAATGTGAAGTCCATATTTTAGTGATACGTTAGCTGTTGTTCCGAATAAAACTACAAGCATTAAAACTAACCAAGTAATGATGTTCATTTGTCAATCCTTGTTATGCAATTTTCTATAAATTTATGTGGATTTTTTCAGTGGAATAACCACTAAAAGAACACCCAAAAAAATAGTAATTACTCCTGCTATTCGAGTTAATGTAATTACTTCATTAAAAAAGTAGTATGAGCCGAAAAGTATGCCGACATAATTTAAGCTAGTCAGTGGATAAGCAATACTCAATTTTACAGAGCGCAAAGCTAATATCCAATTTACTATTCCTAAGCAATAAACAGTAATAGCTAATGCTAATTTTTGAAGAAATTCCCAAGTAAATAGTCCCTCACCTGTGTGGCTCATGGTATATTTCATTAGCAACTGCCCAGAAATACTAAATAAAATACTGACAAATAAGATAATATAAGGAATTATTTTAAAGTTGGAAACTTGCGGGATAGATTTCATAGTAAATTTGCCTCAATCGAGATAGCAGGTATGAACCGGGCAGTAAACAGCCCATTGTTTTGAACGTTTCGGATTTCGGTCAAACCTTCTGTGCAATTCGACTTTCACTTCAGTAAATAAACAAAAAAATTAGTAAAGCTATGTTGAAGTGGCTAATATCAAAATAATCATCGAAGCTTATATCCAAAGGTTAGCAACTATATACTATATAGCTTGTAAGACGGTTGCTGTATTATGCCAACGTCCGATATTATCGGAGTAGAATATGCTAAATTTGTTCCCGGCTTGGCAATTGGCACAATCAATTTAGGCTTTGCTCAATTGCAAATTACAGATATATTACGTATCAGCCAGTTATGCTTCCAGACTAGTTTTAGTGCGATTGCGTATCCGCCCGCCGTAGGCGATCGCAATATCTATATCATAGTAGATGTAGACATAAGGAAGATTGACTCTAAGGCATCGCTTATGCTGAACTCGGATTAGACCCGTATGTTTAACAGATGGAGTTAAGCGAATAATAATGGATTTCCAGAATTTTTGATTAACCCATTGATTAACTTTCATCAGTTGTATCCTCTGTAGAAATCCTCTTGAAGACACTACTCAATTTCTCAAAGCATTAACTTGTGCATCAAAACTAAGCTAGATTGATAAATGTTCTTAAATTTTCTCCAAAAAATGTTGATTAGTTTACTGAACATACCGCAGAATTTATCAAGGCTCACAGACATATCTGTAACCTCGGCTGGAAACTAAGGCGATTAAGAAAAATTTGTACTCAAATCGAGTGTGTATAGGTGTTATTTTCGGACACCGCAACACAAGAAGTAACAGAAGTCTGCCTAAAAAGGTCAACTATAGATAATTCTACAGTAATGTAATTTACAGATTTCCAAGTGATTTTACTGAATGTCAAAATGGAATTTTTGACGAGATTAAGGGGTAATGTAAACTAGCTTTGGGTGATCAATCAACTTGCGGTTTACATTGATTTAAGGGAGCTTGAGATTTTTTTACATTATCTTTACTATTGCTTTGATTTGATTTTTCTGAACTATACGTAATATTAATTAGAGCTTTATCTCATAATTTATTTTTACATATAATCACTTACTAGAATACCACGAGAAAACAGTGTTGCAAATTTATCGCCATACTTCATCAAAAATTCATTTTAAGGAAATATACTTAAACAAAAACTTTATAAAATCTACACTTTCCCCTCGATGAATCTTTATTTTTAAGAATTTGTACATTTGTCTACCACTTTCTAGCTAATAACCTTGCAGATGTAGGAATTTAGGATCAAACTCTAAAGGTGCAAAGCTAAGAGTTGGGAGAGTAAATTTGAAACTTTAACAACAGCGTAAATAATTGAGATATTAGTATAAAAATACACCATATACAGAAAATTTCTAAATGTTAATCGAGAGTCTGAATTGTTTTCTATTTACCCACGAAAATCTTCAAATTCAGATATGTCGGACAAAACTTAGTTTAAAATTAGGTTAGATTTAAGTAAACCAGAAGGTTGTATTTTGGAATTCTCTTATAGCAATCTTATCTGAGTTGGGAGAAATTTGGATGATGACGAACCGCCAAGTACGCTAAGGATGAAAAGAACAAAAACATCGTTCACAAATCTCATGAATAATTTAGGGTTCCTATAAATTAGCTGTCTTATATAGGACTCATATTTGATTTTCCAAAAAACTCCATACAACTCGAAAAGGCTGATTTACCATTCTCCACTCCCCGCTCCCTACTTTCTGCCTAAGCAAATAACTTTAGAAATCAAAACAGATTCCTATATCATTTTCAGCAGTTTAAAGTTGAAAAATAACTAGTTCGTGGTAGTTAAAATTATTTAATTTCTCTAGTTTTTTTTCTAGTAGCTTCAGTTTCTTTGGACTCATTTTCCTGCAAAAGTCTGTTAGTAATCATTAAGACAACGATTAGCAATCCAAACTGAATCTGCCAGGGTGCTAATACTAAACTGAAAATAAAGCTAATAACTGCAAATACACTTGCAATATATGCAATTTCATCACTACTCTTTTTAAAGAAGTAGCCAATGGCTAAAGCAGTACACAGTGGTATCAAGAAAAACAAAGGCATCGTACAAATTTCTGAATTAAAAGTTGTTATGGTTATAAAACAAATTGAAATTGTTTTTGGAAGTGTGGTTAATTTTACATCCAATAAGGTTTTAGCGACAACAGTCAAGCGAAATAAATATTATAAAAAGTCAAGATTACGAAACGCTGTAACTTATACCTATTGATATTGCGCTTTTATACTAGTTAGGTATGGCTATACCTAAAATATGAAGCATTTCAACTTTGAGGATGTACTCCATCTGATCTAGAAACGCTGTAATGATTACCAGAGAAAAAGCACTCAAAAGCTTGGCAAATAATTTCTTTTTCTGTGATCGATGTTGGACGTAGCAAGCTTTAAGAGTAGGATACACACTTTTTGGTGATGTTCGCTCTGCCGTCCCAACTCAGTGTAGCTGCGCTATGCTATATAGACTCTTGTTTACCCACACGGATTGAGTGGATTTTGTCTATTTTACCAATTGCGCTCTTGTGAGCAATCATCTGGTAAATTAGCTTAAAACTTTGACCTTGCGCCAGGATAAGCATCTAGCATATTACCTTAAAAAGTAGCATTTTCATTTTTTCATTTTAGACACTCAATGCTGAACATTCCTCAACTACTGGCAACTGAAATAAATCTCAAAGCCCATCAAGTGCAAAATGCGCTGGAACTTTTGGCGGAGGGTGCAACGATTCCCTTTATTGCACGTTACCGTAAAGAGCGCACTGATGAGATGAATGAAGTGCAGCTACGTGAACTGGCTGATCGATATACTTATTTAACAGAACTGGAAGAACGAAAATCTGTAATTTTAAATGCGATCGCAGAACAAGGTAAACTCACAGATGAACTTAAAGCCAAAATCTCATCCTGTTTACAAAAAACTGAACTTGAGGATTTATATCTACCCTATCGGCCAAAACGACGCACCCGCGCCACTATCGCCAGAGAAAAAGGACTCGAACCACTGGCGGAATTAATCAAATCATTAAATGTAAAAAATACTACTACAACAATTTCTTTAGAAGCAGAAGCGGCTAAGTATATTTCGGAAGTCAAGGGAGTAAAAACAGCAGAAGAAGCGCTCAAAGGTGCTGCTGATATCTTAGCGGAAGAAGTGGCTGAGAAAGCTGAATTACGCGCATATATCCGCGATTATCTTCTCGAAGAAGGGGTATTTGTCTCCCGCATCAAAGATGATTATCCTGAAGGTACAACCAAATTTGAGATGTACCGTAACTATCAAATTAAGGTAAAAAATATAGCACCCCACAATATGCTGGCGTTGTGTCGGGGTGAAACGGAGAAAGTATTAAGCTTTGAAATTGCTTTTGATGAGGATACAGTACTTTACTATCTTGAGTCGAAAGAAATTAAAACCAAAGTTCGGACAATTCGGGATTTTTATCAAGTGATGTTGAAGGATGCATTCAATCGTTTGATGAAAGTCTCTCTAATGGGAGAGGTAATTTCTGAGATTAAAGTCTATGCAGACATAGAATCAATCAAGACATTTGAAACTAATCTGCGAGAGTTGCTACTGTCTGCACCAGCAGGAATGAAACCAACGCTGGCGATAGACCCTGGATTTAGGACGGGGTGTAAAGTTGCTGTCCTCGACCAAACGGGGAAATTTTTGGAATACCAAGCGGTTTTTCCTCACCAAGCGGCTGAACAACGCGCTAAAGCTGCACAAACTGTCAAAAATCTGATTGAAAAGTACAAGATTGAGTTAATTGCCATTGGTAACGGTACAGCGTCCCGCGAGACAGAGGAGTTTGTCACGCAAGTATTGGAAACCATAGAACGCAAACCAGTTAAGGTGATGGTGAATGAATCTGGCGCATCTATATATTCTGCCAGTACTGTGGCGCTAGAAGAGTTTCCCGATTTAGATATTACCGTGCGCGGTGCGATTAGCATCGGCCGCCGTTTGCAAGACCCTTTGGCGGAACTGGTGAAAATCGATCCCAAATCTATTGGTGTGGGACAATATCAGCACGATGTCGATCAAAAGTTGCTGAAAAAGAAATTGGATGAGACTGTAGAAAGCTGCGTTAACTACGTCGGCGTAGACTTGAACATGGCCTCCAAAGAACTTCTGACTTCTGTCTCTGGGATTACGGCAACAGTTGCCAATAATATTGTTGCCTATCGTAACCAGAATGGAGCCTTTAAAAACCGCCGACAACTTTTGAAGGTTCCGAAGCTGGGGCCAAAGGCTTTTGAACAAGCGGCGGGTTTTCTGCGAATTCGCGGCGGTGATAACCCATTGGATAATACAGCAGTGCATCCAGAAAGTTATTCTGTAGTAGAAGCGATCGCATCTGATTTAAATGTGCCATTAAATCAGGTGACACAAATTGCCGAAAAACTTAAAAAGACCAACCTGAAGAAATATGTTACCGATAGGGTCGGCGAACCCACACTGCGCGACATCCTCAGCGAACTAGAAAAACCAGGTAGAGATCCCCGTGCAGAGTTTAAGTATGCCACCTTTAGAGAAGGAATTAAAGAAATTAGGGACTTAAAGCTAGGAATGGAACTAGAGGGAATGATCACAAATGTCGCTAACTTTGGCGCGTTTGTGGATATCGGTGTACATCAAGATGGCTTGGTGCATATATCCCAACTGGCTGATAGATTTGTAGACGATCCCAAAAAAGTGGTTAAAGTCGGACAAGTAGTCAAAGTGCAGGTGCTAGAAATCAACGAGAAACTCAAGCGGATTAGTTTGTCGATGAAAGCAGTTAAACAATAATTATAAACAGGAAATGGCAGTTTATCAAGTTCGATTCATCAATCCTACACTGGGATTAGATCGTACCATTCCAGTACCAGATGATCAATATATTCTGGATATAGCGGAAGATGCTCGTATCCGCCTACCATCTGGGTGCAAACAAGGCGAATGTTCTGCTTGTGTCGCCAAACTCATTAGCGGTGAAGTTGATCAAAGTGAGCAAAAATTTTTACGCCCAAATGAAGTACAGGCTGGTTATGTTGTTACTTGTGTAACTTATCCCTTGTCTAATTGCACTTTAGAAACCCATCAAGAACAAATCTTGTATAAATCGGCTCTTTACTATCAGCCTGAGTCTGGGAAATCTGAGTGATCTCATATTTGCTTGATTGCTTATTAAACCCGAAGAACCCCACCCTGTCAAAGCTGTGCTTTGTCTGCCTGCCCCACTTTTCGAGAGGGATTGGGGTAGAGTTCTTTTTTTATGGGTAATTTGGCGAACATGATATTAATTTTAAATTCGTAGTGGTGCGTTAAATTTGTTTAATGCACCTTTATAAAGAAGGGTTCACGGCACTTGTAAGTTTTGCAATTTGTCAAACAGAGTAGGGGCGCATAGCTATGCTCCCATACAATAATATTACGTCCATACAAAAGCTGTTATTGTTTTCTCAATGATCGGCCTAACGGTAGAAGGAAATTCTATCTTGCAAGAGAGGCTAAAACCTAGCACATAGTTAAAGATGAGATAAGAAGTTACAAAAAATCTTTAGTGATTAGGTAAGAAAAAATGTTAACACCATTATTAACCGCCCTAGCTACAGCTTTGAGCCTGTTGATTGTTGATTTAGTTGTTCCAGGCGTTAATATTGCTAATTTTCCCGCAGCTATGATTGCTGCTTTAGTAATTGGTCTAATTAACGGTTCAGTTAAACCAATTCTGTCTACTCTTTCTTTACCGCTTAACTTTCTATCGTTTGGAGCATTTTCGCTCGTCGTCAACGGTTTGTGTTTCTGGTTAGCAGCAGTATTAGTTCCTGGGTTCGCAGTTCGCGGAATTATTGGTTTCCTTCTTGGTCCAGTAATTCTTACCTTCGCTAACACCTTAATTAACAACTACTTTGTTGAAAAAAATCTTTTAACTGGCAGTGGTGATATTAAAAGCCAAGATCAGTTACCCTCTAGATAAGTATCAGTAGGAGTAGAAATATTAATTATATTCTGTTTCTACTCCATATAAAATCTCCGAATTAAGATAATTCATTAGGTAGATTTCCTAATTCGGTATCTTTATCAGAATGTAATTAAAGAAAATCACAAAATACAGCAAAATCATGAAATTAGTTCGTTTCCTTCTAGGTTTGTTAGTGCCTCCCTTAGGCGTTTTCCTGACAGTTGGAGTTGGCCCAACTCTGTTTATTAACATCTTGCTCACAGTTCTAGGTTGGCTACCCGGTAGTATTCATGCAATTTGGGTCATTGCCAAGCATGATGAACAACTCAATAGAGAAGGGAATATTTACTAAATACGCAAGATAAATTTTAGTGAATCTTAAGTAGGGTGCGTTAGGCTAAAGCCTAACGCACCATTTTAGTTTTTAGTATAATTGATAAGCTATTCTACATTTAATTTACATAATTAGGGCGGGCAAAAAAAAATTCGGCGTGAGCGCTACTTCGATAAGGCTCAGTCTAAATCAGTCAAACGCTGCCCACCCCACAAGGGAATTCCAAATAAAAAAGTAATCAATCGCTTTGGTGAGCAGGGGAAGAAGAAATCAGACAGTTGTATTCGACACAGGAATTAAGTAATTTAATTTTTGGATATCTTTAAGAAAGATTTTGATTTAATTGGATTGTGAAGTTTAGATTTTTTCAGCTTATCAAGCAGTGCGTTAAGCTTTGGCATAACACATTCTACAGAAACTGATTATTTAATAATGACATTAATACGTTTGTAGGGACGCTGGTAATATCCGCGCCCCTACAACAATCTATCTATATGTATCAGTGTTTTGTCAAAAGAGAGTCCAGTCTATTTATGAATAGTATCCCGCTCTTTAGTAGCAGCGTCCTTATCTTTGAATAAGTCAGCCGCCGTTAAGAGTAACTCCCTTAAGGTTTGTTTGATTTGGCGCTCTTTTCTTGCTAGAGATGTACCAGCTTCTCCTAGTTTATCTTCTAGCTGCGATCGCTTTTCTTCTACCTGTACAGCCATAGATTCTGCTTGGGGACGAGCCTTATCATACCAGTGTTTAGCCTCGTCTAGATAATCTTGAACCTCCATATTACGTCCGCCATAGCGTGCAGCTAAGTTAGCTCGAACAATGGCTAGCTGCGCTTGCAGTTGGGCGTAACGTTTCTTTAACAATCCTGCTTCTTCACTATCCTTAAGGGCATTAACAGCAGAATCAATTGCAGTTTTGGTACTAGCAGGTTTTTCCTTACCCGTCTCTTCAATCTCTGCCAAAATTACATCAACTTCTTGCTGGAGTTGTTCCTCTTCACCATCCAGTTGAGCCTGTAGCCTCTTTATATCTGTCTGAGTTTGAGCAATGGTTTCGTGTCTTTTGCTATTAATCCCTTCTAGTGCGCCTTCAATGGAAGCTGTCACTTCATCTTTGAGTTCGCTACCTTTTTCTTGGAAGTTTTCAATTACAGCATAAACAGCATCTTTAACAAGACTACGAACTTCACCTGAACCTTGTTTAAACTCAGAAGCTACTTGAGAAACTGCCGATTTCACAATTTCTCGAATCCGTTCAGTTCTTAATTGTCCAGTTTCTTTAGCTTGTTGCAGGTCTGCTTGAATTTGTTGTTTGATATTGTTAGGCATTTTCAACTCTTGGGGTTTAACTAATTTGGATAAAATTTTCTAGATATGTTCCCACACCCATATTATGGCGTAGTCTGATAATGCTCGGCACTTTCTTTAGATAGAAAATGATAACCCTAAGGAGGTGATGTGTAGCATTATGCCCATTCGTGAGATGATTGATATTTGTTGGTAGTAATTGAGATAAAAATATGTGGCAAGTAAATATTACTTGTTCAGATGATGCTTGGAAACAGTATGGTACTGAATTTAAAGCGATCGCAGAGAAATATCAAGGTGAATTGATTAGTTCCAAAAAAAAGCCAGATGGCACACGCATCATGTCCTACAAAATTGAAGATGTTAATGATGCAGAAGCTTTTCAAGAAGATTGTGCAAATTTTGCTGGATTTACAACTGACTTTGAATCTTTGTAGTATTACTTATGGCACTAATACCTACAACCAGTATGTCAAAATCGGGAGAAGTTAATTGAAAAAATTAGTCACATTAGTGTTAGTAACATTTTTGTTATTGATAAGCAGTTTTAATTTACCTGCTAGTGCAGCAGACACAATCAACGGTGAACAAATATTTAGTGTTCATTGTGCTGGTTGTCATATCAACGGCAGCAATATAATCAGGCGAGGTAAAAATCTTAAAAAGCAAGCGCTGAAAAAGTATGGTATGGATTCAATAGAGGCGGTTACATCTATAGTTACCAATGGTAAAAATAATATGTCAGCCTACAAAGAACGCCTCACTGAACAGCAAATCCAAGATGTTGCTGCTTACGTTCTCGAAGAAGCTGGAAAAGACTGGCGTTAAAAATTTATGAGTCGAGAATTAAGAGGTAGGAGTTAAAACTTTAGTAGTTATTAGCTCTAGCAGCCTTAAATCATTCATAATAAAGTAGAAAAGTTAAAAAGGCTGTAAAACCAGCTTGTAAACTCACTAATTATTAACTCTTCTCACTTCTAACTCCTAACTCTTAGCTTCTCCCTCCTAAATTTGAAAATGAACTTACCCGCAGCTAGCCGTCTCCAATTTACTCCCGATTTGAACATCTGCCGCATATTAAATGGGATGTGGCAAGTCTCTGGCGCACACGGACGGATAAATCCCCAAGCTGCCATCGAGACTATGTTCAAATATTTAGATGCAGGCTTTACCACTTGGGATTTAGCAGACCATTATGGCCCGGCTGAAGACTTTATTGGTGAGTTTCGCTGCCAACTAATTGATACCCGTGGGAAAGATGCTTTATCTCAGGTACAAGCCTTTACAAAATGGGTTCCTCGTCCAGGCAAAATGACCAAGAAACTGGTTGAGGAAAATATTGATATTTCCCTGAGAAGGATGAATGTGGAATCGTTAGATTTGATGCAATTCCATTGGTGGGAATATCAAGATAAAAATTACCTGGATGCCCTCAAATATATGGCAGAGCTTCAGACTGAGGGAAAAATTAAGCATCTAGGTTTAACTAATTTTGACACAGAAAACCTGAAGATTATTACCGAAGCAGGCATCAAAATTGTTTCTAACCAAGTGCAATTTTCTCTGGTTGACCGCCGCCCCGAAGTTAATATGGTGGAGTTTTGTCAACAGCATGACATAAAGCTTTTTACTTACGGCACATTGTGCGGCAGTTTGTTATCAGAAAACTATTTGGGCAAACCTGAACCACGAGGATTTGATTTGTCCACTGCTAGTTTGAAAAAATATAAAAATATGATCGATGCTTGGGGTGGTTGGCAATTATTTCAAGAGTTGCTGGCTATCCTGAAGGAAATTGCTAATAAGCATGGGGTCAGCATTTCTAACGTAGCAGTGCGTTACATTTTAGATCAGCCAACTGTGGGAGGTGTGATAGTTGGTGCCAGACTTGGCGTATCTGAACATATAGAAGATAACGCTAAAGTATTTAGTTTTAGTTTAGATGCAGACGATCGCGATCGCATCAGTGCAGTATCTCGCCAATCACGCGATTTGTACCAGCTAATCGGCGATTGCGGCGACGAATATCGGCGATAATTTCAGTAATTCGGGACAATACGGTGAAGGTTACTGTGGAAACTAGTACTGCAAGGCAAAAGTCAAAAATTTTATGGAATAAATTTAGAGATTTTAAATGGTTGCTCTATTTACGCCGTGCTGTACTAGTGCTGTCAGCCATGCTCCTAAGCTACAGCTATTGTTACACAGTATGATTTTTGTCGGCTTCCCCAGAGAGGAGATTCGATGAAAATAAGGGAGATGCGATCGCTCAACTATGATTATTGTTGGATTGCTGAGTGAGAAAATGCGATCGCGTTAATCTTAAATTAATCGGCGACAATGTAAAAAGTTTCTGCAATCAGTCCTGTAGACTCATTGGCGAGCATCAAAGACTCGTCGGCGAGTATCAAAGACTCGCCCTGGCAAAAGTCATTCGCGGCTATACAGACAAAACCCACCTATGTGGGTTTCAAATTCCTGAGTCCCCGCAGGCGGACTTCTCTGCGAGAGTTTGTGTAGCCGCGATTTCTAATCGCCAGGTATATTTATTTGCAAAGGTGAGATGCTCTCATACATCTGTTTATGCTTGGCTAAAAGCTCTTGATATTTATCATTTGTCTTTGCTTCTACCCACTTAGCTTTAAATATAGCTGCTGATTCCGCTTTCACTGAGTCTACTTCGTATGGAAGAATCTCTTTTTTGGAACCTGAATCTTCGGAATTTTGTTTATACTTCCTGCCGCTTTTATGATTAGCATAACGGCGAGAGCGAGTATAACCCATTTGGATAAACTTTCGTGCCATATCTGCGCCGACAAAATCATCTTTATCTAAATAATCAAGAAACATCTCATAGATTTTTTTACTCGATTCTCTAGCAATCTCAGGAGTTTTGAACCGCCAGTAGGGAAGAATTTCTGATTTGTATGGTTCTACCAAAAGTACACCCTGCTCACCCTTGCCAACACGATAGAGTTCAGGATGTTGGCGAAAATCGATATTTTTAAAGTCTAAAGAATAATCAAAAGCCATGCTAAGTGTTTATTATGAATAATAAACTTTAAGAAAGAAGTCAAGCTTCTATCTCTGTAGGGAAATTTTGTTTTATTATGCTATCTAGCACCCAATCCGCGAACAGTGTCCTTGCGCCAGGAAATCTGCGTAAAGTGCATCACATAGCCCTCAACGTCCAGGATATGCAAGCTTCCCGCTATTTTTATGGCACAATCCTGGGTTTGCACGAACTCACAGGCGACGAAGTACCCGCAACCCTGACGGAACTTGTCGCATCGGGGAAAGTAGCCAACTTCATCACCCCGGATGGAACGATACTCGATTTATTTGGGGAACCAGAATTATCACCACCAGATCCCAATCCAGAGAAGACATTCACCAGAGCCTACCATCTGGCCTTTGATATCGATCCGCAGTTATTTGAGCAAGCGGTGACAGTGATCAGAGAAAATAAAATAGCGATCGCACATGGCCCAGTCACTCGTCCTACTGGTAGAGGTGTGTATTTTTACGATCCAGATGGCTTTATGATTGAAATTCGTTGCGATCCAGAACCTAGTTAACTTAAAGGTAATAACAAAAGTATCTACTATGACCGCAAAAGTCACGCAAATATTTAAACTAATTGAAGACACAATCAAAAAACCGCCAATTCCACACGAACCATACAAGCAATCATTGAAAGCCTGGGCGATGTATTGTTTGCGAGACAAAGGTTTTATCGTGGTTTATGCTCAAAATGCCGACTTTGCTGTTGAAACTAAAGGCGAAGAAAAGTTATATTTCAAAGTTTCAAATAGCCCCGATGATTTAGATAATTCTATTAGCTGGATTGTTTGGGATAGTGCAACCAAAAGCGCCAGTCTCATTCCCAAAAAAATAGAGTGATACCAGAAAAATACTGTAACCAAATAGTTCGTAATTAATGGTGCAGAGTAACCACCTGTCTTCTATCGAATAATTACGAATTACGTAGCTTGTTTCTCGCCGGAGGCGAGTATTACGAATTAATTCCACTATCTTTCTTCTCCAGACAATTGCCGCACAAATCTTTGATGTTCTGGCGAATTTAATCCCAACTGCAACACAGCCAATACTTGCTGCATATTACCAGCAAGTAAATCTGACATTGACAACCACAAACCAGGGAATACTTGACTTTTGATAATTCCATCTGCGTCCACTTGTAAGGACACGTATTCTCCTTGTTGCAGACTAAACCAATCTAATTTGTTTTCAAATATTTGCCAAACAATGTATTCTTTTACCCCATTCCGACCATAGACTTTTTTCTTGTCATGTAAATCAATAGCAACACTGCTAGCTGCTATTTCTATTACGAGTTCTGGCGCACCTTCTATATAATCATCATCGCTAAAACGAGATTGTCCCTTAGCTGTTGGTGTGATTAATAGCGCCCCATCTGGCTGCGGTTCATTGTCTCTATCTAAGCGAACTGTTGGCTCAATTCCCAATCTCACACCAGGAGTAGCAATTTGGTATATCCATAACCAACCTATTAGATGGCCATGTGGTTCAGCGTGGCTTTCAAAGCGTAATGGGGATGCCAAATATACAACTCTTTCAATTAATTCTGCCTTTTGATGACGGGGCATTGCTTGATATCGTCGTTCAAATTCGCAGCGAGTGAGGCGATCGCCATTCTCTAAAGGAGGAATTCGCTGTTTGAGTGATAGGTTAACCATGTTTTTCTGCTCTGGCAAGGAGTCTTACTTTATTATCGCTTGGTGCATATTTTTCTACAGATTTACTAAATTACTATATAGCGCTTCTGGGTTGAGTTCAATACAGACCTAACCCCCAGCCCCTTCCCTACATTCGCGCAGCGTCTCGTTGGCGAAGCCTCTCGTAGAGAAGAGAGGGAATGGGAGTAAGTATAAGTATCAAAGCTTCTCTCCTTTTAGGAGCTACGGTGTACACACAAGTATGACCAGCATAGGTTTCAACTCTTCTAGGAGTTTCGTCGTGGCGTGACAAGTTCGCCGAAATAACAAATGGGTACGCCGAAATAACAAATGGGTTCGCCGAAATAACAAATGGGTTGGCGTAGACCGCTGTAGGCATCGCCATGATTGCAGCAATTTAGCTTTGTCACGCCAGCGTAACGCACTGCAATTCTTTGGTGGATGAAGTTTTTCCGACTTGTGTGTACACCGTAGCCTTTTAGGAGAGAGGGATGGAAGTAAGTTCAGAATCAACTAAAATCGCTAGAATCAGGTTTTTCAAATATTATTAAATGCTGTTGAGGTAACAAGTTTTTAGTTTCACGCCAAACTAAACCAACGGCTTGCATTTCTTTACGGACTTGCTTTTGAGTCATCTTGTGCAGACCTTTAATCATAATAAAGGGATTTTCGCCCCGATATTCAACCAGCACCACCCGGCCACCTGGTTTAAGCGCTTTCACAATTCCTTGCATCACTTCTTGGGGATACTCAAGTTCATGATAAGCATCTACCATCAATCCCAAATCGATACTTTCAGATGGTAAGTTTGGGTCACTAAGGGTTCCTAAAACAGGCTCAACATTAGTGATATTTTTCTCTTTTTTGAATAACTCAATGATTTCCAACATTTCTGGTTGAACATCTACAGCCAAAACTTTACCTGCTGTTAATAGCGGCGCGATGCGAAAACTTAAGTAACCTGTACCAGCGCCAATATCGGCCACTACATCGTTAGGTTTTAGGTTGAGGAGGCTGACTATTTTACTTGGCTGTTCTTCTCCCTCTCGGCTTGGACGTTCTAGCCACCCAGCGCCTGTGTATCCCATAACTTTGGCGATTTCTCGGCCCATGTAATATTTGCCGATGCCATCTGGACTATGGATAATCCGTTGTTCGTAAACTGGAATCGATAAAGAATCTGCTCTTACTATGGAAGGTGGGTAAACTAGCAAGCATTCTACTATTAACAAGAAAATTACTATAAAAGGTAAGATTTTAAGCTTGTAGTTATAACTCATCCTTTTTTGTAGTTTAATCAAATCTAAGTTTTACCCATTCATCTTATTCTTGATAGGGATGAAATTGCGGCAGATGCCAACCAGCTTCTACCCAAAAACGACTAGCAGCTTGAATTTATTTAATGATTTGACATCAGCGCGAAGCCCTGGAAGTGGCTGCTCTTTGCAAATTAGCTAGAGCGCGATTGTAATTCAAAATAGCTGTAACTCGATTACCTTCTGCTCTTGTCAGGTCATTTTCAGCATCAATCACCTCTGTTTGAGTACCCACACCAGCTTGGAACCTCAGCCTTGCTAACTTCAGAGCTTCACTGGCTTGATTTAAAGCCACACTAGAAGTCTGCACATTATTTAAATTGGATTGCAATTGAGAGTAGTACTGTTCTACATCAAAGCGAATTAGGTCACGCTGGCTACCAAATTGAGTCTCTGCGATCGCAATATTAGCTCTCGACTGAGCCGCCCTTGCTCTTGCCGCTCCTCCATCAAACAAAGTTAAATTTCCGTCGAGTCCTAATGAATAGCTATCATTAATGCTAATGCCATCATCGAACTGATCTTGCAGATTGTAGTTACCTGTTAAACTAATTTGCGGCCCTAACTGTGAAAGTGCTTGTCGCCGCCGTTGCTCATCAATGTTACGTTGTGCTAATTGCTGTTGCAGTTCTGGACGATTTTGAAAGGCTCGGACAATAGTTTCTTCTAGTGTTGGCTGCCAAAGGCCGGCTAATTGTACCGGATCTGCCGCAGTGATATTAACCGACTGTGCCAAACTTAACCGAGTTGCTAACCGACGACGGGCAATTTGTTGCTCCGAAAGAGAATCAGTCAGTTGTTGTTGGGCGTTTGCTAAATTCACCTGAGCTTGCAGCACATCAAACCGCGTACCCACTCCAGCCTGTTCTCTGGCTTGAGTATCCCGCAAACTAGCCTGGGCATTCTCCACAGCAGACCGATTAATTCGTGCTTGTTCATCTGCTTGTTGCAAATCGTAATATTCAGTCGTGACATTCAGCTCGATTTCCTGAGATGCATTCTCAACATCTAATTGATCTATCCGTAGCTGTTCCTCGGCCGCTCGGATATTAGCTTGTCGGTTCCCGGAAGTATAGAGGTCATAATTCAGTTGTGCTGAACCATTAAAAGAGGTGCTAGCTTGAGATGATCTGCTAGTAAAACCATTACCACGATTAGTCAAACTGCTGTCAATATTAACATTAGGAAGCAAGGCGGCTTGAGACTCACGTAGCGCCGAGCGACTGCGTTCTAGCTCTAATATGGCTACTTGTAAGTCTTGATTATTGCGTTTTGCTAGTTCCAAAGCTTGTGCCAAACTGATTGGCACAGTTCCCTGAATCTTTACTTCTTCTGGCTTGGTAGGCAATTGGAGAGGATTGGGATTGGGGTTGAGGTTATTGGGAACCTTTACAGTGCTTGAGGAATTCTGCGGTTCTGGGGGATTCGCTGCACTTACCAAAGTTGGAAGCAGAATAGCGCTCACTACGCTAACCCAGGTAAAATGTACGAAGAATAAGCTGAAATTCATAATCTAGATGTAGTCATTAATTAGGTTTCTTTGAGGATACAATCAAAAGTTTTCATCCTGATTGACTACAGAGATTTAAGTCTTAAATTCTCCCTCTAAAGGTTGATATTAACAAATTAGCCGACAATCAAACCATCCTGAACTCGAATAATCCTTTTGGTTTGAGCAGCGATATCTGGCTCATGAGTGACAATCACAATTGTGATACCCTGGTCATTGAGTTCTGTCAGCAAACTCATCACCTCATGGGAAGTTTCAGTATCTAAAGCTCCTGTTGGCTCATCTGCTAAAACTAATGCAGGTCGGTTGACCAAAGCACGAGCGATCGCTACTCGTTGTTGTTGTCCCCCAGAGAGTTGACTAGGACGGTTAGATATGCGTGCCTCTAGCCCTACTTTTTCCAGAGCTTCTAATGCCCTTTCACGGCGTTTTGGTTTCGGTAAGTTAGCGTAAACCATTGGCAACATAACGTTTTCCAGCGCTGTTGCCCGTGCCAATAGGTTAAATTGTTGGAAAACAAAGCCTATTCTTTGGTTGCGGATATAGGCTAATTCATCATCATCAAAAGTTGTCAGGTTTCTGCCTTCAAAAATATAGTCTCCAGTTGTAGGACGATCCAGACATCCCAAAATATTCATGAGCGTGGATTTACCCGAACCTGACGCACCCATAATCGACACATATTCCCCTTCCTCGATGGAAAGTTCAATTCCCTTAAGGATTGGAACACTAACCTCTCCCAAGTAATAGGTTTTAGTAATAGATTCCATCCAAATCATCGTTGTCATATAAATTACGAATATCTAGTACACCACGACGTAAATAGAGCAACCATTTAAAATCTCTAAAGAGTTTATTCCATAACACTTTTGACTTTTAACTTTTGATTTCCGCCTTGCGCTACTAGTCGCTTCTCAAAGCGGTGATTGGATCTAATTTGGCGGCATTCCGTGCTGGAATCACCCCAGCGATTAAGCCAACGGTTAACGAGAGTCCAAAGCCAGCAATGATCGACAAGAAAGAAATGACAAAGGGAAATTTGAAAATGTTTGCAGCTATAAAGGCTAATAAAACGCCAGTCGCCATCCCAATACCTCCACCAGCAATGGAAATCACGATCGCTTCAGCTAAAAATTGATTCAGTATTGCAGAATTGGTGGCTCCTACGGCTTTGCGAATCCCGATTTCTCGCGTCCGCTCGACCACGGAAACCAGCATAATGTTGGCAATACCAATTCCGCCAACCACTAACGAAATGCCAGCGATCGCTACTACCATAACTGTAAATAAACCCACAACATTAGTGAAGGTACTAATAATATCGGCTTGATTGGTCAGCCGAAAATCATCAGCTTGTGGCGGATAAATGTTGTGACGTAGCCGTAAGAGATTGGTGACTTGAAACTGAGCGGCTTCTAACCCCTCCTGATTAGCACCTTTGACTAAAATTCCATTTACAGAAACGCCTACCAGGGCATTGTTACCAACTAGCCTTTTGGACATACTAGTTAGAGGAATGAAAATCTGGTCATCTCGATCCATCGGTCCCTGAGAACCTTTAGGTTCCATCACCCCAATCACTTCGTAAGCTTCTCCCTGAATACGAATTCTCTCACCGATAGGATTTACACCTTGTCCGAAGAGTGTGCTTTGGACTGTAGGGCCAAGAATGGCCATCTGTGCGGCAGTATCTAATTCTTCCTGAGTAAAATACCTCCCTTGCTGAGGGTGGGTATTTCTCACTTCTGGGTAGTTCAAATCTGTGCCATAAATGGTTGTTGAGGTATTCTGTCCTGCATATACAACCTGGGCAGTCCGTTGGAGATAAGCAGAAACCATCTGTGCTGATGGTGCTTGTGTAGCGATCGCCTTTGCATCTTCCCAGGTCAAGGTGCTGCTAGAACCCACTCCTTGTCTGACATTCCCGCTTCTTGCAGCACCCGCCAAGATTTGGATCACATCTGTACCCAACGCTTGTATCTGTTGCTCAACCCCCTTTTGCACTCCCTGACCGACAGAAGTAATGGCAATAACTGAGGAAATTCCAATAATCACGCCCAACATAGTTAAACCTGTGCGTAATTTGTTACTCCACAGAGTCTCTGCCGCCATTGTCAAGATTTCCAGCAACGGTACTGTGCGGGTCTTCTTAGCTTTATAAAAGCCCTTAAATATCTTAAACATAAGGTTTCATTTAAAACTCATTTCTTCCTTAAGGGGAACCACCGCCTGAACGATTTCCGCCACCACCAGTTCCTCTTCCGCCGCCGCCAGTTCCTCTTCCTCCTCCTCCTAAACCAGGAAAAACTCCTCCTCGTGGTGTTGATTGCGGACGTGATCCTGGTGGAAAACTCAGTAATACTCTCTCGTTTCCTGTCAATCCAGACTTAACTTCGGTGAAGTTATTTACGGTAACGCCAGTCTCGATGCGAGTAAACACAGGTTTATTACTTGCTCCAGCCACAAACACACCTGTGGCATTGTCTTGGCGCACTACTGAGGCAGTTGGCACTACTAGAACATTTTCAACTTGACCGACTTGAAAATCTACTTCTACATTCATTCCAGATCGCAGTAGCCTTTGAGGATCTGAAAGTGATACTCTCACTTCAAAACTGGTAACATTTTGCTCTACTATTGCTTGGGCAGCAATTTGACTAACTTTACCTTCAAAGGTTTTTCCTGGGTAGGCATCTGCTTGAATTGAGACTTTTTGACCAAGGCGGATTTTGGAAATATTTGTTTCCGCTAAACTTGCGACAACTTCATTTGTTGAAGCTAGAGACAAGATTGAAGAAGAAGAAGAGGAAGCTACTTCACTACTAGCAGTTGTGGGTGTCACAAAAGCGCCGGGATCAGCAAACTTCTTTGTCACCACCCCATTAAAAGGGGCGCGAATTACCGTGTCATTGATTTGGGCTTGGATGTTTTGCAGCGAACCACGAGCAGATGTTACCTGGGCGCGGGCTGCGTCAATATCTTCTTGGCGCGTTCCGGCTTTCACAAGTGCCAAAGCTTGTTGTCTCTGCTTCACGACAGCTTGTGCTTGTTCGATGTCTTCTGGACGTGACCCAGCTTTTTGCAACCCCAGTGCTTGCTGTGCTTCATTTACACTAGCTTGGGCGCTGTCACGAGTGGCACGGATTTGGTTAAAAGTCTGAAGGGAAATACCGCCTGCATTGTAAAGTTGTTGATTACGAACAAAATCATCTTCTGCTTGGCGAAGGGCAGCTTGAGCGCTTTGCAAGCGTGCCTGTGCTTGGGCAATCTCTTGAGAGCGATTGCCTGCTTGTACCTTTTGCAAATTCGCCTGGGCTTCGTCTAACGCTCCTTGTGCTTGAGCAATATCTTGAGGGCGATTACCTGCGATCGCTTTTTGCAAATTCGCCTCGGCTTGTGCCAATTGTCCTTGAGCAGAGGTGAGTTGCCCCCGCAGGTTGGAATCATCCATATAAGCGACAATCTGTCCTTGTTTGACAATATCCCCTTCCTTGGCTAGCAGTGTTTTCAAGATGCCTGAATTTTTAGGGCTGAGGTTAATTGACCGCTCAGGCTTGACTGTTCCGTTCGCTGAAACTGTGATTGTTAAACTCTGTCTTTGTACAGGTCTTGTCAACACTCGACGGCTGGCTTCTTGCCGGGAAACAACAGCTACTTGATAGTAAACTGCATAGCCAATTCCACCCAAGAGACAAAAAGCAATTAACCAAGACAGCCAATTACGTCTGCTCTTTTTTTTCTTTACCTCTGGAACCAAAACTGATGAATCTACGGTCTTGGATGTATCAATTTTCATATCTATTTTATTTAAAAAGAATGTTACCAAGCTAATTTTTCACGGCTAAAACTATAGCCTGGTAGCCCTATACTGACAATTATTTTGAATTTTTAGTGTTTTAAAGGTTTATTTGCAGTATCAATCCACTAGGAAGTCTGAAATACACGGTTTGGTTTCAACACGGAATTAACTCCTTATTAGCATTAAAGTTCTATTCTGCTGAGGTTTGGATTCAGCAATTTTAGACAGTTGCTTTTGTTTTGATAATATTTACCTCATCGTATAAATTCATACATTATAATTATTGATCAAAAAGTCCCAGCCTATGTATGACCAAAGTCACTAGTAATTCCAGACTGATGTATGACCAAAGTCATCTTTTAATGGTGACTGAGAGGACAAGGGGAATTAAGGTTTCTGTTAATACTTCTTTCTTCCTGCCTCCTGCCTTTGTTTGTAAGATTTTACTGCCGTCAATAGCGGAGATCGTTTAAGCTAGCTGAAAGATTCTTTGATTAGTGGCTTAAAGGCGGTAGTGTGCCTAAATATGTTCGTTTGATTTCTTTTCTAATGGCCTGTAGTTTGTGGAGTATGCCAAAAGCCGCTAACGCGCAGGCATTAATACCCCATACACTGCAATTAGATGCAACAAAGTTAGAGAAGCAGGGGTTGAGCTTGGCACAAGAGGCGGCTCAACTAGCTCAGTTTCAACAGGTTGAATTAGCTTTGCCACGAGCGCGGCTGGCTAGTCAACTGGCTCCGAAGAATGATAAGGTGTGGTTGCTCTTAGGTGGATTGCAACTGCAAACTAAAGAGTTTGACGCGGCGATCGCTAGCCTGAAAAAAGCGCAATCTATCAACCCCAAAAATGGTGATATTTTGTTTGCTATGGGTTCCGCTAATTTTCAGCAAAAAAATTACCAAGCAGCTGTTGTCAATTACCAAGATGGTTTGAAGTTAAAACCCAACGATCCAGAGGGGTTGTTTAATTTGGGTAATGCTTACTTTCTGCTGGGTCGATTGCCGGATGCAATTACGCAGTACAACACAGCAGTCTCTCAAGATAAGAAATTCTGGCCAGCCATCAACAATATTGGCTTAATCAACTACGAACAGGGTAATATCCCCGAAGCGATTAAGCGGTGGCAATCTGCTGTAACCCTTGATAAGCAAGCCGCAGAACCTTTATTAGCTTTGGCAGTGGCACTGTATACTAAAGGCGAGCGCCAACAAGGACTAACCTTCGGAGAAGCCGCACTCCGCATCGATTCGCGCTATGCTAATTTGGATTTCCTCAAAGAAAATCTCTGGGGCGATCGGCTACTGTCTGATACGAAAAAATTCCTAGAATTACCCCGTATTCAAGCAGCCTTACAGCAACGAGAAAATTCATCATCAGCCCCTGAACAACAACCTACCCAATAATATAGGAGTTAGGAGTTAGGAGTTAAGAGTTAAAAGTAAATATTTCGACTCATAACTCATAACTTTCCTATTACCACTTGCCTAACAGTACCTTTTCGTAGTACATCTATACTAAATAAAAACAGGAGCTAGTCGCCCAAAAACGTTTGCGGACGAGTATTCCTGAGATAAGTCGTCAATTCTCAACAGTCGTCTGTGGGTAGAAGTGCGATGATTTGGTCAACAAACTGCTGATGGTCAACAACTGGCTTAGAAATGTAGCCATCAGCACCGCTTTGTTTGAGAAAGTTTTCGCGATCGCCTTCCATAGCATGTGCTGTCACCAAAATAACAGGTAAGTTTGCTGTTTTTGGGTCAGATTTTAACATTTGTGTAATTTTGATTCCATCAACAGACTTACCTTGGTAAACACTTCTAGACAAAGAAACATCCATCAAAATCAGGTCGGCTTCTCCTGATTGGGCAATTTTTATTACTTCTTCGACATTTTCAGTGTGTTTCACTCCCAAGCCGCCACGTTTGGACAAAATCTTGGAAAAAACGCGAGCATTAATTAGATCGTCTTCGACAATTAAAACAGTTTTCATGAGAATTTTAGTTATAGAGGTAGAGGTAAGGGGATTAGGCAATTCAAAATTAAAAATGAGAAAATGCAGTCATGGCAAGTATCCTGGCTATGGAGTCTATACAAATTAAGTGTGCAGCATATCATTCGATTAAAACAGCTACCTGCTATCTGTTTCCTTTTTAATAGTCAATGTACATCCTGTCATCAAGGATGATACTACTGCTTTTTCTTTTATGACTATCAATATTTTGTTAGGAATCCCATTTCATCCGTTATGCTGTGGTTGCTGCAATATTGAGTTCCGACGGCTTTTGTGTAGTTAAATTTCAGGGAAAAAACTCATGGCAAAACAGTTAAACCTTCTCTCAACGGGACAGGTAATTACAACAGCCCTGCATACCGAGATGCAACGGTCTTATCTAGAATATGCCATGAGCGTGATTGTCGGGCGAGCGCTACCAGACGTGCGTGATGGCTTAAAACCAGTGCATCGCCGCATTCTATATGCCATGCACGAACTCGGTTTAGTACCAGATAGACCCTATCGAAAATGTGCCCGTGTAGTGGGTGATGTGTTGGGTAAATACCATCCCCACGGCGACCAATCAGTTTACGATGCCTTAGTGAGGCTAGTACAGGATTTTTCTAGCCGCTATCCTTTACTAGCAGGACACGGTAACTTTGGCAGCGTCGATAATGACCCGCCAGCAGCGATGCGTTACACAGAAACACGCCTCGCACCCATCAGCCATGAGGGAATGCTGACAGAAATTGGCGAAGAAACTGTGGAATTTGTCGGGAACTTCGATAATTCCCAGCAAGAGCCAACGGTGCTGCCTGCTCAGTTGCCATTTCTGTTGCTCAATGGCTGTTCTGGTATTGCTGTGGGAATGGCGACGAATGTACCACCCCACAACTTGGGGGAAGTTGTCGATGGGTTAATTGCCTTGATCGACAGCCCAGATTTGCCAGATGAAAAATTATTTGAGCTAATTCCAGGGCCAGACTTTCCCACTGGTGGAGAAATAATTGGTGAGACTGGAATTCGAGAAGCATACACCACAGGTAAAGGTGGGATTCTGCTGCGGGGAGTCGCGACTCTGGAGGAAATTCCAGCCGCTAGGGGAAGCAAGCGACGGACGGCAATTATCATTACAGAGTTGCCATATCAAGTAAATAAGGCTGCCTGGATTGAGAAGGTAGCGGACTTAGTAAATCAAGGTCGTTTGCAAGGAATTTCTGATCTCCGGGATGAGAGCGATCGCGAAGGGATGCGGGTGGTAATTGAACTCAAACGCGATACTAATCCCCAAGAAGTTCTCCAGCATTTATATCACCAAACTGCTTTGCAAATGACTTTTGGGGCGATTCTCCTAGCAATAGTCAATGGACAACCCCGCCAGTTAAGTTTGCGTCAACTGTTGCAGGAGTTTTTGAGTTTCCGAGAAGAGACGCTAAACCGTCGCTACAATTACGAGTTGGGGAAAGCCCAAAGTCGTGTGCATTTGGTGGAAGGTTTACTCAAAGCACTATCTAATTTGGATCGGGTAATTGAAATTTTGCGGCAAGCTCCTGATGGGAGTACGGCAAAAATTAACCTTTGTAGCCAACTAGATTTGAGTGAGGTACAAGGAGATGCAATTTTGGCTATGCCGTTGCGCCGCCTCACTAGTTTAGAACAGCAAAATTTGCAGCAGGAATTTGAGCAGATAAGTGAACAAATTACTTTATTAGAGCGATTACTCAATGATCGCCGGGAATTATTGAAGGTGCTGAAAAAAGATTTGCGATCACTCAAGCGCAAGTACAGCGATCCCCGGCGTACTAAGTTAGCGCCTAACGGCAGCGACACAAGAATACAAGAGGACAAAGGAACAAGGAGTAGAGGAGTAGAGGAAGAAGAATTTAAATCTTCTGAACCGGCAGAGGAAGCGGTTTTAGAGTTTACCCAACGGGGTTATGTGCGCCGCACCCAGCCATCTGGGAAAAAATCAAAAGTTGAAAATGGTTTGCATGATAATGACTTCATTATCCAAACTGTGTTGACTGACACAGAGAAAGACTTGTTAGTACTAAGCGCTAGCGGTAAAGTCTATCCTGTGAATGTGGGAGAAATTCCCCTAACTACTGGGCGTTCTCCACGAGGGAAACCTTTGATTACTATGCTCAGTAGTACTGCTCAAGGTGCTCAAGAAGCAGTAGTTAGCCGCTTTTTACTGCCGGAAAATCTTGAAACTCAGCAGATGATTCTTTTAACAAAACAGGGACGAATTAAGCGGCTGTCTCTGGGAGAATTTACTAACTTGACTCGGCGCGGAATCACGATTTTGAAGCTCAAAGACGATGATGAATTGTCATTTACCCAATTCACCGCTCCAGGAGCGCATCTGATTTTAGCTAGTTCCGGTGGGCGAGTGTTGCGCTTTGCAGCCAATGATGAACAATTACCGATCATGGGACGCACAGCGATGGGTTTACAAGCATTTCGGTTATTGAAAAATCAGCAAATGGTTGGCTGTGTCACTGTCGGTAAAGATGACCAGCTACTGCTAGTTACTCAAGAAGGATATGCCAAGCGAATGCCTGCGAGTCAGCTAAGAGCAGCTAATCGCGGCGATTTAGGCACGCAAGCACTGAAATTTGCCAGCAAAACTGACAATTTAGCTGGTATGGTTATAGCGATGCCTTCTCTACGAGACGCTACGCGTAGCTTGCTTCCACGAAGTGGTACGGCGGGCTACGCCAACGCATCTGGCGAGGTAGCTTTAGTGACGAATAAAGAGCGTGTGGTGCGGATACCTGTGGAAACAGTGCCAATATTGGGCAGAGATGTCAAAGGTGAAAGTATCATCCAACTCAACCGTGATGAAAAAATCATCACCGTCGCTGAAGTGCGATCGTAAATTAGGGTGATGTTCAACTTGCGACAAGCCAACTTGCAGGATTTAGAGGCGCTAATCCAATTGCGTCTCGAACTCCTACGGGAGGCTGGCGATATTAAAGGTGACTCTGACACCGCAAACCTAGCACAAGCAACTCGAAAGTATTTTGCTGAAAAAATGCCGCAGAATGAGTTTTTAGCTTGGGTAGCAGAAGTGGATAGTCAAATTGTTGCCACTAGCGGCTTAGTATTTTTTCAACGACCCCCCTACAACGGTAATCTTTCAGGCTCAGAAGCCTACATTATGAAGGCTAAAAGTTTGAGTAACACTTCTTTTATCTCAGTAAATCTCACTGAAGGCTGATGTTTTAATTTGTATAAATAGCTATTGCTGTTTATGTCAACCTATGGCAACAAAAGTATAAAAAATGTTGCTTTTATAAAAATATTTGTTATATTAGTTTACATAAGGCAATAAACCTTAAAAATTAAGTTTGGAGTCAGAACCATGACAAATGCAAGTACAACAAAAGTAACCACTCCTGTAATTGAAGATCGCAACGCTTGGCGCTGGGGCTTTACTCCACAAGCAGAAATTTGGAACGGTCGCTTGGCAATGATCGGCTTTTCAGCAGCC
This sequence comes from Nostoc indistinguendum CM1-VF10, assembly GCA_019359215.1. GTDB lineage: Bacteria > Cyanobacteriota > Cyanobacteriia > Cyanobacteriales > Nostocaceae > Nostoc > Nostoc indistinguendum. Next base: position 34,063 of record JAHHHS010000018.1, on the reverse strand, counting down.
GTTTTAGTTGAGCTTTTTTCTGGTCAAGGCTTCCTACATTTTTGGGGCATCCTATAAGTTTTAATATTTAAGATGACCTATAAATAAAAAAACCTGGAGTGCTAATTCACTACCAGGTTTTTTATTTGTTTATTAATTAGTCAGTTGTCATTTGTCCTTTGTTTATTTACTAATGACCAATGACTAATGACCAATGAATGACAATGACTACCGAATATATTCCTTGAGAACGCTGTTGCGATTTGGATGGCGTAATTTGCGGAGCGCTTTCGCTTCAATTTGACGAATCCGTTCGCGGGTGACGTTAAAAATCTGTCCGATTTCCTCAAGGGTCTTCATCCGACCATCATCCAAGCCGTAACGTAGTCTGAGGACATCGCGTTCACGAGGACTAAGACTATCGAGGACTTTTTCAAGGTCTTCGCGCAGAAGATTTTTGGAAACTTGGTCTTCTGGTGTCTCACCATCGGATTCAATAAAATCGCCTAATCGAGAATCTTCTTCTTTACCAATAGGCGTTTCTAATGAAATTGGCAACTGGGCAGATTTAGCAATGAACCGTAACTTCTCAATGGTCATTTCCATGCGGGTAGCGATTTCTTCTTCAGTGGGTTTGCGACCCATTTCTTGAGACAGTAACTTGGTAGTTTTCTTAATCCGAGATATGGTTTCGTAAAGATGAACTGGAAGGCGAATTGTGCGGGATTGATCTGCGATCGCGCGGGTAATTGCTTGACGAATCCACCATGTAGCGTATGTAGAAAACTTATAACCTTTTTCGTGGTCAAACTTTTCAGCGGCACGAATCAAACCGAGACTGCCTTCCTGAATTAAGTCTTGGAACGACAAACCACGATTCATGTATTTCTTAGCAATTGAAACCACAAGACGGAGGTTAGATTGCACCATCTTGTCTTTCGCCCTGCGACCGACATGGAGGCGATAACGAAAGGCTGGTAGTGGCAGTTGTACTGCTTCTGCCCATTCACTATCTCGAGGATCGCGATCTAACTGTTCTGAGAGTCTTTCGCGTACTCTCTCTAATTCCAGCAAATCGGCGATTTTCCGCGCCAATTCAATTTCTTCGTCTGCCCGCAACAGCCGAATTCTACCGATTTCTTGCAAGTAAAGCCGAATTGAATCTTCAGTGTAGTGCTTTTTCTTGCTTTGTGTCCGACGACGCGATTTAGCGGCTTTTCCAGACTTTGCGTCGTCCTCATCAGACTGAGGCTCTAAAAATTCCTCGTCACCTTCATCGATGATCAGCAAGTCCTCTTCATCGTCTATTAAGAGTTCTTCTAACTCGAGCTCAGGCTGATTTATTATTTCTAGGTCAGGCTGATATATGCTTTCGAGTACGTTGTTAGCCTGGTTCATGCCGCGTTCCTCATGCTCCTTGCAGAATCAATTACTCAAGATGTGTTTACTGCTCTTTTAAACGAGCTATTTGTCAACCGAAAATAAGCTTTTTGGCAGATTTGCCAGAGATATTTTCGGACGTTTTACACCTCCGGTTGGAGGTTTTTTACTTTAGTTTAAGCGATTACTAAAAGTGACTTACTCATCTTAGTAAATGTTATGTGTGTTGCTATCACACACTGCTTTCAACTAACTGGTCAACAAAAATACTTGCCTTTATCAAAAAATTTGCCACTCTATATTAATGAATTCAGACTGTTGGCAGATTTTCCTATAAAGACTCTTCCGATTGTAGCCTGTTTCACAGAAATTGCACTCTTTTTGTGTATTAATCATGAACTCCTAAAGCAATTATTAGTCACCTTTACCAAAAAGACATTAAAAACGGGAGTTATACCCTCAAATTTTTCTCTACCTTTCGGAATTGCAGTGACCCTCTTATTACATTACAAAGTAAGTACCTTTGCTTTTGGCGAATTTCATGTATTTTACACAACATTAATTACTTAGAAAGAGTGAATTATATGCTAACTCAGATGATAAGTCTCAATCTACCCATTTTACATTTCCTTCACAAATTACGCATTCCTTAGACTAAAGCGGGTTTTGACCTTGGGTAAATACAACAAGGGTGATGGTGCTTGCCTTAAAGCAGTTAACCTTCTGCGTACTAATTAGCTTAACTGAGGAGTTGAGGCTGTAGCAGAATCGACCTGATAGCAGATCAATTTAGGTTTAACTAATTTGGTCTTATTCACACGTTAGCGCACTGTGGCGATTTCAGCCCTATGAAACTTGACAAACTTTTCTTATTGTATACAAGGATATTTTAATCAATTCAAAAATGATTTGTCCTGCGAACTCGTAAATATAGTCCTATTTAAGGCAAAAGTTCATTAGATACATCCGATACAATAGCGATCGCGACGGCAGTACATGAAGATATTAACAAGTTTACTGCCAGATGGTGCCTGCTTCCAGTAGGCATTAGCTCGAACCAAGAGAACCCAAAAGGTTGCCTGATGATTTGGTTACAAGCTTCATATGCGTAATATTTTTGTAAAAATCAATACTTTTGTTTCGGTAATCTTCAGTCATCTTAATTATGAGAAATCCTTGAAATACTTATTAATTGCTGCCTGATAGATGAGATTCAGTTATTTTCTTAAAGCATAACAAATGTGTTTCTAGCTGGCTGTTGAAATGAATCAGCCAGTCAGTGCAAAAATTATAATCTTAACTAAATTTCCAATAAAGTTGGTAGTTTAGCTAACACTATAAGATTGAATTTTTGTAAAATATTGACAATAAGCAAATTATATGAATATTCACTAACTGAAAAATTGATAAATTTTGTATTTATGTAGTATTAAACTACACTTGTCTAGTAAGCCAACCTAATTTTTGAATTGATTGTTAGCGCCTATTTCAGAGCCTGGGTGGTTTTCAAACGTACCCCTTATGAGCCTTGCTGAACTAACGTGGCGTTGGAGTATTGTTTAGATTTGTGGGAAAATTAGGTGGCAGAAGTACTTGATCAACTATATGAACGATGCCGTTGCTAGCTGGAATGTCTGGCTGAGTCACTTTAACGTTGTTGACTGTGATTGAGTTGCTGGCACGATCAACCGTGATTTGAACAGGACTACCCTCAACTGTTTTAACTTGTCCAGATGTCAATTGCTGGGAGGTAATTCCCCCAGGTATAGTGTGGTAGGCTAAAAGGCTGACTAATTGTTGTTTATTTGCTGGCTGTAAGAGTTGGTCTAAAGCACCTTTTGGTAAAGCAGAGAAAGCGGCGTCAGTAGGAGCAAATACTGTGTAAGGACCAGGTGCAGCCAATTGTTCACTTAAGTCGGCAGCTTGCACTGCTTGGATAAGAGTTTTAAACTGTCCTTGACTAGCTGCGGACTTTGCCAGTTCTGCTAAATTTTGGGTTGCAATGGTAGGAGTTGGCGTGACGGGAGGGACAGTTGCGGTAGGAGTTTCAACATGCTGGGCGCAGGCAGGTAGAGCAACCAAGCTACTTATGCCAATAATATTGAACAATGCTTTTTTTACTATGCCTTTGCTCGCTTTCATCGCTTTGTGTAGAATCCAGTTAAATAGGGTATTAATAATACTTAATGAATTTATGAATATAGTCACTCATCTAACGAAATAGTTTGTAGTATTAAAAATGTCAATACAACTTACTGATATATTACCTAATTTGTAATCAGCCAAAAGAAGTACTTTTTATAGTAATTTTGGATATAAAAAAGGTAATGGGTGAAAACGTATCACTCATTACCAATGTCAGAAATTATTGAAGTCGTGCCAGAGAATTGATATTAGATATCTAAATCGGTGAAGTTGAGTTTAGAACCATAGGTTTCGATGAATTCTCGTCTGGGAGCGACGCGATCGCCCATTAAAATTGTGAAGATGCGATCGGCTTCAGCAGCGTCCTCAATTTCGACTTGCTTCATTTTGCGAGTTTCTGGGTTCATTGTGGTGTCCCAGAGCTGTTGTGGCATCATTTCACCCAAACCTTTGAAGCGTTGGATGGTGTAGTTAGCGTTAGCAGGGAATTTAGCAATTGCTTGATCTTTTTCGCGATCGCTATAGCAGTACTCATGATTACGTCCCCGTTCTACTTTAAACAGTGGGGGACAAGCAATATAAATAAAGCCTTGTTCGATCAGCGCTCGTTGATATCGATAGAAGAATGTTAACAACAAAGTCCGAATGTGCGCCCCATCTACGTCAGCATCGGTCATAATGACTATGCGGTGATAACGCAATTGGGTGGAATCGAATTCATCACCTTTGACACCTAAACCGAGTGCTGTAATTAACGATTGAACTTCGTTATTTTTATAAATTTTGGCATCGTCGGTTTTTTCGATGTTGAGAATTTTACCACGTAGAGGCAAGATAGCTTGAGTGCGGCGATCGCGTCCTTGTTTGGCACTCCCACCGGCTGAGTCCCCTTCCACAATGAATATCTCAGATTCGCTGGGATCACGAGAACTGCAATCTGCCAATTTACCAGGTAATGGCGAAGATTCTAGTACGGATTTGCGCCGAACTAATTCCCGCGCATGACGGGCTGCTTCTGCGGCTTTGAAAGCTTGGATAGCTTTATCTAAAATTGAATCTGCGATCGCAGGGTGAAATTCTAGGTACTCAGTCAGGACTTCTCCTACCAAAGAATCAACAATCCCTCGAACTTCAGTGTTACCGAGTTTGGTTTTGGTTTGTCCTTCAAATTCTGGATCTGGGACTTTAACGGAAATTACCGCAGTCAAACCTTCGCGGACATGTTCGCCACTGAGGTTAGGTTCATTCTCTTTAATTTTATTGCGCTTGCGAGCGATCGCATTTAATGTCCGAGTCAAAACCGCCTTCAACCCTTCTAAGTGCGTACCACCATCCACGGTGCGAATATTGTTAGCAAAACCTAGAACATTATCCGTATAAGCATCAGTACACCATTGCAAAGAAACTTCCACTTGTACGTTGTTGCGTTCCCCCTGCACATAAATAATTTCTTCATGCAGTGGCTGCTTCTCGCGGTTCATGTAAGCGATATATTCTTTAATACCACCCTTGTAATTGTAGGATTCTACTTTCGGTGTATCGCTTTTTAGTAGTTCTAAACGGTGGTCAGTAAACGTAATTTTGACACCTGCATTCAGATACGCCAATTCTCGTAGGCGACCTGATAAAGTGATGTAATCAAACTCAATGCTAGTTGTAAAGATTTGAGTATCTGGCTTAAAGGTGACAGAAGTTCCAGTTCTAGCTTCTTTGTAAGGCTTTACTTGCAGTTCACTAACTGGAATACCGCGTTCATAGCGTTGGAGATAAACTTTTTTATCTCGCCAAACTGTAACTTCTACAACCTCAGACAGGGCATTAACAACAGAAATACCAACCCCGTGCAATCCTCCAGAAACTTTGTAACCACCGCCGCCAAACTTACCACCGGCGTGTAGTACCGTCATTACGGTTTCCAAAGCCGATTTTCCGGTACGTGAGTGAGTATCGACGGGAATACCGCGACCATCATCTGTTACAGTCACTGAACCATCAGCGTTGATATCCACCTCTATATGAGTGCAATGACCCGCCAAAGCCTCATCAATTGAATTGTCCACCACCTCGTAAACTAAATGGTGGAGTCCTCGCGGCCCAGTGGTACCTATGTACATTCCTGGTCTTTTGCGGACGGCTTCCAGACCTTCCAGAACTTGAATCTGATCGGCACTGTAACTGCTCGTCATGTAAACTCTCCTGATGCGTGGGGTTGAAATCGCCTAAAGGCAAATAAAAGTAAAAACACTCCAAAATTGTAACACAAAAGCCTTGCTGGCGTCTGTAGGGCATTTTCTAGAGAAGTTTATGCTGGGGTTGCACTACCGTCGAAGAGAAGCACGGGGAGCAGGGGGAGCAGGGGAGGCAGGGGGAGAATAGCTTAATAACTAATGACAAATGACTGATGACTAAATTAATTGTGATTTGTGGAGCGACGGCAACGGGTAAATCTGGTTTAGCTTTGGCTTTGGCGATGCGGTTGGGTTCTGTAATTCTCAGTGCTGATTCTCGTCAAGTTTACCGTGAGTTTGATATTGGGACAGCTAAACCAACTGTAGCTGATCAAAAATTGGTGCCGCACTATTTAATAGATATCTGCGATCCAACAGACACGATGACAGTAGCAGACTATCAGGAGCAAACACAAGCCTTAATTGCTTCTGTTGGTGTTACACCACTGTTTCTAGTTGGTGGTACTGGTTTATATATACGTTCTATTGTCCAAGGGATGAAAATTCCGAGAGTTGCACCACAAATTGAATTGCGATCGCAACTTGAATCTCTTGGTCAACCACAACTCTACGCCATGTTACAACAAGTTGACCACGTTGCAGCACAAAAAATTCATGGCAATGATTTAGTACGAACTTTAAGAGCATTAGAAGTATATTATGTTACTGGATATTCGATTTCAGAACAACAAGGGGAGAATCCGCCCAATTATCCGATTTTGCAAATTGGTTTAGATTGCGATGTCGAAAAGTTGCTTGCTCGTATTCAACAGCGTACTGAGCAAATGATAGCAAATGGTTTGGTTGCTGAGGTGGAGTATCTTTGTCAAAAATATGGCGCTGATTTGTCTTTGTTGAATACTTTGGGATATCAAGAAATTAAACAATATTTGGCTGGGGATATTTCCTTAGATGAAGCGAAAGAATTAACAATTTTGCATACGCGACAATTTGCCAAGCGACAACGTACTTGGTTTCGAGGCTATCCAAAAATTGAATGGTTTGATTCAGATGATCCTAATTTATTAGAGAAGGTTTGGCATCGGATAAATGAGTTTATAAGTTGCACAAATTCGTGAGAATTATAAACTCATCCAAAGGCGCAAAGTTTTTTGCGTCTTTACAGCAAGTATCCTATAGAGTGTCGGGATCTACGCCCATAGCCCGTAGCCTATCTGCTAGTAATTGGGTACGTTGCTCTGCTTGTTCGGCGCGTTCTCGTTCCTGTTCGGCACGTTGTCGTTCTTGTTCGGCGCGTTCATCTCCAGTCGATAAAACATTACCATCTTGGTAGCACCAGCGTAACCAAGTATCTTGTCTATCTTCAAATTTACCTTCCCACAAAGTTACACCTAAACCAACTTGTTCTAACCAATTTTCGGAAGTTTCAAAGTAGCGTCTTCCTCTAAGTTCATAAACGCGCAGTACTTTTTCTCCTAATTGCTGATTCTGGTCATATACGATGTAGTAACTAGCCCGCATTTGTTCATAAATTTTCAGCTTTTTGCCAAGTTCATCGCCCTCTTTATTAGAGACAATTTCGAGGACAACTTCTGGAGGTTTGCCAAAACGCCAAACCATATAACAACGATTTTGTTTTTCCCACCAATTTTGAGGCACTTGCACATCTAAGCTGAGAAAAACGTCAGGAACAATTGCGGGTTGACCGTCTGTATGGTAAATACCGACATTAGCTGCTGCTAAAAAAGTCTGCTGCTGTAGAGTACTGTAAAGAGAGCCAACTAAAAGACGTTGTTGTTTTTCAGAAGCAAAATTGTCCACAGGTGTATCATCTTCAGTGGTTAGCTGGTTGGCATCTGGCACATAGTAATCATCATCATTGATTAGAACTTGCTGAACCATGATTTTATCCAGTATTTGAGAGCGTTATTTCTAGGTTAGTTGATTTTCTAGGTTAGTTGATTAATGAAAGATAGAGATTTCATTGCCGTACTTGTTTGCTGCCTGTAATTAAAAACCTAAAACTAATTCACCCTAATCTAAAGCTCTCCATTGCTTTCTACAGGTTTTGCATTCGCTACGTTAAGTTTATTGGAAATTTAGGGAATTCTAATAATACAACAAAGTTATGGAGGCTTTAGGGAAACGTATGGGGCAAGTATGGCATCAGGTTCACATATTTAATGGAGACTCTAGTTGGTTTGGGGGTGTACGCTCTACCTGTGTAAATTTAAGCCGCCAGATTCTTGCTTGTGGGAGTGACGACAGCATAATCAGATTATGGGATTTGAATGACGGTCAACTTTTTAATTACCAATTCAAACATACAAATTCTGTTCGTTCCATAGCTTTTACTACTACAGGAGATGCTCTCATAAGCGGTGGTGACGATGCTATTATCAGAGTTTGGGATTTAAACATATGTGAAGAGTTACAGGCTTTTAATACCCACAGCAAATCAGTGACAATAGTTGCAGTAGTCCCAATCTACGACTTTCTTGTAAGTGGAAGTGATGATAGTACGATTAAAATTTTTAGTTTGAAAGACAGAAAAGAAATTCAAACGCTGAGAGGACATTCAGGTTATGTACAGTCTATAGCAATCAATCCTGATAGTACTTTGATTGCAAGCGGTGGTTGCGATCGCAATGTCAAAATATGGAAAATTGGTACTTGGGAAGAAGTTTCTTCTTTTGCTGCTCACTCAAATGATGTTCGTATGGTTGCTTTTAGCCCAGATGGGAAAACCCTAGCAAGTTGTGATGATGATGGAGACATTATTCTGTGGGACATACAAACAGGATTATCAAAATGTACTATTCATGGTTATTCATGTAGCGTACGTAGTTTAACCTTTAGTTCTAACAGCCAATTTTTAATCAGTGGTGGAGATAATGGCTATATAAAAATATGGGATTTGAAGAATGGAACATTAATATCTTCATTTCATGCCCATACTGCGGGAATTAGCTCAGTTAATTTTTGTTTTAATAATCAAGTAATTGCTAGCAGTAGCTGGGATAAGACAGTCAAACTTTGGATTATGGAAGATGCTATTCCCAAAGTTTCAAAACCTAACTTTTTTCAAGCACTTTTTGGTAATAAGCAGCCTGAGCCAGAGTCTGTATCTTCTCTACCAAAGTTTCTTCTTGAAAAAGCTAAAGAAAATATTCATAAACCTAACCAGCCTTTAGCTAATCAGGTTAATAGTCCCTTTGAAAATGAAGCTTATAGTTTTCAATGGGAAACTTGTCAAGCTCCTGCTAGAAATCTTCAGATGTCTCTAGATGATTGGTATCGCTTTTTGAAAGATTGGAAACGTAATGAAGAAGAACGGAGGAAACAAGAACGTGCAAAAGAAAGACTCCGCCTTCGAGAAGAACGCTTGAGGCTAGAAAGACAAAAAGAAGAACGTCTCAAAAAAGAGCAACAATTAAGAGAAGAGAAACATAGACAAACAGAAGAACATTCCAGAAGAGAGGAACCAAAACGAGAGGGAATTAAACAAGTAAATAAACAACAAAATAATATAAACTTTTGGGGTAGTAATTCATTAAGTAACTCTAGCGGTAAAATATATATCGAAGGTTATCGTCGTAAGGATGGAACTGAAGTAAAAGGATATTGGAGAGATAAATAAGCCAGACAAATTGGTATTCTTGGATGAAATGGAGAACCTATACTGTATCTATAGTTAAATCATGCGATCGCAATCTTAGCCTAATTATGCGATCGCTTTTACTCACTTTTGACTGCTATTCTTGCAACAATAGTAATTACAGCTATACTAACCAGCCTGCAACATCTACCTTGAACTTTAAAAACTATGCTTACCCAAGATAAAAAACAACGCAACTGGAAACCCATTCTCAAAGCATTCGAGGCCGTCCTTGGCAAAAATGGTGTAGTGCAACGCCGAGAAGAACTCATTACCTATGAATGCGATGGTTTAACTGGTTATCGCCAACGTCCGGCTGTGGTGGTGTTACCCAGAACTACAGAACAAGGTGCAGAAGTTGTGAAGATATGCAATCAATACTCTATCCCCTTTATAGCACGCGGTTCTGGTACTGGTCTATCTGGTGGCGCTTTACCACTAAAAGACTCCGTTTTAATTGTCACTTCCTTAATGCGGCAAATCCTCAGCATTGATTTAGAAAATCAACGGACAATTGTACAACCAGGGGTGATTAATAGTTGGGTAACGCAAGCTGTAAGTGGTGCTGGTTTTTACTACGCTCCTGATCCTTCCAGTCAAATTATCTGCTCTATTGGGGGCAATATTGCCGAAAATTCTGGTGGCGTACATTGTCTCAAATACGGTGTTACTACTAACCACGTTTTAGGATTAAAAATTGTCACGCCAGAAGGGGAGATTATCGATATAGGCGGACAAATTCCAGAAATGCCTGGTTATGATTTAACAGGTGTTTTTGTTGGTTCCGAAGGTACATTAGGAATTGCCACAGAAATTACTTTGCGAATTCTCAAAAGTGCAGAATCAATTTGTGTCCTGTTGGCAGATTTTACTAGCATTGAAGCAGCTGGGGCAACTGTTTCTGACATCATCAGCGCCGGAATTATTCCTGGTGGTATGGAAATGATGGATAACTTCAGCATCAATGCTGTTGAAGATGTTGTAGCAACTAATTGTTATCCCCGCGATGCTACTGCCATTTTGCTAATAGAAATTGACGGTTTAGAAGTGGAAGTTGCAGGAAATAAGCAGCGAGTTATTGAAATTTGTAAAAAGAATGGGGCACGGAATGTCACTTCTGCTACTGACCCAGAAACCAGATTGAAATTATGGAAAGGACGCAAAGCAGCTTTTGCTGCTGCTGGACATTTAAGCCCAGATTATTATGTACAAGATGGTGTAATTCCTCGGACTCAGTTGCCTTATGTTTTGCACGAGATTAAGACATTAAGTGAACAATACGGTTATCGGGTTGCTAATGTATTTCATGCTGGCGATGGCAATCTTCATCCCCTAATTCTTTATGATAATTCTGTGCATGGAGCATTGGAACAAGTAGAAGAAATGGGTGGGAAAATTCTTAAACTTTGTGTGCAAGTTGGTGGTAGTATTTCGGGTGAACATGGCATCGGTGCAGAGAAAAAGTGCTATATGCCACAGATGTTTAGCGAAGTTGATTTAGAAACTATGCAATGGGTGCGGCAAGTTTTTAATCCTAAAGGGTTAGCAAATCCTGAAAAGATATTCCCTACACCACGGACTTGTGGTGAAGCAGCAAATGCATCGGCTATTAAGCAATTTGAAGGGGTGGAAAGATTTTAATTTTCCACAAAGTTGCTCTTGTTCCCTGGCATAGCCAGGGAATGCATTAGTAAGAAACTCTGCTTCAAGTTAATATAAAGGCAGAGTCTCACTACCTGCATTTTTAGTCTCTGACGGGGAACCAGAATTCGAGGGATGCGTCTAAATTGGGTAAACCACGCACACTATGGTCTCTTGTTTGTAACAGAATTAAAAATAACTAAAATTGTTTACTTAGCTACATTTATTAATTTGTATTTTAACATAAAATCATTATTATTTTACATACTCCGGAGGATTACAAATTTATTTTGTAGTTATATATATTCCGATCGCACTAGGTCACGCTTACAAATGAATCGGGTTGCTCGCCGTTGTGTTTCTTACTTGCTGTGTTTGGGATTAGTAGTTGCCTTAACAGTTTTTTCACCCTCTTCAGCACCAGTTTATTCCCAAAAAACACGTGTTTTAACTACAGAAATTCGCGGCGTTTGGATCACTAATGTTGCTAGTGGTGTACTATTTGTCCCTTGGGGTATTAACCGTGCTATAAGCCAATTATCGGCTCTCAACTTTAATACAATTTATCCTGTAGTTTGGAACAGAGGACATACTTTTTATAAGAGTGCTGTAGCTAAAATGACTACAGGTTCGGAAACTCAACCTTTGCTCAACTTCATGCACGGTGGACAGGATGTTTTAACAAAGATAGTAACACTTGCTAAGAATAAAGATTTGAGAGTGATCCCTTGGTTTGAATACGGGTTTATGACACCGCATTATTCACAATTAGCAATGCGTTATCCCGACTGGCTGACAATTGGGCAAGAAGGTATAAAGTCTACCCAAGATGCCCCACCAGAAGAATTTGATAATATTTTACTAAGTAAGTTAGCTTGGCTGAATCCCTTACATCCACAAGTGCAAGAGTTTATGCAAGAGCTAATTTTAGAAGTAGTCAGAGATTACAATGTGGATGGGATTCAGCTTGATGATCATTTTGGGATGCCTGTACAGTTTGGCTATGATCACTTCACTATAGAACTCTACCAGCAAGAGCATCAAGGCAAAAGTCCCCCAACTGATCCTTTTAACTCAGAATGGATGCGTTGGCGGGCAGATAAAATTACTGATTTCATGGCAGAAATCTATCAAGCTGTGAAGGCAGTTAAGCCCAAAGTTAAAATATCTCTGTCTCCTAATTATCAAGCTTTTGCCTACAAATACTATTTGCAAGATTGGGAAAATTGGGTAAAAAAAGGTTTAGTTGATGAGTTAATTTTGCAGGTATATCGGAATGAAAAAAACTCTTTTATCGCTCAACTAGAACTTCCATCTATAAAATTGACTCAAAGTCTAATTCCTGTAGGCATTGGCATATCAACGGGAACGATGCATAATCCTGTGAAAATCGCACAAATTAGAGAACAAGTTCAACTAGTGCGCGATCGCAATTTTGACGGTATCTCCTTTTTCTACTGGGAGAGTCTCTGGGGTTACATTGTACCGGAATCACCCCAACAGCGACGCAAAGCTTTTCTTGAGATGTTTAATGCTAGAACTGTCAGACTATTAAAACCAAAGAAACTTTGATGCCATTCGCGCCTGGAAATATTATATTTACCTTTACATCGCTGTGGACTTTTGCTACTTTTGGCGGGTTTTTATTAAGTTTATTCTTTATTGAAGTTGGCGAGAAGCCAGATATTGGGGTAGTAGAGGTGGCTATTGGCTCAATTGCGATCGCACTTCCTCAAGGTTGTCTTCTCAAAGAACCTGTATTTTGTATCAGGTGGATTTTGTCAAGTCTTTTGGGTTGGAGTATTATCACCGTTATCGGTATTGGTGCGGTGGGTTGGATTGTACCTAGCACTCAAATTCTTCCCTTGAGAATCCTGTCTGGGGCGATTTATGGGGCGCTTGGCGGCTTCGGGATCGGATTAGCACAATGGTTAGCAATTCCCCAGTCTGTGGCGTGGCGATGGATATTTGTTTCTTCGGCAAGTTGGGCTGTTGCTCTCCCCGTGGGTTCTGCTTTTGGGATAATCTTACGCCATCTGACACAGTTATTCTTCGGTGAAGTTATGGGATTAGCTATCACTTGGCTGTTAGTTGGTATCCTCACCGGAATGAATGCTCATAAATTGCGAGCGTGAGTTTCCATTCCCTACCCACACCAATAAGTTTATTAAGAATTGTAAATTTAATTGGCATAACTTGGTGATTGCACCTAGATATATGCAAGAATCTTGAAAAACCGTTCAAAAATCATTAAATTTGCCTTAACCTGCAAATGTATTTTCGCCTTCAAAAAGCAGGATTTGTTAAGCTGACTCCTATTAGCTTTCCTAGATTTCTGACAAGAAGTAGAGAAAGATTCAAATTTCGATGAGCAACAGCTGACAATACTTTGCTATAGGCGCTAAAGTGCATCTACTACAAGCATAGCGACAAGAGAGCGCCTAAAAGAGTCAGTAATACCAGACAGGGACTCTCGCATGAATAAAAATCCAGCAGAATCAACTATGGAGTTGAGAAAATTATCGCCTCCCCAGATTATCTTCGGCACAGAAGTAGATGATAAAAGCAGTAGTGAGCAGTTTCTACTGAGTATCTACGATTCTGTGCAGGCATCAATATTTGTAGTTGATGTTCTGGAGGACGGAGATTTTCAATATGTGGCACTTAATCCCACTCATGAACGGTGGATAGGCATTCGCTCAGGTGATCTTCGGGGCAAAAAACCAGAAGATATTCTCTCTCCCGTCGATGCTGCTAAGGTGCGTCAACATTATGCTGAATGTGTGCTGTTCGGCAAAACTATTTCTTATGAACAATGTTTGCAATTCCAGGGAATTCCTACTTGGTGGAGTACGACTCTGACGCCACTCAGGGATGCTAACTCCCGGATTTATCGATTGATTGGTACTAGTAGTAATATCACTCCTGTGAAGCAAGCCCAAGAAGCAGTGGGACTCCAGCTTGAACGAGGGCAACTGGTAGAAGCGATCGCCGGACGGATTCACCAATCTGTAGAATTAGAGACAATTCTGCATCAGACAACAATTGAACTGCGACAGTTTTTGAATTGCGATCGCGTCCTCATTTATCGCTTCGAGGCTGATGACAGTGGGGTAATAATTGCCGAATCAACTGTGGCTGCTAGCGCTCCACTGTTGGGAAAAAACATCACCGATCCCTGCTTGGGTGGCAAACATCGAGAACACTATGGGCGAGGTTGCATTCAAGTTGTCGAAGATATTTATACAGCCGGGTTGCATCCTTGCCATATAGATTTTCTTGCATCTTTGCAGGTGAGAGCCAATATAGTGGTGCCGATTTTCAAAGAGCAAGATATGTGGGGGCTATTGATTGCCCAGCATTGCCGCCAATCACGTCAATGGCAGCAAACAGAAACTGACTTGACTCTTCAATTGGCAACTCAAATCGGCATTGCTATCGGACAGGCAGAACTTCGTCAGCAGTTCAAGGATCTCAAAGCAAAGTTAGAATTGCAAAAACAGAAGCATAAAAATCAGTTGCAGCAGGTGCGAAAGTTTGAAGCCTTGGTGCGACGGATAACAGAACAAATCCGCGACAGTCTCGATGAAAGTCAGGTGTTGCAGACACTCACGCAGGAATTAGCAGAGTTACTAAACCTTGATCGTTGCCAAATTGAACTCTATAGCACCTGTCAAACCTTGGTTACTATTACTTACGAGTACAGCACGAACCTACCCCAGTGTAAAGGATTGACTAGGCAGATTGCAGACCGTCTTGAAGTTTATGTATCGCTGTTGCAAAAACAACCTTTGCAGTTTTTGGAAATTGTGCCTGGATGGCAACCAAACTTGTTGGTTATGTCCCAGATGGCTTGTCCAATTTTTGATACTCAAGGGATTTTGGGAAATATTTGGTTGGCAAGACCGACACAAGAGGCCTTTGATGAATTTGAAATCGAGCTAGTGCAGCAGGTAGCAAATGAATGTGCGATCGCTATTCGTCAAGCTCAACTTTACCAACAAACCCAAGCACAGGTTAAAGAATTAGAAAAACGCGATCGCCTCAAAAATCAATTTCTTAAAAACCTCTCACAAGAACTGCGGACACCAATAACTAGCATCAGCCTTGCAGTCCAAACCCTCGAAAGCGTCCTCACACCAGCAGAAATATTAGAGATAGAAATAGTTCCACAACTCTTGCAGATTCTGCATAATGAGTGTGCGCGAGAAAGCAAGTTAATTAACGATCTACTCACACTCACATATCTCGAAGCCGAACCCGATCCCCCAACTTTGATTGCCATTGACTTACAAAGCTGGCTTTACCCCATTGTCGAGTCTTTTCGAGAACTCACCAACTGCCAACGACAGCTGTTAAATCTGAGTATTGATCATGCACTCCCGCTTTTAGAGACAGATATCACCGATTTAGAGAGGATTATCACCGAACTACTCTACCATGTCTGCAAATATACCCCAGCAGGTGAGTCCGTCACAGTCTCTGCTCACCTAACAGGGGATGCAGTAGAGCTTAATATTAGCAATTCTGGGCTAGAGCTTACCAGCAAAGAACTATCACGGATATTTGAGCCTTTCTATCACCTTTCTAAACATGATCCTTGGAAACATAGCGGTACTGGACTGGAATTGGCATTAGTGCAGAAAATGGTCAGACATTTAGGCGGCTCAATTAATGTAGAGAGTGCAGCCGATCAAACCACCTTCACCATCAAATTCCCCCTTTAACTTGTTTTTTAGGCGTGGCACTGGCTAATTGGTTATAAGTCTGCTATGATGGTTATTGGTCTGGGTGACTAGCTCAACGGTAGAGCAGTAGACTCTTAATCTATTGGTTGCGGGTTCGATTCCCTCGTCACCCACTTTTAAAGTATTTTCACATATATGTTAACTAATTAGTTGTCACTGTTAACAGATTAATTTCCTCTTTGAGAAATTAATGGCGCTCCCATTAAGAATTATTGAACAGCAGGTCTGGACAAGAGAACCAGAAAATTTAGGTATAGGGAAAAAATGTTGTCAACGGGAAACACAACAAAAAGTTCGCATATTGTCCAACTTAGGTAGAACAATACTTCCAGCAGGGTATGTTTGGGGGGTTGCAATAATATATTTCGCTAGCAAGCTATCTACATACTGATACCAATTCACAAAAATCCTGATACATATAGATTTCTCGTAGGGGCAAGGCAATGCCATGCCCCTACCAGCTCCGATTCTTCAAACTGATTTGGTGGAGCAAGCGTTTAGACACTTCCTCTTTTTTCTCTGATGTGCCCTCTGCACCTCTGTGGTAGCCTGGGGCAAGCCCTGCGCGTTTATGTTCTAACCTTCAAACTTCACTTGATAGATCATCTGACTTTTCACGTTATGTGGAAAAGTCCACGAAAAACCTAACCCCCTAACCCCCTTCCCGATGCGGGAAGGGGGAAATTCAAAGTCTCTCTTCCTTTAAGAAGAGAGAAATAGAAGTGAGGTTTTCCAAATGCGGTAAAAAGTCAGGATAGATCATTAGTGGTCTGACAAGGGAACTTTGCTGAGTTTATGGTAAGAAAATCAAGTTCTTTTCTTCCCCTGCTTCCCCTGCTTGCCTTCACGCGTCATTTTTTGGTTGGTTGAGTACTAATGGGTAAAGTCACCCATTCAGGTGAAGGCATGCAGACATTAAATACCTATTATCAAGAAAGATTAAGCAACTATGAAGCTAATTATGCGTCTAGTTGTTAGTTTATTAATAAAGATTAAATTTAAAAATTTTAACAACTCTCGATTCCTGCAATTGCCCTCTAGTATTTATGTTTGCTCAATTAAGCATAATTCCCCGAAAATGCACCCTCACGCCTTTGTCCCTTGCTCTTAAGGGACAAAGGCGCTGCTTTGGCTTTTTGGGGTACTTTTGCTATGGGCAATTCGACGGACATCATCATATAACTACAGGCTACTCCAATAAAGCAAGATTCATAGGCTTTTAGACATGGCTACACACATAGAAATTCCTGTTATTGGCAAAGTTAAGTATCCATCACGCTGGCTGATGGGGCTGATAGCAGGGGGTGTCTTGGTTGCTGGTACATTCACAACCTACACCCTGGTAAATCAAGGAACAAACAAAGAAGACATTGCTCAATTAACTGTGCCAGTGGCAGCCCAAAATGTCACTTTGCGGATTACAGCGAGTGGCAAAGTTGTGCCAGTTCAGAGTGTAAATATTAGTCCGAAGAACCCCGGAGTGCTGTCGCAATTATATGTGGAACAAGGCGATCGCATTCAACAAGGGCAAATTCTCGGCCGTATGGATAGCGCCGGCATTGAAGCCCAGAGGAGCCAGTATCGTGCCAACTTAGCCCAAAATCAAGCACAACTAGCCGAAGCCCTTGCTGGTAGCCGTCCTCAAGAAATTGCTCAAGCTAGAGCGCGATTGGCACAAGCTCAAGCCCAACTCACCGCAGCTAAGGTTGGTAATCGTCCCCAAGAGATTGCTCAAGCTCAATCCCAAGTGGATGCGGCTCAAGCAAGGGTGAATTACACCAGTGAACAGGTAAAGCGTTATCAATATCTATATAAAGAGGGAGCAGAGAAAAAACAATTACTCGATCAAGCCATCAGCGAAGACAAGAGTGCTAAAGCCAACTTAGAAGAAGCTAGAAAACGATTGTCGTTAGTCCAAAGTGGTACTCGAACTGAGGAAATCGACCAACGCCAAGCCGCTGTGAATGAAGCACGAGCCGCATTGATCCTGCTAGAAGATGGCACCCGTTCTGAAGAAATTGTCCAACGTCAAGCAGCAGTTGCAGCGGCTGAAGCTCAATTAAAGGGTGTGCAAGTGCAGTTGGACGAGACTATTATTCGCGCTCCATTTTCGGGAATTGTGACGCAAAAGTATGCTAACGTGGGCGCTTTTGTAACACCCACAACCTCTGCTTCTACTAGCGCGTCGGCAACTTCCAGTTCAATTGTCGCTGTAGCACGCGGTTTAGAAGTATTAGCTCAAGTTCCTGAAGCCGATATTGGCAGAATTAAGCAGGGACAGCAGGTGGAAATTGTTGCTGATGCCTATCCCGATCAAGTTTTTAAAGGTAATGTGCGCCTGATTGCTCCCGAAGCAGTGGTGGAACAAGGCGTGACATCCTTCCAGGTGCGGGTTGCTCTCGATACTGGCACAGATAAACTGCGTTCTGGCTTAAATGTGGATCTGACTTTTTTGGGCGATCGCGTTAATAATGCCTTAGTATTACCAACAGTCTCAATCGTCACCGAAAAGGGTCAAACTGGCGTACTTGTACTAGATGCAAACAATAAACCCCAGTTCCGCGAAGTTACAGTTGGCGCACAAATCCAAGACCAAACTCAGATTTTAGGGGGAGTTAAAGAAGGCGATCGCGTTTTTGTGAACCCACCCAAAGATTACAAAATTGAAAAGGCGAAAGAACAGAATAAAACCTAATTTGTAATTCGTAATTTAAAACATGAATTTTTTAGAAAGTGTCCAAATGGCGGGGAAAACCCTGCTATCAAATAAACTGCGTAGTGCCCTAACAATGCTGGGTATAGTTATTGGCAACGCCTCGGTTATTGCCATGATTGGCATTGGTGAAGGTGGGCAAAAGTACGTTAATAAACAGCTAGAGTCATTAGGCCCAAATGTGCTGTTTGTACTACCAGGTAATCGAGAAACTCAGCGTATCTCCTTTGAAGTGCCAAAAACTCTGGTATTACAAGATGCGGAAGCGATCGCTTCTCAAGTACCAACTGTAGTAGGAGTTGCGCCAGAATTAAATAGAAGACAGGTAGTTACATACCGCAACAGAAACACTGATGTTAACATCATTGGCACAACTCCCAGTTTCATATCTGTGCGGGATTTTGAAACTGATAAAGGCAGGTTTTTCAGCGATGTAGACATCAAGCGAAGTAACCAAGTCGTGGTGCTAGGTGGAGACTTGGCAGAAAAACTATTCGGTAATAGTAACCCTATAGGTGAGCAATTGCGAGTTGGAAATACCAGCTTTCAAGTGATTGGGACGTTAATAGCCAAAGGTTCCAGCGTGGGAGCAGATTATGATGATGCTGCTTTAATACCAATTACAACTTCAGCAAACCGACTTGTGGGAAAGAATTCTCCTTATGGTATCGCCTTAGATTACCTCGTTGCAGCCGCTCGTGATTCAGAGAGTGTAGATGCAGCAGAATTCCAAATTACTAATTTGTTGCGTCTACGGCACAAAATTAATGGCGAAGATGACTTTACTATTCGTTCTCAAAAGGATGCCTTGCAAACTGTCGGGCAAATTACAGGTGCATTGACAATTATGTTAGCTGCGATCGCTGGTATATCGCTGTTTGTGGGCGGTATTGGCATTATGAATATTATGCTTGTCTCCGTCACCGAACGCACCCAAGAAATTGGATTAAGAAAAGCGATCGGAGCAACTGAACAAGATATTTTGCTCCAGTTCATCATTGAGGCAGTGATAGTTTCCGCAGCTGGCGGTTTAGTTGGGACTGCGGTTGGTATTAGTGGCATTCTATTAGTGGGAGCGTTGACTCCTTTAGAAGCAAGTCTTTCTCCTGTAGTAATCACTATGGCAGTTGGTGTCTCTGGTGGGATTGGTTTATTTTTTGGCGTTGTTCCCGCACGTCGCGCTGCTAAACTCGACCCCATTGTGGCTTTAAGAAGTGCTTAGTAATGGGGATGGCAAAACTCAATCTTCTTGATTAGGTTGAGGTAAAGAGATATTTGGTAAATAATTCACTAAATCGCTTTGACTATTGAAATCTAACAGCGCTTCAGCTAACTCTTCTAGTTGAGTAATAGATAATATCCGAATCTGCTTAGGTTGGAATGGTTTAAGTCGCATCTATCACACTGTCATTCATTTTGATATTAAAAATGACAAAATCTGAATTCAGTATAATATCTAGCAACTAATAACTAAATTCTTATGACAAACACTATTTCAATTACCGATTCTCTAGTTCCCAATCCCATCCCTAAATCAACAATTATTCGTTTAGAGAATATTTTTAAAATTTATGGCAGTGGTGAAACCGAAGTCAAAGCACTCGATGATGTGAACTTGACTATCCATAAGGGCGAATATTGTTCAATTATGGGGCCTTCTGGTTCAGGCAAATCTACAGCTATGAATATTATCGGCTGTCTAGATCGCCCCACAGGCGGACATTATTACTTAGATAATATTGATGTAGCGCAAATGGATGATAAATCCTTGGCACACATCCGCAACAAAAAGCTGGGGTTTGTATTCCAACAATTTCATTTATTGCCCCAACTTACAGCATTAGAAAATGTGATGCTGCCAATGTTGTATGCTGGCGTGAATTCAAAAGAAAGAAGCGATCGCGCCACCGAAGCACTGACGCGAGTGGGTTTAGCAAATCGCCTCAACAACAAACCAACTCAACTATCTGGTGGACAACAACAACGAGTAGCGATCGCACGAGCCATTGTCAATCGTCCCGTGGTACTCTTAGCCGATGAACCCACCGGCGCCCTTGATTCACGCACAACCCAAGAAGTATTGGATATTTTTGGCGAACTCAATACTAGTGGAATTACCGTTGTCATGGTAACTCATGAACCAGAAGTTGCTCGTCAAACCCAGCGCATTGTTTGGTTCCGTGATGGCCAAGTAGTACACTCGAATCTGACAGCATCTGACTTGAGTCAGCTGGCTGTCTCATAAATTATTTAAAGTCCGCATTACCCTTAGCGTTCCCGCAAGGTAGGCGGACTTTTTTTGTGTTGTGTAACCAAGCCAGGGCGGATTACAAACTTGGCGTTTTTCCAGTTTCTGCTTGCGTCTCAATCGGCTTAACATCGGTGTAACCCACTTCACCAGCTATTGTTCGGAATACCGAAATTTGCTCGTCAAAATCTAGTCCTTCAATTTGGGAAATCAGATCATTAATTGCCTTAGTTGGCTCGTAGCTAGCTGGTAAGTCAACTACCGTATCGCCCATAGCTACCGCCCAAGCATACCAAACTAAAAGCTGGTTATTTTCTTTTATCGCCCCATAAGCACGGGAATATTCTGTGTCTTTGCGGTTAACAATATCCCGCATAATATCTAGTTGTTGCTCATCTGATAACTCAAAATAATCTTTTAGCAGAAGTGGTGCTAACTCAGGTTCGGCCGCAGCAGGAGCAGCTGGTGTGATAGAATCGCCCATTTTTTTATAAACTAAATAGAACCAGGCTAATTTTGCATCGGTATCTAAATTGTTAAATGCATCTACCAAATTTTGGGATTCATTGCTCTGGGCTTGAGAAATACTTTTATCGTAACTTGCAGTCATAATTTTATTTCCAAGGGAATTTTACACGCCAAACTAAGGCTTACCAAAGTTTGAGCATCAGATTCTACTATCAAGAGAATGAGTTATATTAATTGTAAATTACAACTTTAATCTATCTTTTAATAGAGGTAAAGTCTCTCCTAAAGGAGCATGGAAAGAGTTAATTACTTTGCTATGCTCTTTCAAGTAAGCAATAAAAATTTAACCTAAGGATTTTAATTATGCCTGATGAAGTAAAGCCCAATGTTAATGAAGCTCCCACTCATGATGCTCAATTAGCTGCCGAAAACATAGCTAGTGGTGAAGAAAAAGCACCAAAGGTCGATTTTGATGCTGATTATGCAACTGCACAACAATTCAGCGTTAGTGAAGTTGATCGCACAGGTGAAGGCGCAGCAGCAGCAGAAGCAGCTACTGCACCTAAATATAAAATCTCTCAACCAGAAGAGACAACAACTCAAGCGCAGTCAACTGGTAACCCTGATGATTATATGGAGTTAGCAAAGGAAGTTGGGAATTCTAAGACTGAGGGTGTAACTAATGTCAGTGATGATTTAGTAAAACAAGCTTTAGAAAAGGGTGAACGGAAAAATTAAGTTTTCCTAATATCTTGCTATTTTGTAGGGTGGGCATTGATATACATGGCCCACCCTATTGTTTTGCAAAATCGTCAATAGTTAATATTTTCACTATTGACTTTTGACTATTGATTAATTAATGACGATTCATCACTTCTAGTAGTTCATTAGGTCGCTGAATTAAATAATCTGGATTTTGCTTGGCTAGTACTTCCGGTGAATTAAAGCCCCAAGTTACTGCAATCACTTGAATATTTGCTTTCTTTGATGCTTCTATATCTCTGGTTTCATCTCCGACATAAATAACTTCTTGAGGTTGGAGTTGATTTTGCCTTAATACATTATTGATTATGGTTGTTTTACCAAAAATCGTAATTCCTGAGTAGATAAAATCAAATAGGTGATTTAAATCATTGATTTTCAGAAATTGTGTCACATTGTCTTTAGAATTAGAAGTGATAATTCCCAGTTTATATCCTTCATTTTGGAGTTCCGTTAATGCTTCTTTAATTCCCGGAATTGGTTTTAATTCTGGGATTTTGTTTTTTAATTCTCCTTTAACTTTTTTAACTAAAAAAGGTATCTTAAATAGAGAAACTCCTGAATACTTAATAATTTCCCTAGATGTTAAGTTTTTAAGGAAGGATAATTGCTCTGGGCTTATTTGTCTATAACCAAAGTCTACAGCTAGACGATTGGCAATACTTACAAGGGCATCTACTGTATCAGCAATAGTGCCATCAA
This sequence comes from Nostoc indistinguendum CM1-VF10, assembly GCA_019359215.1. Taxonomy (GTDB): domain Bacteria; phylum Cyanobacteriota; class Cyanobacteriia; order Cyanobacteriales; family Nostocaceae; genus Nostoc; species Nostoc indistinguendum. The sequence goes on along the minus strand of JAHHHS010000018.1, from coordinate 11,430 downwards.
AATCAAAAATAATTACTTTTGGGGTCATTATTTCGCCTGGATGCGTCAAGATTAGCTAGGGCGTTGCGTCGTAACATTTCTGGCTTAATCCGCCGCAAGGCAGATGCTGGAAATCGTTTATCCCACTCCTGATCTGAGATTTGGGCTAATTCTAGCAGGTGGGGAGCAATATTCCCAGGATAAGGCTGAAACTCTTCAATATCACTTGTTTGGGCAAAACGTTGATTCCAAGGACAAACATCTTGGCAAATATCACAACCAGCAACCCAGCCTTGTAAATGAGGTGTCACTGTCTCTGGCAATTTCTCTGCCCGATTTTCAATTGTATGATAAGCGATACAGCGATTAGCATCCACAACAAAAGGTTGAGTAATTGCACCTGTAGGGCAAGCCTGAAGACAACGAGTACAGCTACCGCAGTGTTCTGTGTGCGGGCGATCGCTTTCTAATTCCAAATTGGTCAACACTTCTCCCAAAAATACCCAAGATCCGTATTCTCGTGTAATCACATTCCCATTCTTGGCAATCCAACCAATTCCGGCAAGTTGAGCCAATACTTTATCTTGTACCGGGCCAGTGTCTGCATAATAACGAGCTAATACACCTTCACCAAGTGATTCTAGCCATGTGGCTAGCTGCTTGAGTTTTTTATTCATTACCTTGTGATAATCCCTTCCCCAGCCATAGCGAGAAATTTTGGCGTATTCCTCGCCTTCGGGACGTTGATGTGGGGTGTAATAATTTAGCGCCACACATATTAGCGATCGCGCTTCTGGCATCACTAAGCGGATATCCTGACGTTTTGGGTTAGCCATCCATTCCATATCGGCGTGATAACCCAGTTCAATCCATGCTTGTAACCTCTGTGCTTCTGTGGCATCTACCTTATCTACACCAGCAATTCCAACTTTGTGAAAGCCCAACTCGCTGGCTTTTTCTTTCACCACATTGCTGCCTATTACGGAATACTGATTCATTTTTTTATCTGGACTTTGCCTACATAAAGGCATTTTTATTTTACATTACGTAGTCAATACTTTATAAATATTTGTTGCTTATGTTATTTATCAACTTTATTTATATATAGGACTGATATTTGATTTTTGAACAAAACTCAGTACACGTTTATTCCTTCTTCCCAGTCCCCAGTCCCTTACCTCTACGAGTAATTCAGAAATCAAATCGGATTGCTATATTGACAACTAGTTATTGAGACTTTATGTGTAAAATCCCCGCACTTCAGTCGGCGGAATATAAGTGAATAGCTGAATTTATTCAGTATTGCCATAGTGATTTAGTTCCTCATCAACTGAGTGACGGTAGAATATACCTAATTTCTAATCTTCATAGCTTCAAAAGCCTAACCATGACGATGCATTCCACACTCCAACGTGCATTTAATAACCGCCGCGTTCTAAAAGTGATTAGCGGTTTAAATAACTTCGATGTCGCTAGCGTCGCCGCTACCGTTAAAGCTGCTGAATTTGGCGGTGCTACCTTTGTCGATATTGCCGCCGATCCAGCTTTGGTACAATTAGCTAAAAGTTTGACAAATTTACCGATTTGTGTATCGGCAGTGGAGCCAGAAAAATTTGTACAAGCTGTGGCAGCTGGTGCTGATTTAATTGAAATCGGGAATTTCGATTCCTTTTATGCTCAAGGACGACGCTTTGAGGCTCCAGAAGTGCTAGCGCTGACTAAGCAAACCCGCGCTCTCCTACCCGAAATCACTTTATCTGTTACCGTTTCCCACATTTTGGAACTAGATCAACAGGTACAGTTAGCAGAAGAACTGGTGAAAGCTGGAGCAGATATTATCCAAACCGAAGGCGGTACTAGTAGTAATCCAGTTCACCCTGGAACTTTAGGATTAATTGAAAAAGCTGCTCCCACCTTGGCAGCAGCTTTTGAAATTTCTCGTGTGGTCTCAGTACCAGTATTGTGTGCTTCAGGCATTTCTAACGTTACCGCACCATTAGCGATCGCTGCTGGTGCTGCTGGTGTTGGTGTTGGTTCCGCCATCAACCAACTCAATAGCGAAGTAGCAATGATTGCGGCTGTTCGTGCCTTGGTGGAAGTCTTAGCGGCTGCAAATGCAGTAATGAAATGAGTTAGGAGTTAGGAGTAATGAGTTATGAGTTGAAGAAACTTATTTATTCAAAACTCCTAACTTCAAACTTCTAACTCATAACTTCTTTCAACGCATAAATCACCTGGTCTTGCTGCTGTTGTGTCAATTCTGGGTACATAGGCAAAGATATAACTTCATGGCAAGCTTGCTCTGCTATTGGTAAATCCCCAATTTGATAACCCAAATTTTGATAAACTGGCTGTAAATGTAAAGGGTAAGGGTAGTAAATCATCGAACTCACACCCTGCTCTTGCAATTGACTACGCACCCAATCTCGATATTTGGCACTAGAACCATTTCGCCCTTCGCCTGATATGCGAATAGTGTATTGATTCCATACCCCAACACCCTCAGGTAATTCTTGGGGCGGGACAATCCCCGGAATTTGGCATAAGAATTGGTAGTAATAGTTGGCGATATCTCGCCGACGATTATTCCAAATATCTAAATAACGTAGCTTAATCTGCAAAATAGCCGCTTGGAGAGCATCCAAGCGGCTATTTACACCAATTTCCTCGTGTAAATATCGAATTTTACTACCATGATCTCGTAATATTCGCAGTTTAGTGGCGATCGCAGGGTCATTAGTCGTTATTGCCCCGCCATCACCGCAACCACCAAGATTTTTGGTAGGGTAGAAACTAAAGCAACCAATATGTCCAATACTTCCTACTTTTTTATCAGCCCAACTTGCGCCTGTAGACTGAGCGCAATCTTCAATTATTGACAAATTGTGAGATTGAGCGATCGCCATCAATGATGTCATATCCACAGGTAGTCCAAATAGGTGAACCGGGATAATCGCTTTGGTTTTGGGTGTAATCGCCGCCGCGACTTGCTCCACATCCAAATTAAATGTAGTAGTATCAATGTCAACGAAAACAGGCTTTGCACCGACGGCGCTAATCACTTCAGATGTAGCAATAAAAGTGAAAGGCGTTGTAATCACTTCATCGCCTGTACCAATTTCCAAGACTCGTAAAGCTAAGTAGAGCGCATCAGTACCAGAATTACAAGCTACACATTCAGTAACAGTATTATAATCAGCAAACTGTTGCTCAAAACCTTGGACTAAGGGGCCACCAATATAGCGACCAGAAGCCAGAACCTCTAAGACGGCTGCACTTACTTCTGCTTCGATGGTGGTGTATTGCTGTTTGATATCAAAGGCAGGAATAGGATTTACACTTTGGATCATGAGTTCTTATTTTATTGGAAGATACAAAGGATACACTTCGAGAGTCAATTTTTGCTAATTGAATTATTAATCAAATAGGAGCTATTAAAAGACTATCGCCTAAGATACGTATCTATTAGGGTTTTTACTTAAATTGTGGCGCGAGAAACTACCGCATATTTAATTTACAGATAGTAGGCATACTAGGTGTTTTCCATGTTAAAGTTGTACCATTTTTGAATTTTGAATTGATAAAGGTGATATATATCAACCAAGATCCAACACATCGGGGCAAAGTTCCTCTTATGTGGGCTGCTTTGAGAGGAAAATATCAGGAGATAGAGAACCCATGCAGGATCTGATCAAGCTGGATTTAGTAGATTTAGTTATTGCTGTGGGGTTGATGGCGATCGCCATTGGTTTATCTGCCTGGGAAAAATTAGGACTAGAGTTAAACTTAGCTCTTGCTACTGGGAGAACCATCTTACAACTACTTGTATTGGGATACATTTTAGATTTCATCTTGGCTTTAGACAATGCTTGGGCAGTTTTGGCGTTATTAGCAGTCATGCTGACAATTACGGCGATTGTCGCACGAAATCGCATCAGCCAAAAAATTCCTCATGTGTTGCCTTTGGTGTGGGGTGCAATTTTAATTAGTACCGTCCTGACAGTGTTCTATACCAACTTTTTGATCGTTCAACCAGACAGATGGTATGAGCCACAGTATATAATTCCCTTAGCAGGGATAGTTCTAGGTAATGCTACCAATGCGGCTGCGATCGCAGGCGAACGTCTTGTCAGTACTATTAATTCCAGCCATATCGAAATAGAAACCCATTTGAGCTTAGGCGCAACTCCCCAGCAAGCAGTTAGCCAGTATCGCAAAGATGCCATCAGAGCCGGATTGATTCCGACTCTCAATCAAATGATACTTATAGGTATGGTCGCAATACCAGGAATTACCACCGGACAGTTACTCGCTGGTGTCCAACCCCTAGATGCTGTATCTTATGAAATTTTGATTATATTTATGGTTGCTTTCGCTAACTTGTTGACAACACTTTTAGTGACGAAAGGGTTGTGTCGTCAATTTTTCAATTCCGCAGCGCAGTTAGTTAGGTAAATATTCATAGACTAAATTGATATCGTAATACCAATTTTTTCTGAAGTTGTACAAAATTAACTTTGAGGAGATAAGCAACTTGAGCAAATTGTTCTATACGACCCCACAGATAATCGGTATCAATGAGAATCCCTATAGATTCAGTGCTTGTTTGAGGGCTATTGAGTAAGGTTCAATCAGAGACTGAGCCTGAGTGTAGTACAAGCTATCTTGGGAAATTTGTTTAGCAGTTTGTAAAGCCTGATCCCAATATGTCGCTGCTGCAAGCCATTGGTTTTGTTGCTCATATACTTTGGCTTGCTTGGCAGTGCTAACGGCTTGTTGGTAGGCTTTAATAGCTAATCGTTCTTTAGTAGCGCGATCGCGTGCTGCTACGAACTTAGGTTTATAATCTACCAAAAGCTTTTCGGCTTCTTGGTATCCAGGGCTAGTCCGGGGAATGCTATTCAAGGCATTAATCGCCACCAGCCAAGTAGACTGTACCTTTTGCCAGTCATTCAAAGATTTAGCAGTAGCTTGTCGGTTCTCGGCTGCATTAGCTACAGCTTTTGCTGCTGTTAATTTCTTCAGCCATTTTTCCTCAATAAATATTTGCTGATTCACAGCGTGCAAACGGACACGATAATTAAGTAATTTTCCTTGCACTAGCCCATAAAGTTCACTATCAGGACTTATAGTTTCTAGTGGTGCTATAGCCTGTCGCCATAAGTGTTGCCTAGCTTGTAATTCCTCTAGGCTATATGCAGGAGTTTGAGCTTTTTGTGTCGCCAAGTATGCCGTCTGCAAAGCCTTGACCAGCTGGTTGATTTTTTCTGACCGTCCAGACAAACTTGCTTTTAGTTCTTCTGATACATGAGAACGGGGCGACCAACTAGGAATTACATTCAGGGCTGCGCTGGCTGTTGCAAGTTGCTGTTGTAGAGCTACTAATTCTTTTTCAGACTTGGCGCGGCGCATCAGTTGCGGAGATTTTGTTTTTAATTGCTCGGCGTTTTGTATTTCTTTACACTCAGACATCATACAAGGGGGAGTCAAGAAGTAAGCACCGCCGCCTAAGATTACCATTCCCGCCAAGGCTGCACCCAATAAGATGAGTTTGATTTGAGATGCTGGCTTTGAAGTCGGCAAATTCGGCCCATATGCAAACGGGTCAAATAGTTCCTCCTCCTCAGCCTTATCAAGTGATGGAGAATAGGTCAGAGCAGATGAAGAAATGGGAGAAAAGTATTGCCCCTCTGCTCCTCTGTCCCCCTGCTCTTTTGCTTCCCTTGCTTCCTCATTTCCCCAGCCTCCCCTCTGTTTCAGAACTAAGAAACATTTGGCATAAGGAACTTGTTCACCAAAAACTCTAAGGAAACATTGCACTCGCTGCTCTCTGCGGGGTGCTAAAGACTCAAGTACCTCCTCAATTACTGCAAAGATGATCTGAGCATCAACTATTACATCTGATTCGTGTTGCGTTAAAATCATTAGCTCGTCTTTATTGACGGTGCACTTAACCTCGAAGACTTCAGCCGCTGAGACTTCTACAAGTAATTGTTCCTGCAAAGTTTTGGCTAAAAGCTGTAAATCTTCCTGCTGGACTGCTACTTTCATAGAGCTTTCCCGCTCAATTTTTATATTGTTTTGATTATCCTTAAGAGGATGAAATGAACTTTTTAGGTTTGTTGAATGCAAATGCACAGTTTAACTAACCACAGCCTGAAAATCTGAACGACCAACTTTCTAACACACATTCTGACTTTTCACCAAAAAGAAAAAAAAGCAATTATGTTCGCGCTGCTACATTTTCACAGTGCTAGATGCAAAATTAAATAATCTGCCTTTAGATGTAAATTACAAATAAAAAATGGGAATAATAGAGTTTTTAAAATGGGAATAATAGACTTATTGAGTATTTTCACTGCATTATTTGGGGGCAATAAAATACACAGGAGTTAATGTGCTGCAAAATTCTAGTTGCAGAGCAGTTGTGACAAATTTATCCAAAAATTAAAGAAACTATGCTAAGTCAGAGGGTTTTGACAGAAATGGTACTTATCTTCTATGCTAGGAAACTTACTGAAGAGATTAATTATGTGTTGTGGCTCTAGCACCAACAGGTTAGCTATCGAAATTAATGTGCCTCATTTGCTGAATCAGATAAAATTAACCGTGAAAAATAAATTTTTATAGCTGCCAAAAGCTTAATTCTGAAAGAAAAGTGCTGCAAAATATTAAGACAGGACTAAGCAAAGGCTAGGAAAGTGTAAATATAAGGTGTTTCAATGGATCTATTAGAGTATCAAGTTAAAGAATGGTTTGGGAAAATAGGCATTCCTGTATTGCCTTCCCAACGAATTGACCATCCTACAGATTTGAAACGTTTAAAAATTCGCTTTCCAATTGTACTGAAATCTCAAGTACATGGAGCGGAACGGGCAAAAGCAGGTGGAGTCAGGTTTGCGGAAACAACAATTGATGCGATAGCAGCTGCTCAAAATATCTTTAGTTTACCAATATGGGGCGAATTGCCAGAAGTTGTGCTGGCAGAATCACAATATGACGCCAACCAGGAATTTTATCTAGCGGTGGTTTTAGATACTGCTGTTTGCCGACCAGTACTTTTAGGTTGCAAGGAAGCAAACATCGATTGGGAATCTGCTGGGGAAAAAATGCACTATGTTGTCGTGGAACAGGAATTCTCGCCATTTTATGCCCGACGATTGGCTTTAAAAATGGGTTTGCAGGGGACGCTGATGCAGTCGGTAAGCAGCGTTGTCCAAAAGATGTACCAGTTATTTGTGCAAAAAGACCTGGATTTAGTCGAAATAAATCCCTTGGCAGTCAGTGCAACTGGTCAAGTTATGGCTCTTAATGGTAAAGTCAGGGTCAATCAACGCGCGATCAAGCGTCATCCTGACCTCGCCGAAATGGCGGCAAAAATTATCAGCCGTAATACCAATACTGAAGCCAATGGTATGCTGGGCAACTGGGATGGTCTGAAAATGCACGGAAAAATCGGGATTTTAGGTAATGGTACTGGTTCAGTGTTGGCAACTTTGGATTTAGTCGCTAATGCTGGTGGCAACCCAGGTGTTTGTTTGAATCTACGTCATGCTTTTCTTACAGATACTACACCAACTACTTTCCGCGATCGCCTAGAGACAGGTCTAAAAATCCTAGAGGCTGATAATAGCATTCAAGTAATATTAATTAATCTTCTAGGGAACATTCCTCAAACTGAGGAAGTGGTTGAAGTTATAGCCAGAGTTGTGCAGCAAGACAACAGTGAACTTCAATCACAGGTTGTGCATTCTAATGGTAATAAAAGTCGACGAGAGCAGAATTTTTCACCCTTAGTTATCCGTCTTGCTGGTTCTGAATTTGATGCTGCTAGAAAGTATTTAGCAACACTAAAGACCCCCAGCAATGCGCTCCTTGTGGTAGAAAATTTAGATGAGGCAGTAGCGGCAGCAGTTCGTCTTGCTAAACCAATGGTTACTAAGAAGTAGTAACTGTGACTTCGTTCCAATTGAAAAATCAAAAATTATTAACTTTTCCCGCAAAGCGTAAATTTTTGAATTAAACACCCAAAATAAGTAACTACTAGTCTTTGGGAACTAATTAAATAGTGCATTCTAACTTAATATTTCTACCTAGAGGTGGGTTGACCGACTTTTGGGACACTCAGCCTCAAGGCCAGTTTTTGGAATGTAAAAATTGAAACGACACTGTAAATATGTCGTTTTTATGCCAAGTGTCTTAGACCACTGGGTTGCCAAACTTACGGTAATTTTTTATGAACCTAACGCCAGACAGCAAAGTGTTAATTCAAGGCTTTTGTGAATTCATATCAGGCACTCATGTTGCTCAAATGAAAGCTTATGGTACGAACTTGGTAGCCGGTGTCAATCCTGGATGTGGTGGGCAGGAAATGCATGAACTGCCAGTATTTGACTTAGTAGAAGAGGTAATAGAACAATTTGGGGTAATTGACACGACAATTATCTGTGTAGATCCCTACGACGTACTAGATGCGGCATTAGAAGCGATCGCATCTAATATTCGCCAAATCATTATTATTACTGCTGGCGTGCCGCCTTTGGATATGGTGCAATTACTCCGCAAAGCCGAAGCCTGTGAAACTTTGATAGTCGGGCCAAATAGTCCGGGGATCATTGTGCCAGGAAAAATTCTCTTAGGTACTCAGCCTAACGAATTTTATACCCCTGGCCCAGTGGGGATCGTTAGTCGTAGTAGCACCCTCACCTACGAAGTTGCTTACGAGTTAACAAAAGCGGGTTTAGGGCAGTCCATTAGTGTCAGTATTGGTAGCGATGCGATCGTCGGTTCCTCATTTCTCCAATGGTTGCAAATTCTCGATGAAGATGAAACTACAGAGGCGATCGTTTTAGTCGGTCAACCTGGTGGTGGTAGTGAAGAAGCAGCAGCTCGGTACATTACTGAGGCGATTGATAAACCAGTAATTGCCTATATTGCAGGAAGACTTGCACCGCCAGGAAAAACTTGGCGTCAAACTGGGACTTTAGCAACGGTTATCGGACGCGATCCTAACTTCGGCACAGCTCAAAGTAAATTAGCTGCTTTAAAAGAAGCGGAAGTTCCAGTAGCTGAACGCCCTTCTCAGATTCCAGAATTATTGAGAAAGGAGATTCGCTTATTACAAAAAGCGAAGTAATAATCGAGCTTCGTCTGCCAGTTTTAGTGTATGAGTAATAGCGATCGCACTCACGCTCAATCAACAATAGAAGCTTCCTTGCAAGCGCTCAGGGGCAAATTTTCTTAGAGGAAGTAAGCGATCGCCACACCTAGATGCAATGTATCATCACGACAATTGTCAGGGGACGAAGCATTTTTGTCCGGCTGTTCACATTGCTGCTCAAGCTAAAATCAAATATTTAGATCACGCAGAGCAAGACGAATTTGCTCCAAACGCCTGCGATTAACACCAAGATCCGACTCTCCCAAGCGGGCTGCCGAGCGCAGATGAATTACTGGTTCATTGGCAGGAAAATAAAACTCTACATCATCAATAAATTTGAAGATGCGGCTTTTAGAAAGAGCATGGATGTAATTATCTGTCTGTTCTATAACTTCTGTGCGTGGAACGACGGTGAGAACTTTTAGTAAGGTTTTTCGTGCTGCATCACGATCTATATGATAGGGAATTGGGTCAATGGCGTGTTTAGGATCACCATCTTGACTCACAACACAATTGTCTGAAGCCGGACAAGAACTAAGATGACCATTATCAACTCCCAAACTAGAAGAGGCAGCCCAAGTGGCGGCAGGAAGTATTAAAGTATTAATCAAAGTTAGCAAGATTACAAAAGTGATACTCCGCAGGAGTCGTTTTGCGAAGGCTGTTAGCAAACGAGACATTATAAATTCACTCCTCAAGGTTTGAATAGGACTTAATTATTTTCGGTCATTTCGGGGGAACGCTGCTAGTTGCCAGTTCGCCCTCGCCCTATACAGTATCATTCATCTAGCCACATTCTGAGTTATCTCTGAATCCTGAATCGGTGTTTTAGTAGAGTATCATCCCTTGGTTATAAGCATTTACAAAACTCGTGTAGTCATACTCAACTTGAGTTGCATAGTTCACCGCAAAGTTAACAATTTCGTCTTTGAATACAGCCTTGTTACCGCTAACAATATCAGTCACTTCTTTGTCAACACTTACGGGAATAATGGCAGCATCGTAGTCTTTATCAGAGATTACATGGTTCTTGGCAACGACCTTCCCTGCATACCCCATCGCATCCATGAATTTTGACTTAGTGGTTAGTAATGTATAATTAAAGTCCACTTGGTAGGGTGATTTTTCATGTACCATAAAGGGGATGCCATTGACGGTAGTGTAGCCAACCAAGGGGTTAGTATTGAAGAGCATTGCTTTAGTAGCAATTGCAACTCTCGCACCTTCTTGGTTCTCGTAAACTGAAGTTGGCAGCAGACCTGGAACTGCGATAGCAACTGCACTACTACCTTCCTGCTTCATCTCCAAAATGCGATCGTCGTCGGTTCCTGAACTTGGCCCTTCAATCAGTAAGTAATATCGGTACTTACCAAGACTACCAATGCCTGAACCTAATTTTAGCCGAATGTCTTTGAGAGCATAATAACTATTGTTGTAGCACTTACTGCTAGGAATTGAGGCAATGTAGCTGGTCATAGCCCCAGCAATGTCAGAATAGGTACTGTTGGATACAGGCTGAAGTTTTGAGGTGGTCTGGAATACTCGATTTTTACTGTTATTTAACTGCGTGTATTTACTTAGCAAGCTAGAGCGGTTCTTGTTTGATGTTTTTTGAATCAAATCTTTGACCACACCATTCGTATTGCCAGATTCCAAACGGTATGACAGTTCATTATTGGTTCCCTTAAAGTCGCTCATCTTGTTCAGATAAGTATCCAAAAAATTACGGACGATATCTTGAGCGTCACTTGAGCTAAGACCGTTCTCTTTGGTTGCCAACAGAATGGACACTGCCATCCGTCGCAAGTCCCAAACGTAGGGGCCAAAATAGCCTTCATCAAAATCGGTGGTGTCAAAAACGTTGTTGTCGTTGCTATCTTTCATCCCTCCAAGATTTTGCAGATGCATATCTCCCTCTAACCAGATGGCTGAGGTTGAAGAATTCACAAATCCTGAACTTGGCAAAGTCTGCATATCACGATAAAAAATGTGATCTGTTCCCCGATAAAAGGCAAAAGGGCTAGCCTTCATCTTTTGCATTTTTATTGCCAATTCTTGAGGCAATTGAGAAGCAAAGGGATGATTGTATTGGTAAATTTCATTCTCCACCCAAGTTGAACGCACAGTTGCAGCTTGAACTGGAGATGCAAACCCAGAAATTAAAATGGCTCTCCCAGAGTAGTTATGATAAAATAGTACGAAAAAATCAAATATATTTCAATACAATTACAATTGATTGGTGGCAATAACCCAACCTGGGAAGTAAATGCAGAAGTAATTGAGAATACAAA
>JAHHHS010000017.1 GCA_019359215.1 Nostoc indistinguendum CM1-VF10 | reverse complement strand
GGATGTGCCGATAATCTGGGACTTCCTGCAATTGTTCAATGAGATTCATACCCTTTATCTATCCATTTTTCTCCACCCTCCATAAATCATTATTATTTTTCTCTGCTTGTATGAAACCACCCTGCTTTTTAAGGGGGGTTAGGGGGGGATCTGAAAGTGCCTAAAGTCACAGCGAAACACTTTTCAAACAATCTCTAATGTCGTTATTTAGGTATTTCCAGTTTGAGAGTTCAACACAATAGCTATGAATTAACGTTATACCAATTTGAAAAAAGAATGCGACAGATAGGTAGGGGCACAACATTGTTGTGCCCTTACAAATAATTAATGTGTCGTAAACATTACAGCGCTTCCGGCTATTATGCAATATAGTTTTCTCCTTGTCCCTCTCCTATCATCGCTTTCAGCTTTTAAGATGTACCTCATAGCTGCCGGAAGTGCTGTATTTGAATTGGTATTATTTGCTAAGATTTGATTAGGCTTTTGCTCTCACGCATCTTTGATGACTTTCGACCTTCCCGACTCTCTCATTCTCGATACTGCACTTTCAGTATCTGGATTAACTGACTATATCCGCTTGCTGTTAGAGCAAGATGAACAATTGCGGCAAGTTTGGGTAACTGGCGAAGTTTCTAGTGCTAACCACCATCGTAGTGGGTTGTTTTTTACGCTGCAAGATACCGATCGCACCGCCGGAATTAAGTGTGTGGTATGGAATAGCCAATTGCCAAAACTCGCCCAAATGCCAGTTCCTGGTGAGCAGATAATCATTTTGGGTAGTATTCGCCTGTATCCGCAACGGGGAGAGTATCAGTTGTCAGTTTGGCAAACTCTACCTGCTGGTGTTGGTTTACAGGCGCTGCGCTATCAACAACTAAAAAATCGCCTGTTGGCTGAGGGGTTGTTCGATGCTCAAAGAAAGCGATCGCTCCCCACTCACCCCCAAACGATCGCTGTCGTCACTTCACCAACGGCTGCTGCTTGGGGCGATATTCAAAAAACCCTCAGACAAAGGTATCCAGGTTTACAGGTTTTGTTTTCTCCGGCCACAGTACAAGGTGAGCAAGCACCTGAATCTATCGTTAAAGCAATTGATCGGGTGGAAAGAGATGGACGCGCCGAAGTGCTAATTTTATCGCGGGGCGGTGGCGCGGTTGAGGAGTTGGCTTGTTTTAATGATGAACGAGTGGTGCGATCGCTTGCTAGTTGTTCCATTCCTGTAATTACTGGTATTGGGCATCAACGGGATGAATCATTGGCAGATTTAGTTGCAGATGTCTGTGTACATACACCAACTGCGGCGGCGGAAAGAGTTGTGCCAGCACTTGGAGAATTGTATACTGAACATCGGCAGCGAGTTATCGCTTTACATGAAGCGGTGCATGACTTTGGGGAAAATGCTGAGAATAAGCTGCAAGTATTGCGAAACCGTTTGCGACGTTTGCGGTTAGATCGGCAAGTGCAACAAGAGGTGGAAAAGCTAGCTTGGAAGCGTCAGCAATTGGTGCAAATGACGACGAGGCGATCGCAGCAAGCAACGCAGCATTTAGAATTGTTGCGGCAAAAGTTGGCAACTCTTGACCCGAAAGCGGTGTTACAGCGTGGGTATGCGGTGGTGAGGCAGGAAGATGGGGCGATCGCTCGTTCTGCCGCGGAGTTAGCTGTGGGAGAAAATTTGTTGATTCAGTTGGGGCAGGGTGAGGTTAAAGTGAAGATTATGGAAGTGAACGTAGACGCAAAGCGGCTTGCCGCAGGCTACCACCAAGACGTCAAGGACGCCAAGAGTTGAATGGTTAAACGTAAGAGTGCTTCTAATTCTGATTCGATGGAAGGTTGGAATTATGAGGCGAAGGTTGCTGAAATAGAGGGAATTATCGCTCGCATTGAGGCGGGTGAGTTAGATTTGGAAGCTGTGTTTGAGCAATTTGCAAGTGCCGTGGAGTATTTGCGTGAGTGCGAAATTTTTTTGCAGCAACGACAGCAGCAGGTGGATTTGTTGATTGAAACGTTAAGCGATGAGTAGAAGCGAGAGTCTGTTGCTAGGGTTGTTCGGGGTAATAAGTAATCATATCATGTCCAGTTGATTGCTTATTAAACCCGAACAACCTCACCCCGCCAAAGCTACGCTTTGTCTCCCTCCCCGCAAGCGGCTACGGTGTATACACAAGTCGGAAAAACTTCATCCACCAAAGAATTGCAGTGCGTTACGCTGGCGTGACAAAGCTAAATTGCTGCAATCATGGCGATGCCTACAGCGGTCTACGCCAACGCATTTGTTATTTCGGCGAACCCATTTGTTATTTCGGCGAACCCATTTGTTATTTCGGCGAACCCATTTGTTATTTCGGCGAACCCATTTGTTATTTCGGCGAACCCATTTGTTATTTCGGCGAACCCATTTGTTATTTCGGCGTACCCATTTGTTATTTCGGCGAACCCATTTGCTATTTCGGCGAACCCATTTGTTATTTCGGCGAACCCATTTGTTATTTCGGCGAACTTGTCACGCCACGACGAAACTCCTAGAAGAGTTGAAACCTATGCTGGTCATATTTGTGTGTACACCGTAGCCCCGCAAGCGGGGAGGGGTTGGGGGTGGGGTGCAATGACTATGGAAATCGTAACTAATTATGCGGACATGATATCAAGCAGACATGGTTAGGATTTACGCACTGTACAAATGCATCGTGATATAGATTACCTAAAATAGGAAGTTTTCAGCCTTTTCTTAATTATCCTGCAATCGTAAATAAACGATGTTGTAGGGGCTAAACTTTGCTGTGCCCTTACGAAAAATATGGTTTTTACCCTTAATTCATATTTGGTATTTCTTGTCAATGGGTAAGAGAGGATTTGTTCTTCATTTGAGGAATAGCACTTTGTACGATTTTGCGTCTCTACAAGAGTTTTAAAATCACACGAAGATTATTTTGATACCACAATTATCCTTACAAAAATCCGAAATACTCCAAACCTTCTTCAATTCCAGTGGCAAAATTAGCTTTTGCTAAGTAACGATTCTCATTTGGGTGAGCTTTGTGCCACTCTAGTAATTCTTGTTTTGCATTACCGACAATAATACCTTTTTCTTTCCTGTCTGCAAACAGGGAAATATCATTACCAGAGTCGCCACAAGCAACAGTTTGTGCTACATCTATTTCTAGATTTTCGCGTACAAAGGTCATTGCCATACCTTTATTAGCCTTACGTGGCAAAATATCTAGTACTGGAATCTCTAAATCTTTACCCTGTTCGTAGACACCACTAAGGCTGTTGATATGAGCAGAGCTACCAAGGCTATAGATAACTTGAATATCTAATCCTTGCTCTAGCAAACGAGACTCTAGGTCTGACAAAAAATCTCCAGAGATTTTTTCCTCAAGGAAATAGCTAACTTTAAAAGGTCTTTGCTCACTTTCTGGCTGGAGCTTTAATTTAGGAAAAACCTCAGATATCTGTACAACTAAGCCTTTATCCCAACCTTCAGAGAGCTTATCTGACCATTTAGAATCTGGAGTGTTACTGCCACCGTAGTAAATTTCCGTACCTACAGCACATATAAGTACATCTGGCTCTAAAAGTGTTTTTTCATCTGTAAGCTTTTGGTAAAGAAAAAGCGATCGCCCTGTTGAATAAACAATTTTTGTGTGGTGAGTCTGACGATGTACTTTTAATCGTTCATTTAGTTTTGCCATCGCCTGGTCGTCACCTACCAGGGTATAGTCCAGGTCTGTGATGAAAAGAAACTGTTTCACACTATTATTTAGGACTCCCATTTGTTTGTTTAAAACATACTCATCTAATCAGCACGAGATATTTTACCACTATAAGGGCAGAAATATAAATTAAATATAAAGTTAATCTATAGTAGTCGGTATTGACCTTGACATTGTACCCCATAGCAGCGATAAAGGTCAGGCAATGCAGTTTTTGCGCCAAAAGTGGAAATTTGCAGCAGAACAAACAGTTGTCTGTGGTGATTCAGGTAATGATATTGCTTTATTTGCTGTAGGCAACGAACGGGGAATCATTGTGGGGAATGGCTGAAAAGAGTTACTCCTATGGCACGATGAGTATCCGCCTAACCACTGCTACCTGGCAAAAGGTTTTTGTACAGGTGGAATTATTGAACGATTAAATTATTTTGGTTTTTTGTAATGATTAGTTATCTAAAAGGTATAGTCGCTGGTATCCAAACAATTGGCGCTAATCGCGTGATCCTGACTCTGGAAGTAAATGGCTTGGGGTATGATTTGCAAGTTCCCCAACGGCTGGCAAACCAGTTACCAGAGTCGGGTGGAGTGGCCCAAATTTTTACCCATCTCCAAATTCGTGAAGAAGTGCCTTTTCTATATGGCTTTGCTTCGCCAGCCGAACGCGATTTATTTCGCCACTTGCTGACTGTCACAGGTATTGGTGCAGCCTTAGCGATCGCACTCCTGGATACTTTGGAACTACCAGATTTAGTTCAAGCAATTATCGCTGGCAATACACAAATCTTAATTCAGGCTCCAGGTGTCGGCAAAAAAATTGCAGAACGCATCTGTTTGGAACTGAAAAGCAAATTAGTCGAGTGGCGCAAATCAGCCGGGTTCTTCGTCGCCACAGGTGGGCCTGCACCAGGAATTCTCGAAGAGGTGCAAATGACCCTCTTCGCCTTGGGATATACTGCCCATGAGGTCAGTCATGCCCTGCATGTAGTAAGTGAAGATATCGGACTACCCAAAGATGCCTACGTCGAAGATTGGATTAAACAAGCGATCGCTCATCTCAGCAGCGAACAAGTTTAATTGTCATTAATCATTTGTCATTCGTCATTTGTTATTCTCCCCCCATCTCCCTCATCCCCACATGCCCACCGATCCTTATGCCTGGCTAGAACAGTCTTTAGCAACAATTCATCGGGCAGACTGGTATCGTTCTGTACAACCTATCAACGGTCGTCCTGGTGCAACGGTGGTTTTAGCTGGGCAAGAGGTAATTAATTTTGCCAGTAATGACTATTTGGGATTGGCTGGGGATGAGCGGCTGATGTCAGTCGCAACTGCCGCGATCGCAGAATTTGGCACTGGTAGTACTGGTTCTAGATTACTCAGTGGGCATCGGGAATTGCACAGGGAGTTAGAGGAGGCGATCGCATCTACCAAACAAACAGAAGATGCTTTGGTATTTAGTTCAGGGTATCTAGCTAATTTAGGTGCAATTACCGCCCTTGTGGGCAAGCGTGATTTAATTTTATCTGACCAGTACAATCATTCCAGCCTGAAAAATGGAGCGATTCTTAGCGGTGCAGCAGTTGTGGAATACCCGCACTGTGATATGGCAGTATTAAGAACTCAGTTGAGTCAGCAGCGACAAAATTACCGACGCTGTTTAATTCTTACTGATACTGTCTTCAGCATGGACGGCGATTTATGTCCGTTACCCGCACTGTTGGATCTGGCTGATGAATTTAGCTGTATGCTGCTAGTCGATGAAGCTCATGCCACCGGGGTACTAGGAAAAACCGGTGCTGGATGTGTTGAGCATTTTGGGTGTACAGGAAAGCAATTAATTCAAATTGGTACTTTGAGTAAAGCTTTGGGTAGTTTAGGCGGGTATGTCGCGGGAAGTAGCGCCTTAATTGACTTTTTGCGGAACCGCGCACCCAGTTGGATTTATACCACTGGGCTTTCGCCTGCTGATACGGCAGCGGCCTTAGCAGCAATCAAAATAGTGCAACAAGAACCACAACACCGTACCCAATTGTGGAGAAATATACATTACTTAAAAACTTTGTTGCAACAGTTACCTAATTTAAAATTGCTGCCTTCTGAATCACCTATATTATGTTTTCAATTGCCTAATGCCACAGATGCCCTCAAAGCTGGAAAACAGCTAAGAGATGCTAGCATTTTTGCCCCAGCAATTCGTCCCCCCACAGTGCCCACCAGTCGAATCAGAATATCTGTCATGGCAACTCATGAAATAACACATATTGAAAAATTGGTAACAGTGTTAAAGGATATCATCTGAATAAGATAGGGGATTGGGGACTCGTTCATCTACTTCAGAACTGCGTTCATCCGCCTCAGAATCTGAAATTTCCCCATGCCCCACATTGGTGTCATAAAACTGGCAATTGATTAAACAAAATCCAATAAAAACCAAGCTGTTGGACTGCTTGGTTAAATTGTTCAAAATCGACAGGTTTGACGATGTAGCTATTCACCCCAAGCTGGTAACTCTCGATCATATCCTGGTCTTCAGCAGAAGAGGTCAGCACCACAACTGGAATCCTTTGTGTTCGTGGATCAGCCTTGAGTTGCCGTAAAACTTCTAATCCACTTATCCTTGGCAGTTTTAAATCCAGCAAAATGACTTTAGGTTGATTCGTCATGCTACGGTGGGCGTAGTTTTCGCGACAAAAGAGAAAATCTAGGGCTTCGGCTCCATCTTCAAGTAGTTGAATCTGATTGCCAATTCTACTGCGACGCAGTGCTCGGATAGTTAGCTCGGCATCGGTGGGATTATCTTCAACCAATACAATTGAAATTGGTTGTTCTGAAGATGTGTCAGTGGGCTGATCTATGGGTTGGTCACTCATGGGTTAATTTACCCTTGAAGGGTGAAATAAAAGGTCGCGCCTTGATCGATCGCTGCTTCGGCCCAGATACGCCCACCGTGGCGTTGAATAATGCGTTGCACGATCGCTAGTCCGATCCCCGTACCTGCAAACTCTTGTTCGCGGTGCAGACGTTGAAATACCCCAAAGAGATTATCGGCATACCGCATATCAAATCCTGCCCCATTATCTCTGATGAAGTACACTCCTTCACCATCCATAATCTCATAGCCCACTTCAATGCAGGCAGGGGATTTGTAGCGGGTATATTTAATGGCATTTGATAACAGGTTTATCCAGACTTGTTTGAGCAAGGAAAAGTCAGCGTGACAAATGGGTAAATCAGCGATCGCAAACTCAATCTGACGACCCTTCATATCTAGAGCTAAATCACTCAGCACCTTTTGAATCATTTCATTTAACAAAATGGGCTGCCGAGATATTTCCTTACGATCTAGACGGGATAGGTTCAACAGATCATCGATCAACTCACCCATGCGTTTGGCATTCTCCCGCACAATTTTTAGATAACGATTGCCTTCAGAGTCAAGTTGCTCACCATAGTCTTCTTGGAGCATTCTCGAAAAACCAACGATCGCCCGCAGTGGTGCCCGTAAATCATGGGAAACAGAGTAGGAAAATGCCTCCAACGCTTTATTCGCAGCCTGCAATTGGGCAGTCCGTTGGATTACCCGTTCTTCCAATTCGGCATTAAGTTGGCGGACTTCTGCCTCTACCACTTTCAGGGTGCTGATATCGCGGATGATTGTAGAAAGATATTCCAGAGTGCCATCTGTTGCTTTGTGAGCAACAATCATTTGAGAAACCGGAATCTCTCTGCCATCAGTTCCTAACAAAGCAGTTTCACCAACCCAGGTGCCATCTCGAATCGCCGTCGGTATGCCCTGGTTTTGAATAATCTCTAGTGCCCACTGGGGATGGTAGTTTGAGATGCTCAAGTTGGAGAGTTCAGCATTTAGGGAAACGCCGAGGAGCTTCCGAAACTGAGCATTACTCCAGAAAACATTGCCTTGGGAGTCTGCCATCCCAACATGATCCGTGGTGGCTTCTAGCATGGCAATTAAGCGATCGCGGTCTTTTTCTGCTCTTTGGCGTTCGGCAATTTCAGCCCGTAAGGATTGATTCAGTTCTGCCTCTTGCTTCAATAGACGAGCATTATCAATGGAAATAGCCGCCTGAGTAGAAAGTAAATGGAGAATTTCAATTTGCTCTGGGGTAAATGCCCTAGTGGTTAGATTATTTTCTAAAAGGACAATTCCTGCCAGTTCTCCCTGGTTCAATAAAGGCGCACAAAGAATCGATTTCGATTGGCGTTGCACAATCCAGGGTTCAGATTGAAAGTTGCCTTCTTGAATCGCATTGTTGAGGACGATGCTTTCTTGGGTGCGAACTACATAATTAATTAGGGCAGATGGCAAGTAAGGAGTGCTGTCTGCGGATATCGATTCTAAAGGAATTGATTGCAAAACAGCTATTTTCTCATCGCCAATTGACCCCATGGCCTCAATCTGCCATTTTTCTTGTGTTGGCAAAATCAAATAACCAGTTTGCGCCCCGGCATTTTCAATCAAAATCATCATTAGTTTTGCCAGGAGTTTATCTAACAAAATTTCACTGGCCATCGCCTGAGAGGCTTTCAATACTGTTTCTAAATCAAGTACTTCTAACTTGCTAGAAGCCGATTCTGTAGTGTGAAGTTTATGTGTTTTGCTTATTTGCGATCGCGGTTCTAGCAGTTGGGGATAGCGTCTTTCCAAATCCTGAACTTTAGCGGTTGCTCCCCAGCGCAGATAGCCGTACCTCGCCTCTTGTACATAGGCTTTGGCAATTGTTATCCGGTTGTTTGCCAAATGAAACTTTGCTGCTAGTTCGTTGGCCAGGCTTTCTTCTTGGAGGTATTCGTTTTCTCTGGCCAGGGCGATCGCGCGATCGTAGGCATCCATTGCTGCCACCGCTTGATCCAAAACCCGATACCTTTCTGCTTCTACCAAGTGCCACTTGTGCAGATAATTCATTGGGGCATGGTGTGCCCAGAACTGCATCTGTTTCTGGTTTGCTTCAACCTGTTGTAGATAAGTTTGTTGGTAATTAAGCTGAACTTCCGAATAATCCGCCAAAAGCGCCAGGGAATGGTAGAAGTTGAGGACTGCCACCTGCATAAACCCAAAAGCAGCACCTGCTTGCTGCTGTGCCAAGTGTGCCTGTTTTAGTGCTTGGTCATACTCGCCGAAGTGATACAGCAGAATGGTCTTAGCAACATAAAAAATGTACAGAACTGTGCCGGTTTTCGTTGCAATTAAACGCGGTAGCATATCCGCTTCATTAAAGCTCTCACCAATTAAGTAACATTGCTCTTTCGCAAATCCGCGCAAATTTAACCCTAGCTGTCTCCATATTTGAGTAAAATAGCTTGGGATCTCTTGTTGAAGTTTGATACACAGGTCAACGTAGATTGCCTGCTGTTTAACAGCGGCGGCCAGGTTCTCTTCACAGAAAAACAGATAGCTACAGAGGTTAGCTGCCGCATAACCACCCCATTCAATATCTCCGGTATCTAGCCCAACTTGTACCGCTTCTTGCAAGGGAGCAATGCTATTCTTTGCATGTTCTTTCCAGGTTCTAATATTAGAGTTGAATAAGTTATAAATTTTTGCAGTCAGTTCTCTGGTGTTGAACATTTCGAGCAGTTCTAGGGCAATTTTTCCAGCGTGATATCCCTCCTCGACCCTACCTGTTCCAGAGAGCAGCAAGCCATAAAGACCATAACCAAATGCAGAGAATGATGAGTTACCGTACTCAAGACAAAGATTGATCATAGTGATGATCAGCGGCGGAAAACTGTCCGGCTTCGCCATAAACACAGGCCCACACAAAATTATCAAAATCTGCATAGCAGAAAGTTTGTATGGATCGGTCATCACAGGCATGGCTGATAAGGTAGCGAGGCTAGGCAACTTTATCAGTAGGCTCTCTTCTTTTTCTAAAACCATCAGAGAACTATCGAGTTGTTCTAGAACTTGCAAACCAATTTTGATCGCTTTCATCAGTTCAAGCTGTGCCATACAAATTTGCATTTGTAATTCGTAGACTCTGACGCGATCAAGTAAGTTTGCAGCATTATTTAAAGCTATCTCTGCCAGAATATTTGCCTGCTCAAAATGGATATTCAAATATTCGGCTTCTGCCACCTTAATGTAGAGCTTTAGGGTAAGAGCATATTGCCTTTGCCAGCTATCTTCTGCTAGCAAAGATAAGGCAGTCTGGAAATACTGTAGGGCTGAATTATAGGCAGCAGAGGCGCTAGCTTTGTTACCGGCCAAGCAATTTAACTCTGCCAGTTCATCTCGCTCTGATTGCTGTTGAATCAGTGCTTTACCCAGGTTGAGTTGATTAGTGATATCAAAAATCTTGTGTTCTCGTTGCTCGAGTGGAGTATTTTGTAGCAAGCATTTTCCAAGTTGCAGGTGGATGATTCTTTGCCTAGCTTCTGGCATCAAGGAATAGGCTGCCTGCTGAATGCGATCGTGAGCAAATTTGTATTCAATGGCAGGGTTGCCAGGGAGTGGCACATCCAACACAACCGATTTGTGGGTATTGCTCAGGGGCAAAATCAACCCTTGGGCGATTGCCACTTTCAAAGTTTGTGCGGTTTCTCGCTGAGATAGTTCCCTAGCATTTGCTAGGGTTTGCAGATCAAAAGAGTTGCCAATGCAGGCGGCTAGCTGCAACACTTCCTGGGTCTTTTTATTGAGCTTTTCAATCTTAAGAACCATTAAATCGACAATATTATTTGTGATTCCCCGCTCCTGAATTTGCTCTATCGACCATTGCCATTTTTTGGTTTGGTGATTAAATTCCAGTAGCCCTTCAGTGTAGAGAGATTTCAAAAATTCATTCATGAAAAAGGGATTACCACCAGTTTTTCGTTGCACCAGTTCAGCTAAAGACAGGGAATCCTCTGGTTGACAGTGCAATGTATCGGCAATGAACTGATTGATATCAGGTAGGCTCAATGGTAAAAGAGAAAGTTGGTTTACCACTCCTCCACCGTGGCGAATTTCCTCTACCATTTGCATGAGGGGATGGGCTGCATTAACCTCATTATCCCGGTATGCCCCCATTAACAACAAAGATTGCCTCTTGGTAGCAGTAGCTAGTAATTGGATCAGCTTCAGCGAGGCATTATCTACCCACTGAAGATCGTCCAAAAAGATTACCAGTGGATGTTCTGACTGGGTAAAAACGCGAATGAAATTTTGGAAAACTTGGTGAAAGCGATTTTGGGCTTCCGGTGGCGGTAATACAGGTAGTTCTGGTTGATTGCCTACAATCAATTCTAATGCTGGAATTACCTGGGTAATAACTCGACTATTTGAGCCAAGGGCAGCTAAAAGGTTCTTTCGCCACTGACACAGTTGCGCTTCATGTTCAGTCAGCAATTGTTTGATCAGTGACTCTAAGGCTTGTGCGATCGCAAAGTAAGGGATATTGCGCTGATACTGATCAAATTTACCCGAAACAAAGTAACCTCGTTGTTGTGTAATCGGCTTATAAATTTCCTGCACCAAAACTGATTTGCCAATACCGGAGTATCCTGCTATCAACATCAGCTCAACTTGAGAAGCAGACGCGGTTAAATTAGGGTCATTTTTACTTGCTATTCTTTCAAACGCCGTTAATAACATCTCCACCTCCCTTTCTCTGCCATAGAGTTTTTCAGGGATATGAAACTTATCAGAAATATCCTGTTTCCCTAACAAAAAAGGCTCAATTCGTCCCGTGTCTTGTAGTCGATTCAGACACTCTTCTAAATCAGCTTTAATTCCCCAGGCACTTTGATAACGATTTTCTGCTGTTTTTGCTAACAGTTTCAGAACAATTCCAGAAACTACCAGAGGAATTTCTGGATCGATAAAATGGGGTGGAATAGGCTCCAGAGCTAAGTGGTGATGAATTAACTCCAGCGCTTCACTAGATTCAAACGGCAATAGATGAGTCAACAGTTGATAAAAGGTGACACCTAGAGAGTAAAAATCAGTTCGATAGTCCAGAGAACGATTCATTCTGCCTGTTTGCTCTGGAGATATATAAGCTAGTGTTCCCTCTAATACTGTTGGATTTTTGAGAGTTAATGTTTCTCGCAATAAAGCAGTTGAAATCCCAAAGTCAATAATTTTAAGTTTTTTTGTTTCTAGATTGAAAACAATATTGGATGGATTGATATCCTTATGAATAATATTAGCTGCATGAACTGCACCTAAAGCCTCAGTAATCTGAATGGCTAACTTCAAAAATTCTGTTAGTGTAAATTTTTTGTTTGCTATGATTTTTGTTAAAGATTCTCCTCCAAAATCCTCCAAAATGATTACAAATCTATTTTCATATTGATGCAAACTATAAGCATGGACAACTCCATCCAATGATAAGCTGCGCGTAATTTCGTATTCGAGCTTATAGCGCGTAATTTCTTCTGGTGTGGGGTAGTCTTTCTTTAAAACCTTGAAAATTACAGGCAAATTATTCTGTTGATTAATTCCCCGATAAACCCGTGAATTAGCACTTTCATTAACTTTTGTGCAAATTTGATATTCAGGAATTTCCAGCATGGTTAAACTGCCTGTAATTGTTACACACAATGACAAATATTTGTTGACAAAAATTTAGATTTTGAAGTTGGGATTTTAAATTAAATAATTCAAAATACCAAAAAGGTTTAAGAATTAAGTAAATTAAAACATGAATACAAAAATAAAATTTAAAATACAAAATTGTTTACTCAGAACCACAGCCTTGAAGCATAGAGACAATCTAAAATCTAAAATCTAAAATCTAAAATCGCTTGACTCACCAGCCTAATTATACAAGTTTACTCAATGGTTACCAAGGAGATTGTGGGGTATGAATGAACCTTTGAATGTCCTGATTATTGAAGATTCAGAGGAGGATACCATGTTATTGCTCCATGAATTGCGTTGCGGTGGTTTCAATCCAATCTGGGAGCGTGTGCAAACGGACAAAGAGCTACGAATAGCGCTCAACAGCCGCACTTGGGATGTGATGATTTCAGATTACCGACTGCCGGGATTCAATGCTCGTGCGGCTCTGGAAATAGCAAAGCAGAGCCAGAAAGATATCCCTTTCATTCTGGTTTCCGGCACAATTGGCGAAGTACTTGCTGTGGAAATGATGAAAGCGGGTGCGAATGATTATGTCATGAAGGATAATTTAAATCGATTGCCAGAGGGAGTGCGTCGAGAACTTCGGGATGCACAGGTGCGGGCGGAACGCAAACAAGCTCAAAAGCTGCTACGAACATTAGCGTCTAATATACCCGGCATGATTTACAGCTTTGTTCAGCATTCTGATGGTTCTACTGCCTTTGATTACATCAGTTTTGGGTGTCTGGATCTTTTAGAGTTAACGCCAGATCAAATTTTAGAAAATGCCTTTCTTTGCTTTGAACAAATTCATCTTGATGATCGTCCAGGATGTTATGCAGCAGTCAAGGAGAGCGCTCAAACTTTAAAACCATTTTCTTACGAGTGGCGATTAGTTACACCCTCCGGCAAACTCAAGTGGGTACAGGCAAGCGCTCGTCCAGAATCTCGAGAAAATGGGGATATTGTCTGGTATGGTGTTTTATTAGATGTGAGCGAACGGCAAGCTGCGCTGCGCGATCGCAAACAAGCACAAGAGTTAATTATCCACAACGCTTTACACGATCCTTTGACGGATTTACCAAATCGCACACTTTTGGTAGAGCGGCTAGAACTAGCCATTAACCGAGCTAAACGACTAGAAACCTATCATTACGCCGTCTTGTTTCTAGACTTAGACAGATTTAAAGTGATCAATGACAGTCTAGGACACCTAGCTGGAGATGAACTGTTAAAGAATACTGCTCACAAGCTAAAAACTCATCTGCGGGACGTTGATTTAGTCGCTCGAATCGGTGGCGACGAATTCGTAATTTTGCTGGAAGATATTCCTGATATTGAAAAAGCTATTCAAGTTACTGAGCGCATCCTTGCAGATTTTCAAACACCGTTGATACTTAATGATGCCGAGGTAGTGATCAGTACAAGCATCGGAATCGTTTTAGGAACAAACAGCTACTCTCAAGCCTCCGATTTACTGCGAGATGCCGATATTGCCATGTATCGAGCCAAAGCTCAAAAGGCAAATTCGTACAAAATTTTTGATGTCAGAATGCACACTCAAGCCGTAAATAGGCTAACTCTAGAAACCGATATTCGCAAAGCTATCGAACGAGAAGAGTTTATTATATATTATCAGCCAATTGTTGACATCCTTGACCATGCTTACGGCGAACAAAGCGCAGGGCGGCTGATTGGATTTGAAGCATTGCTGCGCTGGCAGCACCCGACTCGTGGGTTAGTTTTACCGGATGAATTTGTCTCTATTGCGGAAGAAACTGGGCTAATTGTGCAGATTGATCGTTGGATGCTCTACAAAGCTTGTCAACAACTAGCAAGCTGGAAAACAAAGTTTGCTACTCGCTTTCCGATCAAGATTAGCATTAACCTTTCTGCTCAAGATATTCGCCAAGGCAGCTTAATCGAAGACATCGATCAAATACTAGCTCAAACAAATTTAGAAGGCGACTGTATAACCCTAGAAATTACTGAAAGTATGCTAATTGAGAATATTAGTAATACAATTGATTTATTAAGCCAATTAAAATCTAAAAAAATTCAGATTAGTATTGATGACTTTGGCACTGGTTATTCATCGCTCAATTATCTCCATCTTTTACCTGCTGATAATTTGAAGATTGATCGCTCTTTTGTTAGTCAGATGCAACAAGTAAACCGTAATTATCAGGTGGTTAATACTATCATTGCTTTAAGCAATCAGCTTGGATTAGCTGTTGTTGCAGAAGGTATAGAAACGCCTCAGCAGCTTCAATGGTTACAGCAACTTGGATGCGAATTGGGCCAAGGCAATCTATTTTCTAAACCCCTAGAACACCAGGCAGCAGAAGCACTTCTGGCAAGTAAAAGTTTGTATTTATGCTCTGATTATTGCAGCTGACTAATAAGTGCATAGCATATTAGTAGATTTTATATCATAAATTTTTGACCAACTTGGGTTACTGCATTTCTGGGAATTTAGTATTTATGATCAGCAAATCAATGTTATGGATATAAAATATTCATGATAAATTATAGCTTCAAGTACTATATAACTTAATAATTAGCCTCTAGCAAAAGGGATTTTAAAAAATAAAATAAATCTATCTAGAGATAAATTACAAAATTTGCAAACTAGCTTAAGGTATGTACAGCCTCTGCAATAAGTATTGGTTGTTCTCAGACATTTTCATGCCCCATATTCATTATTCCCAGTTACTGCATTATGGCAATGTTGTATTAATTCTCGCACTTACATTAGTGCTAATGCTGATGCTAGACCCCTGGTTAAGCATGAGTGAAACTCCTTTTTTGCTGTTTTTTAGCGCTGTAATGGTGAGTGGTTGGTATGGTGGTTTGAAGTCAGGGCTGTTAGCAACTTTCTTGTCTGCGTTACTGAGCAGTTACTTCTTTCTCCCCCCAGCTTATGAGTTGAGTTTTGACCTACCCAATTTTGTGCGAATTGGGTTGTTTGCATTACAAGGGTTACTCTTTAGTATCTTATGTGAGGCATTAAAGACTGCTAAAAACCGGGCTGATGGAAATCTACAAAAGCTGAGAGTTAGTGAGGAGCGATTTAGATTAGCGTTAAATAGTTCAGATATCGTGATCTTTCAGCAGGATCGCAATTTGCGATATCAGTGGATTCATAATCCTCAAGGTTTAGATACTGCTGAGGAAATGTTAGGTAAGTCTGATGATGACTTATTTCCAGCTTTAGTAGCAGAGCAATTGAGAGCAATTAAGCTAAAGGTAATAGAAACTGGTGTTTCAACCCGTGAAGAGGTTTATCTAACAATTTGTGGAGAAGACCGCTATTATGATTTGCTGATTGAACCGCTAAGGAATGTAGACAATAGCATTCAGGGTATTACCTGTGCAGGTGTAAATATTACAGAGCGCAAGCAGGCTGAAGAAAGACTCCGCTATATCGCCCAAATTAGTAGTTTTCTCTCCACCTCGCTAGATTACGAAGAAACCTTAGAACAAATCGCCAAAATCTCAGTTCCCCAGCTAGCTGATTGGTGTAGCGTTGATATTTTAAATGAAGATAATTCCATTCGCCGCTTACCCATTGCCCATGCAGACCCATCCAAAGCAGAGGTGGCGCGTAAACTTCAGCAGTATGCGCCAGATTACAAAGGTGCAAGTGCAATTACTAAAGTACTGCAAAGCGGGCAAAGCGAATTAATCTCAGAGGTATCTGACTCGCTATTAATGGCAAGTACTCAGAATCAGGAACACTTAGAACTTGTTCGGCAATTGGGGATAAAGTCCGTAATGATTGTGCCGTTAATCGCACAAGGGCGAGTCCTGGGCACTATTAGCTTTGTCACCGCAGAATCAGACCGTCGCTACGATCGCACTGACCTAACTTTAGCAACAGATATTAGCCATCGTGCTGCCTTAGCAGTGGAAAATGCCCGACTTTATCGAGATATCCACCAGACTTTAGTTCATTATGCCGAATCTCTATCTATTTTAGATGCGCTCTTAGAAGCTGCTCCCGTTGCCGTATGCTTTTTGGATCGGGATCTGCGATATATCCGAATTAATCAAGTTTTTGCTGACATTAACGGTTTGAGCATAGAAGAACATCTAGGGCGCAAATTTGGCGAAGTGTTGCCAGCGATGGTGGTTGAGTTTGAGCTACACTTACAGCGCGTGTTGGATACTGGAGAACCCCTGCTGAATGTAGAAATCAGTGGTAAGACAAGGGAACTACCAGAACGTTACGGCTACTGGCTGGGCAACTATTACCCGGTCAACAACGCAATGGGAGAAACGGTAGGAATTGGGATTATTTTGGCAGATGTGACAATGGCAAAGCAAACAGAAGTTGCTTTGCGAGAAAGCGAAGAAAGGTTCCGGGCAATGTTCAACCAGGCAGCTGTGGGCATTACTCTGGTAGCGTTGGATGGACGATTTATTCAGGTTAATCCTGCCCTCTGTGAGATTACAGGATACAGCCATGAAGAGTTAATTGAAATGAACTTTCAGGAAATTACCCACCCTGACGACATAGAAGTTGATTGGGAAAATGCTCGGCGAGTTTTAGCAAAAGAAATTAGTGGTTATTCCCTAGAGAAGCGCTACATCCGCAAAGATGGTTCCATTCTTTGGGTAAACCTAACTTCATCAGTAGTTTGGGATGCTAACGGACTTCCAAAGTATGCATTAGGCATTGTTGAAGATATTAGCGAACGCAAACGAGTTGAAACCACACAACAGTTTTTAGTCGAAGCCAGCACTTTACTCGCTGCCTCATTAGATTATGAAATCACTTTAGAAAGTGTGGCTAATTTAGCAGTTCCTACCTTAGCTGACTGGTGTATTGTAGATGTTTTCCAGGAAGATTGGTCAAGTAAACAAATTGCGATCGCAATTGCCGATCCCACAAAACTAAATATTTTAGACGAAATCCGACGGCGTTATCGACCCAAAACCAGAGCCAAACAGCTTTTACAGCAGCTAAAACTAGGAATATCTGCCTTTTACTCCGAATTATCTGACTCTAATCTTATACAGATGGCTCAAGATGAGGAACACCTGCAATTACTGCGAAGCCTGGGTATTCGTTCTTTAATGGTGATTCCAGTTCGTTCCCGTGGGCAATTATTTGGGGCAATATCTTTTTTCACAGCCGAGTCAGGCCGGCATTACAAACAAACAGACCTGGCCTTAGCAGAGGATATTGCTCGTCGGGCTGCAACAGCCATCGACAACGCCAGACTATACCAAGAAACTCAACAGGCAAAACAGGCAGCTGAAAGATCAGTCAATCGCACGATACTTTTACAAAGAATAACTGCTGCCCTCTCGGAAGCACTAACTCCCCAACAGGTGGCTGATGTAGTAGTGAACCAAGGGATTGCCGCCTTGCAAGCCACTGCTGGTTCCGTTGTCTTACTTACTGAGGGAGGTACTATCCTAAAAGTTGTGCAAGCAATTGGCTATCCACAATCACTTATAGATGCTTGGGCAAGTTTTCCCATCACTGCACCTAATCAAATAGCGGAAACAGTCAGAACTAGTGAGCCGATTTTTTTAGAAAATTTAGCAGCCATGATTGCTAAATATCCCAACTTAGCAGATGTTGTAGCTCTCACAGGGAATAATGCCTGGGCTTGTATTCCATTAATAACAGAAAGCAAAGTAATTGGGGCGTTGGGATTAAGCTTTGCCACTGGACAAATATTTAATGAAGAAGACCGGGGATTTATGTTGACACTGGGACAGCAGTGTGGTCAAGCGATCGCCCGCGCTCAACTTTACGAAGCTGAAAAGACTGCCAGGGCACAAGCCGAGACAGCCAACCGGATTAAAGATGAATTTCTCGCTGTCCTTTCCCATGAACTTAGAACCCCCCTAAATCCGATTTTAGGGTGGGCAAAGTTACTCAGAACCCGCAAGTTTGACGAAGCCACAAGAATCCGGGCATTGGAAACAATCGAGCGCAATGCCAAGTTACAAACTCAACTGATTGGAGATTTACTTGATGTTTCGCGGATTTTACAAGGTAAAGTCAGGTTAAATCTTTATGCAGTGGATTTGAAAGCAGCGATCGCAGCTGCACTAGAAACAGTGCGTTTAGCAGCAGAAGCCAAATCAATTCAAATCACAACGGTGTTAAGTAATGATATCGGCAAAGTTCTGGGCGATGGCGATCGCTTGCAACAAGTGATGTGGAATCTCCTCTCCAATGCCGTTAAATTCACACCCGCAGAAGGACGAGTAGAAGTGCGTCTAGAGCAAGTTGGCTTAGATGCTCAAATCCAGGTGATTGATACAGGTAAGGGAATAATGCTGGAATTTTTACCTTACGTGTTTGATTACTTCCGGCAAGCAGATGCCAAGACAACCAGAATATTTGGTGGGTTGGGATTAGGACTAGCAATTGTGCGTCATCTAGTAGAACTTCACGGTGGTACAGTTCAGGCAAAGAGTTTGGGAGAAGGACAAGGTGCTACTTTTACAGTCAGACTACCTTTGCTCAAAAATTCTGAGTTACGAGTTGAGAGTGTTGAGGCTTCTCAACCAGAACTCAGTACTGAAGACACATTACTTTCTGCAGTGCAAATCCTGCTTGTAGACGATCAAGCTGATGTGCGAGAGTTTTTTAGCTTTGCGCTAGAACAATATGGCGCAACTGTAACAGTAGCTGAATCAGCAAGTGAAGCGTTGGAAATACTAGTCCAATCAAAGCCAGATATCCTGTTAAGCGATATTGGAATGCCCTTAATGGATGGCTATATGCTGCTGCGCGAGGTAAGAAAATTACCACCAGATCAAAACGGGCAAATTCCGGCGATCGCATTGACTGCTTATGCTGGAGAAATCAACTACAACCAAGCAATGGCAGCAGGATTTCAAAAACACCTACCTAAACCTGTCGATCCAGCAGATTTAGCTTCAGCGATCGTTAATCTCATCGGGCAGAATCAATCTTGAAGGAGGCAGGAGGGATTGTTTAAAGAAGAGGAAAAGGAGCAGGGGACAGGGGGAAAAACCCCATAAATAAATTTATGCATTATTTCTCGTGGCACTTTTTGCTAGAAATAAATATTTTTCCTTTTGGGCGTAAATAAATTTACTTGCTCTGAAACCCTTCTTGCAGGGGAATTCCAGTATCTATCTTTCTCCCCTGCTCCCTGCTCCCTGCCCCCTGCTCCCTGCCCCCTGCCCCCTACCTCTTCAGTCAACCAATGGGGCGATTACCAGGATTGACTGCATGAATATATTCACTACCCGATTGCGGTCTTCCTCGTTTATAACAAGCTTCTTCTGGTTTACCCCATCCTAGCTGCAAAATCATTTCCAAAAAGTTAGAATTTTCCCACTTGCATAAACTTGCCCATTCTGTTATATGAACAATTCTTTCTACATCAGATGTGACAATTCTTTGGTACTGTTTATTATTATTGAAACTCAAGTATAAATCCATCCCCATAGAGACTTCATACCAAAATTCTACAATAGAATTTTTAGCAGCTTTTAATATCTCTAAGTCACTTGTGAGGGCTATTAACTCGCTGTCTACTTCGGGATAATTCAGGTTTTTACCTTTGACTGTTACCTCCCGCCAGATAATACCTGAAACTTGATTTTCCCTCTGATAATTATGAATTGCGGTTTTGAAATCTTGATAGGCAGTGAACTGTTGCAGCCCATCAGTTATGAGAAACTGGTCAATTACAGGATTGCCAGAGACTGGTATTTCTAATTTGAGGCGTTTCCCCTTAAGGCAGGCTTGGCGTTCATCTGCCAAAATTTTAATTAGCTCCTGGGCAGTGTAAACCTTTGACATCAGAATACGCTCTAGTTAGTCATTGGTCATTAGTCATTAGTCATTTTTTACAGACTATAGACTATGAATTAACTTTTTAATCTGTTGAGACAGATATTTAAATATTATGCTTTGGTATCGGCAGAAATATAGTAGCAGATAGCACGAAAAATTAGGGCAGACCAATTTGGTCTACCCCATAGCTTACTTAGCTAACTCACTACTGAACTCATTGAAGGCTCGCCGCTTTAGCTGTGCTGTTTCCGTGCGTGCTGACAAATCAAAGATTTTGCGAAATTGATCGTCTATGTCTTCAAAAGGTACTTGACCTTTTTTATTCAAAACTACCTCACCTGATTTATTAAACACCACGACTTGAGGAACACCCCCAGAATAATAATATCCTGGTTCTGTAGGGTCGTAGTTCTGTTTGAGCGGGATAGCATCTACATTAATAGGCATAATTTCTGCTACCCGACCATAGAATTCCTGTACCCGTGAAATAGAAATGGCATATCTTTTAGAATCGCTGCTGTCATCTAAATAAAAGGCCAAAAATATGGGTTTATGTTCTGCTAAAGCCTGTGCTAGTGTCTGTCTGGGAGGAACCAATGAACCATTGCCAGCATAAACAACAAAAATGTTGCCATCATATAAATCATTATCGAGACCAGCATATGCAGGTTGCATACTTATAATGAAAAGACTTATAACCAACAACAGGCATTTGGACAACCACCTTTGCCAGCCAGTAATTTGTTTATGTAAAAAAAGAAACTTTGTGCTATTCATCAAAAGGAACCTTGCAAGCTACTACTTGTCGTGAGTTTGGGCTGAATTCGGCAAACTGGGCTGGATATCTAATTACACCCGCGCACTATTTTTTAAGATAACGCCTACTGAGATTATCTCTCGTAAGTGGGAAGTTGGGAGTAGGGACTGGGTAGTGAAGAGGCAGGGGGCAGGGGAAGCAGGGGAGGCTTTTGAGGAAACAGGGTTGTTGTTATGACTGGAGGCAAAATCTCTAACTTGATGTCAAGGCTGGCTTTTTAAGTCAGGATTCGCTAAACTCACGCATATTAAATTTGCAATTAAATACTTTCGATTAGCAACTGCCAGAAGACTAGGATACCGATGTGGGAAACAAAATACAATTCATAGATAGGCTGCGATTGGGTTTCGCGGTGTCAGTGGCAAAGAGTGTAACGTTTATAGTGCGATGTCTTCGACGGGCTGCGCCTACGCTCCGTCTGGGTGCTGGAAGTGTATTACCAGGCGCAATTGCTCGTCGCATTGAACCCCGACTTTTAGAATTATTGAGTCAGCAAGTTAAAAATGGCGTGATTTTAATTGCTGGTACTAACGGCAAAACCACTACAGCATTGCTTTTATGTTCAATCCTAGAACGCAAGGGTTATCGCATCGCTCATAATTCTACAGGTGCAAATCTAGAAAATGGCTTGATGACGGCGCTGTTAGAAAGCGCCAACTTACTAGGTACACTAAATGCTGATTACGCCATCTTAGAAGTTGATGAAAATATTGTACCAAGAGTATTAAAGCCACTCCAGCCGCGAATTATTCTCTGTTTAAACTTGTTCCGTGATCAACTCGATAGATACGGCGAAGTAGACACAATTAGTAAGCGTTGGACAAAAGTTATTTCTACTCTACCAGCAGAAACGGTAGTAATTCCAAATGCTGATGACCCGACTTTATCTAACCTCGGTCAGCAGTTACCACAACGGGTATTATTCTTTGGCTTGAATGAACCAGAACATTATTTAGAAGCAATTCCTCACGCGGTTGATTCTATATATTGTCCCAAATGTGGACATTCTCTAGATTACAAAGGTGTTTATTTGTCTCATTTGGGAGATTTTACTTGTCCCCAGTGTGGTTTTAGTAAAAGTAAACCGACTCTAGAAAGTAGTGAATGGTCGCAAATTCTGGTTGGTTTGTACAACAAATATAATACTTTAGCTGCTGCTACTGCCGCTATTGAGTTAAGAGTTGATGAAGTAACAATTAGAGATACTATTAATACCTTCCAAGCTGCATTTGGTCGTGCGGAAGATTTAGTAATTAATGGTAAACGCGTGCGGATATTGTTATCAAAAAATCCTGTGGGAACGAATGAAACCATTCGCGTAGTTACTCAAAGCACAGATAAAACCACACTGCTGGTATTGAACGATCGCACGCCCGATGGCACTGATGTATCCTGGATTTGGGATGTGGATACCGAAAAATTAGTCGAACGCGGCGGGACTTTAGTAGTGAGTGGTGATCGCGTCTACGATATGGCGCTACGTCTACGTTACAGCCAAAAGTCCTCTGAGAGTAACTTAAATTTGATTGTAGAAGAAGATTTGCGACAAGCGATAGCTACTGCATTAGAGCATACACCAGAGAATGAAACTCTGCACATTCTGCCCACCTATTCAGCCATGTTAGAAGTGCGAGAAGTTCTGACTGGTCGTAAAATTCTTTAAATTGGGCATTGGATAAGAGTTTTTTCCTATGCCCAATGCCCCATGCCCCATTCCCAAAATTTATGAGTTCTCAAAATTTGGAATTAACAATTGGTTGGTTGTACCCAACGCTGATGAGTACTTATGGCGATCGCGGTAATGTAATTACTATAGAACGTCGCGCCGAGTGGCGGGGATACGGTGTTAAAGTATTACCCCTGGATCAAAATGCCACAGCCGCAGATATTAAAACTGTAGATGTAATCGTTGGTGGTGGCGCACAAGATCGTCAGCAAGAAATTGTCATGCGTGATTTGCAAGGCGCAAAAGCTGATGCAATGCGCGAAAAAATCGAAAATGGAACACCGGGAGTCTTCACTTGTGGTTCCCCCCAATTACTCGGACATTATTATGAACCAGGCTTAGGACAACGGATTGATGGTTTGGGAATACTCGATTTAGTTTCCGTCCATCCTGGTGAAAATACTAAGCGCTGTATTGGCAACTTGGTAATCGAAGTGACAGCTTCACGCCTAGCGCGAGATTTAAAAGAGATGACGGGTAGCACACCATATTTGGTAGGCTTTGAAAATCACGGTGGACGCACCAAGTTGGGTAAAGTGGAAGCATTGGGGCGCGTGGTGTACGGTTTAGGAAATAATGGAGAAGATGGGACAGAAGGAGCATTTTATCAGAATGCGATCGCTACTTATTCCCACGGGCCTTTGTTACCGAAAAATCCCTTTGTTGCCGATTGGTTAATTCAGACAGCATTGCGGCTAAAGTATCAGCAGGAAATTACGTTAAAACCTTTTGACGATAGCCTCGCTGCACAAGCAAGAGAAGCGATGTTTAAGCGATTGAAAGTGAGTTTACCTGCTGCGGCTGCGAAAGTTTAATTTTTCGTGTTTTTCTCGTTCCCTGACTTTCACAGGGAACGCAATTCCCCGGTTTCGCATGGGAAGGTGTGACAAACGCCCCAAACTCAGCCTTGATTTCATGTTTCCTTGTCAATAACTACCAACCCCACACCGCAATGAGTCGCCGCCTCTGCTAATCGAGTATCAAGAGTTGCTAACGGCAATTGTAACCGCAACGCCAATTCTAAATAAGCTGCGTCATAAGCTGCTAAACCTTCCTGTCGTGCTAGCTTCAAGGTTGCATTCAACGCCTTTGCATCCGTAAATAAATCAACCTGAATTAATAGTGACTGTAACAAAGTAATAGCTTGCTCAGATTGTTCCTTAGTCATACGCTTACGTCGTTCAGCCACGACAAGGGTATTAGCAATCTCCAGCGACCAAATTCCTGGTACAAAAGCTTCAGAATCTGGCATCATTGCGAGTATGGCATTAGCATAATCATCGTTTTCATCCACTAAACACCAGCTAATTGCTACAGAACAATCCAAAACAAACTGCATTAAAATCTTCGTCCCTCTTCAAGCATTTCGCGGATTGAGGTTTTATCTAAAGCTACTTCTCGCCGCAGTTGTTGCATTTTGGCAATTGCTTGTTGAATTAATTTTTTTGTCGTCGGCTTTCCCCAAGCGTTATATTGCAATACAGTGTCATCGCATGGTACAAGGTCTGTTTTATCTAACGACTGTACAACTACTACTACCTCTACAGATGTATCTTTATAATCAGTAGGTGTCTGAATGTGCAATATCCCATCTGTTCCTATATGCGATCGCAATTTTTTTGTTTCCATTTTTACCCCCAGGAAATTATATAGTTTTTCGTTTACTGGATTTGACAAGTAACGCAATTCAGGAGACTCTGCC
Organism: Nostoc indistinguendum CM1-VF10; assembly: GCA_019359215.1. Taxonomy (GTDB): domain Bacteria; phylum Cyanobacteriota; class Cyanobacteriia; order Cyanobacteriales; family Nostocaceae; genus Nostoc; species Nostoc indistinguendum. The sequence goes on along the minus strand of JAHHHS010000017.1, from coordinate 74,998 downwards.
TTTCATTTTAAATTAACAAAAGGTAAAGTATGACTCAAGCCTTAGCCAAACAAGTAACCTTTGATGAATTTATCGCCTGGTATCCCGATTCAGACAGGCATTATGAACTACATGATGGGGTAATTGTTGAAATGCCTAAGCCAACAGGGAAGCACTCAGAGATAGCCGGGTTTATAAATGGTTCTTTGTTTATTGAAATCACTCGTTTGTCCATTCCTTGTTTTATCCCTAAAGAATGCGTCATCAAATCACTTAACACTGATTCAGGTTATGAACCAGATGTAATCGTTCTTGATAGACAAGCTGTTAGGGATGAACCTCGTTGGAAAAAAGAATCTATCATTACGCGGGGTAGTTCCGTGAAGTTGGTTGTAGAAGTTGTTTCAACCAACTGGAGTGATGATTATGCTTTGAAGCTAGAAGATTACGAGTCTTTGGGTATTCCTGAATATTGGATTGTAGACTATCTAGGTTTAGGTGGTAGGCGCTTTATTGGCAATCCTAAACAACCAACTATCTCGATTTACCAATTAATTGAAGGTGAGTATCAAGTTAAGCAATTTAGGGGAAATGACCGCATTCAGTCGCTAGCGTTCCCAGAGTTTAATTTAACTGCTGAACAGATTTTTCGGGCTGGAGAAGTCGCTTAATTTAGGTGGCTAATGTTTAAATTTTTATCTGACTTTAAAGCAAGAGGCAAACATGACTCAAACCTTACGCAAACTAGTAACATTTGATGAATTTATCTCTTGGTATCCAGAAAACTCACAACGACGCTATGAACTGCATGACGGAGTAATTGTTGAAATGGCTCCTCCCACAGGTGAACATGAACAGATTGTTGGATTTTTAGTTGGGGAAATAGTTACAGAATACAAACGTTTAAAACTACCTTATTTCATCCCCAAAACAGCATTCGTTAAACCAAATCAGAGCGAAGCAGCTTACTCACCAGATGTACTGTTGTTAAATAACTCTAATTTAGTAAATGAACCTCTGTGGAAAAAAGAATCTACTGTAAGCCAAACGGCATCAATTCCTTTAGTAATTGAGGTGGTAAGTACTAACTGGCGAGACGATTATTTTACCAAAGCAGGTAAATACGAGGAGGTTGGAATATCTGAATATTGGATTGTAGACTATCTAGGTTTAGGTGGTAGGCGCTTTATTGGCAATCCTAAACAACCAACTATCTCGATTTACCAATTAATTGAAGGTGAGTATCAAGTTAGGCAATTTAGGGGAAGCGATCGCATTCAGTCGCCAGCGTTCCCAGAGTTTAATTTAACTGCTGAACAGATTTTTCGGGCTGGAGAAGTCGCTTAAAAAACGGCTAAAGAAGTAAAAGAACCATCAAAGACTCATTCACGAGTATAAAGACTCGTTTACAAGGCCAATCTAAGCTATTGGTAATAATAAATTCTTTTTAGACTCAGTAAAAATTATTAGCACTCGTGTAGTGTTACACAGGATAGTAGATTGCTTTGATATCTTGCAGCATTCTTAATTAGTAGCCGCGATCGCCTGAAACTCGAACTTTTAGGAACCAATAGCCAAAGCCATTCAAGTAGACACAACCTAAATCTGGAAAGAATTTATCCCTCTTAAGAGAACTTTCGCTATGAGCAGTACGTTTCTAACCTATGGCGGTTGTTAAAATTAGTGCAAAATATTAGTAGTTGCAAGATTGTCTAGCAAATCAGAGGCATTACATACAATTTTCTTTAACAGATGAACCTCAATATGGCTAACACGCCTCAACGTTTCCTTGAAAAAATCCGAGAAGCGAAAGAGCAAAAGCTTAAACAATTAGATTTAAATAATAGTCTAATTAGTGGTGGCCAAGAACCATTAACAGATATTCCTATTGAAGTGTTTGAACTGGAATGGTTGGAGGTATTGGATTTAAGCCACAACAGATTAACGACGCTACCAAAAGACATCACCCGCCTGCAACAACTTACCTCCCTAGATTTAACTGACAACCAATTAACAACACTGCCAGAAGCGATCACTCGCCTGCAACAACTTACCTCCCTAGATTTAACTGACAACCCCATCGAAAAGCCACCGTTAGAAATTGTTGCGCGAGGTATTTATGCGATTAGAGATTATTTTCGACAACTGCAAGCAGAAGGCATAAGTCATGCATGAGTTGATTAATGAACAAAAATGTGTTTGGAAAACCGGGGTTGTTCTCACTAAAGACCAGACGAAGGCAGAGGTGATTGAATATTACGACAAGCGGGAGATTAAGATTCGAGTCTCAGGCCGTCACAAAAGAGATTTGATGACAATAGTTACACATGAACTCGATAAAATTCATACCTCGTATAAGCGACTAAAGTACAACAAGTTAATCCCTTGTAATTGCCATACCTGCAAAGATAGCCAAGAGCCACATTTTTATAAGCTTGAAAATTTAAGAAATCGCCTTGCTAAACAAAAATATGATGTTGAATGTGATATTAGCTTTGAAAAAGCAAATGTTTTGAGTTTAATTGATGATGTGATAGATAGTGGTAAAGAGAGGTTGTTTGTAGAGCAGTTAAGGGTTGAAGCGAATTCTCCTCAATCTCCGCAAATATCATCTAATATATATTTCAACCTAAATCAATTTCAAAAACAACAAAATAAAATTCGTCAAAAGGAAAATAATTCAATGTCAACAGTAAATCAATATGGCTCTGGGGATAACATTGGTGGCGATAAAGTCATGCGTGATAAAATCGGTACTCAAATCAACAATTCGCAAAACTTGGCACAAGCCGCAAAAGATATTAAAGAACTTTTAGATCAACTCTCACAGGAATATTCTAGTACTGCGATGATTGGAGTAAAAGCAGTAGAAGAAATAGAACAGAAGCCAAAATTGAAAGCTCGAATTATCAATGCCCTGAAAGAAGCAGGATCAGAAGCTCTGGAAAAAGCAGTTGATCATCCTGCTGTTAGCATTGTCATAGCAGCCGCCAAGGGCTTCATAGATGGTTGAAGATATGGTGATTTAATCAGACTGAAAAGTAAAATTCACCGTCCACTAGCTTGTTTTACTAGAAATTTGAATGGTAAATTTCTGTTTTTATTCAGAGTCACAAGCGATCGCACCACCACAACATATTACTTTTATTCACTCTTTTTCCTGAAGGAGCGATCGCCAATCTTCAATCGCCTTCTCCGTCCACAGCCAATTTTTAGTTAATTGGTCTACCTGGAAATTGACTGGATCAGCCTTGAGAACCATTTGCCGCAGCTTAATCGCTTCATTCAGATATTGTGTCTGCTTACCGCTAGATTGAGTAAGTGCAGATTTATACAGTCCCAGAGCTAAACCAGCATAAGAAGTTAAAGCATCTTGAGGGACTGCCGTATTTGTAGATGTTGCGGCGCTAAAGTCTGAGTTCTGCTCTTTGAGAGCTAAATTCAAAGCCTTGAACCAAGAATCATTGGCTCGATTCAGATTGCCTTCAGTGTAGTAGGCAAATCCCAAAGCGTTATTATACAAAAGCGATTCTGGGTTATCTTTTGCAGCAGTTTCCCAGTAACGGCGGGCATCATCGACGCTATAGTTATTGTTTCCACCTTGGATAGACTGCCATGCTAATCGCCCCTTGTAAAAGTTGACAGATGGATTGTCAGCTTGTTTACTTGGAATCAGTTTAAGGGCAGCTTCAGCCGCAGTTAGTGCGCCACGATTGAGTAGTTCTTCGACAGCCAATAACCCACTTCGCAAGTCGCCCTGGTTCAATTTTTCCGTGGCTGTAGCGGTGACAATTCCAGTTGGTGCTATTTCTAAGTCGATATTTTGCTGCTTGATGGGTAGAGACTGGGTAGGAATTCCTGGTATATCAGGCAGAGTTACCTGCTGGGATCGATTTTGCCACCACCAATTTAAAGCGATCGCAGCTGCTAACGCACTAAAACCCACAATACCCACAATTGGCCACAGCTTGCGGCGACGGGTACGAGTTCCAGATGGGGCTGGTTGCGATGCCTGCGGCGGGCTACGCCTACGCAAAAAATCAGCAGAATTTTGCCGATTTCCTTCCAAGTTCCCAGGAGTTGGAGATGGTGGTGCTGGGGGTTCTCCCCACAAATCTCCTCCCTCTTGCAAAGAAGTCATTTCCTCCGAAGCCTGTCTTTGCTCAAGACTATTTTCGGAAATTTCTTGATTCAGTTCAATTGGAGCTTTTTGGTTATCTAGTTGACGAAACAAATCCGAAACTATAGCAGAATCTTCTGCATAGCTTGGGTCATCATACTCAATTTCATCAACAAGATCGCCCCAAGTATCTTCACCTAGCCAATCCAACCCAGAATCACGTGCCAAACCAGAAGGGATCATTTCCTCCATCCCTAAAGGTATATCGGAATCATCTGCCATAGCAGAGTACATCGCCGAAGCTGCCCCTAAAGGCGAATTATACTGCTTGGGCGACTCCGCACTTTCGGATAACTCAGTTTCCTGGCTTAGAAAACCGTCAAATTCTGGCTGGAGATACAAAATCGGTAATGCCCAGTACATCTGGTGAGAACCATAGGCAGAAATTAATCCTTGGCGCACCCGACTGACGCACAAATCTACTGGATATCCCTGACTCAAGTTGCGGTACAACAATTGTGTGAGCGTCAACGCTACTTCATCAGGAATCCGTTCTGACATAGCCAAAACGCTTCTAATTCCGCGCTTTACCAGACTTTCTGCTAGGTTTCGTTCGCCAGTATCTCCAGAGGGATCGGATGCAGCTGTGTACGCCCCCAAGCAGGAGTTAAACACTGCCATTTGGATATTATTGTTGACGAGCAAACCAGCCAGATCGTCCCCAGTTAAGATTTCTGTTAAGCCAGTTCTGCGACTAGCAAGATAAATTTCTCCGCCATTGGAACCTAAGTTACTATGACCAGAATAGTGGAGAACGTGGTATCTGCCTTGTTCTAGGGCTTGTGTCAATTCTTCCCGCCCTGGTTGGTCTAATACAGTGAGTTCAATTTGTGGGAAACGATTGCTACCTTCAGCAAGCCGTGGTATGCGGTGAAGTTCTGCTTGCAGTTTGATAGCTTCCTGTTTCTGTAAGTCAAGGCGGACTTGATCTGAGGGGGAAGCAATTACCATCAATACTTTCACACCACCTTGTTGTAGTAGTGTGGGCATATTTTGCCGCAAAGGGGAAGCCCCCAAAATTCCACTTTGGAAGCGAGAAAAAGCGACATAAGGCCCAGTAGCCAGAGGGCGATCGCCTGCGTGCATCACTTCCCAAGGCAGACGAGCTAACCTGGTGTCTTTTAGCCCCAAGCGCAAGCGTAGTACTTGTTGATGGTTCTGGGCAATACCTTGAGCAGTAATCCAACTATCTCTGAGAGTGCCTTGAAATAGGGCGTTATAAAATTGTTGACCCAACGCCACCAAATTCACAGAGTTTCTGGCGATATCGCTTTCATGCCCACCAGAAGCGAATGGATCTCCTTGCAACACCGACTTCAACGGATCATTCATCAAATGCCCAGCAGCCATCAACCAATCAGCTACAGGCCAAGTCACTAATTCTTCTGCCAAAGGTACCCCAGGCGCGACTTGTTCCGTCCGCACCAAGTAGTCATTTTGTCCTACAGGAGTTACCGAAATGTGGAATTCCTGGGTCACAGTTTCTCCTGTTTGCCTCCTAAATCTGGTTTGAAACGCGAAAGTTTCAAGTCGATTTTTCGCTCCCTCTGATAGCTTAGATGCATCCCACCCCTGAATGTTTCTGATTCTAGTTCTTTTGCTTATTCTGCCTTTACAACTTTATCCGGATCGGATTACTTGGGACTAGAACACTTAATTGGTAGATGCACCTTGATCTTCAACTCCCCTAGCTGGCTAACACCCACTGGGGGTTTTTTTTATTTTGGCAAACAACAGCAACTTATGACGCAGATATTCTCTACCAGAAAATAGTGCTTAACCCTAGAATACTTGATTAGTAGATGATATCTCCCTTGATTTTTAACTCCCCTAATTCAGAGAATATCCACTCTTGTTTTTTTGACACAAGAAAATAATCAATTTTCTCAGAAATTTATCCGGAGCATGGTGGTTAAATCTAGAACAATTAATTGGTAGATGCACCCTGATAACTAGCTCCCCTGGTTGGCTAACGCCCACTGGGGGTTTTTTATTATTTAACAAGCACAAAACTTACGCACTCAAAGCCTGAAACCTATATCTAAAAGCCTACGCCAGTTGCTTCTTTTGTTCAAAGACGCTCTTGCTAGCCAGCTTTAAGAGTCCGGGAACCCTTGACGGTTGATTACTCCTTCGCACTACGCTAATGGTAGTTCCTACCTTAGGGGAGCAAAACAAGTCGGGCGTTACTCGCCTAAAGGACATTAGACGCTTTTACATCGCTAACCACTAACAGCAAGTCACTGGCTACCCTGAAAAGGGAAATCTAAAAACCCTCTTTAAGAGGATTGGCAAATCTCTTATGCGTAAGTCCTACAACAATAATCGCTGAAACACCCATTATTTAAGGCAGCGCACCAGTAATTTAATTGGCAATCCTGTCCTGATAACTAACCCCTCTGAGGTTTTTCTGTGATAAACAAACAGTAACAAATTCAATCTCTGTTAATTTATCCGGTAGCTAGCCATTTATTTTAGAAGAGATTATTGGTAGATGCACCCTGATAACTCACTCCCCTAGTTGGCTAAAACCCACTGGGGGTTTTTTTATTTGCAATTCCCATCAACCCTGATTCTGATGATTTTCTCCGGAAGATACTGGCTGCCCCTAGAAAAGATAACTGGTAGATGCACCCTGATAACTCACTCCCCTAGTTAGGTTAACACCAACTGGGGTTTTTTTATTTTAAAAAATAACTGACCTTTGTTCAAATTTATCCGGAGTATGGTGTTTAACCTAAGAACATTTAATTGGTAGATGCACCCTGATAACTAACTCCCCTAGTTGGCTAACACTCACTGGGGGGTTTTTTTGTCTACTAGACACGTAGAACTTGTCTTTATACATCGCCCACCCTAGAATTTGCTACCCACATAACTGGAGTGCAGCATTCTTCTTGTTGCTACTGCTGGTAGACCTTGAGTATCTTTCTGTTGCCAGGATACAGCATAACTTGATCACGCCATCCCTGAATCGCTTTCTTTTTATTATGAGCTAGAGATGCCACACCAAAATGATCGCTATGATATTTAATCATATTCTTAATTTTTTTTCTACATTTTAATTATCTTGCCAGCAATCATGCTCTCAAGTTCATATCAGAGCTTACTCGCCAACTAGATAGTATTTCTCGTTAAGAGCCTCAGCCTCCCAAAAAATCGCCTTCACTGCTAGAAACAGAGAAGGAGAAGAACCTACTAGATCAGGGTTTCAGACTTAATTTGACACTAATGACCAACTGTATGTTAATATTTCATGGCATTATGCTAAAAAACTTTGCCTAGAATCAAAGAGTCGTCAACCCATGAGTTTAGCTGTAATTAAGTTCTCTTCAGAAGAGTGCGGCATTTGCCACAAAATGTCTTTTTATGACAAAAAGGTGGCAGAAGAACTGGGTTTAGAATTTATCGATGTAAAAATGCAGGATACGGCTGCTTACCGCAAGTATCGCAAGATTTTATTAACTCAATATCCCGATAAATCAGAAATGGGATGGCCTACTTACATCATCTGCAATTCTCCAGAGGGGGAATTTGAGATTGTGGGTGAGGTAAAAGGGGGTCATCCCAAAGGTGAGTTCAGAAGCCGTCTTCAAGAGGTTCTGAATTCCACTGCTAATCAGAACTAATTACGTCAAAAGATTTAACCTCCAGGACAGGGCCAATCATGGCAGTTGTCATGATATCTTCACGCACCTGCCCTTTAACTTTTGCTTTTTGTCCAGCTTTGAGTAAGTCTTTGTCAGCCCCTCTGAGGATTTCGTAAGTAACGCCCTCTTCTGTAACTAACGCCCATGCGCCTGTACCAATATCGCGGCGTTGGATTGTTCCCGTAAGTGTAATGCTCATAAATAGTGCTGAGTGGGGGATGAGGGAGCAGGGGGAGTAGAGGGAGCAGAGGGAACAGGGGAAGCAGGGGAAGAATAACTTTTAATTATTGACCAATGCCCCATGCCCCATGCCCATTTATTACAGCACGGCGGAAATCAAGCTACCATTTTAAAACTTGCAAAAGCTTTGATATACAAAACTTTTGACTTTTGACTTCTGCCTTGCGGTATTATGCTGTTTTTTCTTCGTTCTTCAATGCTAAACGAGCAAGCCCATAACAAACTAGGGCATTGGCGATGAGGAAGAGGCGTGCTATGTTAGCGCTTCCCAAACCCCAAACGGCTGGGTCGTAAAATGCACTTACTGTCAAGCACGCTGCTACACCTAAAGTTGAACCAACGGCAAACCATTTCCAACTAGGATGTCCCAGCAGCAATGCCATTAACACAATGGGAATCAGTACGCTAGCAAATAGAGGATTCAACGCATCGGTTCCCTGGAGGGTATTGCCTAGTTCGGGAATTGAACTACCCAAAACCCGGAAAGGCCATTGGGGAAGATCAAAAATATAAATTCCTTTGAGGAAGAATAACCCGGAACTGCCAGCGATTAATCCACTAGATAAAGACCAACTCCAAGTGAAGGGGAAGTAAACCCGTAAAAACCAAGCTAGCAGATAGGAACCAACTACCATTAAAACTTTGGGTAACAGTGCTACCGCCCCACCATCAATCCAAAAGCCGGGGTTAAGATAGCCGTTATCCCGTAACCATCGAAAGAAATCTGGGAAACTGATTTGTCCGCCAAAGGCTAGTTTAACTGCTGCTTCTGCATTGAGTTGCCCAGCGCCATAATAGTTCAAACCATCATCCTGGATAACTCGCGCCGACTGCTTGAGAACTTTTAACACTTCATCTGGTTCTTTAACACCAGCAGCCTTGATTAATGCCGCAACACCAGCAACGTGGGGAGCAGCCATGCTTGTACCCTGGAAGCCCAGAAATACACCTTCGCCTTTTTCGTCGATAGTTTCTTGGAGAATCTTACCAGCTTCACTACCACCAGGAGCAGAAATATCTACTCCAGCACCAAAGTTAGAATAGGGCGCTCTTTCACCATCTGGGCCAGTTGCCGAAACGCCGATGACATAGGGATAGCGGGCTGGATAGCTTGCCCCATTGGCGTTTTCATTTCCTGCTGCGGCAATGATAACTACGCCTTTTCTATGGGCATACTCGATCGCTTCTTTCATCAACTTGCTTTCACCGCCACCGCCTAAGCTCATATTAATCACATCTGCGCCTTTATCAGCAGCAAATTTAATGGCTTCGGCAATATCGGCAACAGTACCGCCACCATAGGAACTGAGAACCTTCAGTGGCATCAGACTGGCTTCGTAAGCAATTCCAGCGACCCCATATTTGTTATTTGTGGCTTGAGCAATAGTTCCGGCAACATGGGTACCGTGGCCATTATCGTCTTTGGCTTCTTCTCGGTCGTTAACAAAATCATAGCCTTTGACGAATTTTGTCTCATACAAATCCCGTACCTTGGTAATACCGGTGTCAATCACTGCAACTGTGATGCCGCTACCTTTGGTTTGACTCCATGCGCCTTCAATACCGATTTTGTGCAAGTTCCACTGCTTGCTGTAATATTGGTCATTAGGGCCAATTAATGAGGGACTTGCTTCTTCATCTTCTTGGGGTCGCAAAAATTCTCCTAACCAAGCGGCTTCACCTGGTTGTGGAATCTTGCTGTAGATATAGTTTGGTTCAATGAATTCTGTAGCTTGGGCAAACTGAGATTTTTTCAGTTCTTGGAGCCGTTGACGATCGCCCTTGATAATATAAACATTATCTTTTTTGGAAAACTTGTTGTCTAATTGGGGTGTAACATTATATTGTTTGGCGATCGCTTGCAAATTCTGTTCCACCACTGATAATGGAATATCTTCCCGAAAATCAAGCAAAATCGTCTCAAACTCTCCTTTAGCTGCCAATCCCTGAAAATTCAGGAAACCAAATATGGCATATCCCAGCCCAATGACAAACAAGCACAATAATATAAGTTTTCTCATATTAACTCATCACCGCTTTTTGCCAGTTTGCTCACTACCATAACTTATCTCCATCCTTTAGTGGTGGATTTTGCACTTTTAGTTACAAGTTTCACTCAGGACTTTTTTAAACGATGGAACGAGGTCTTTTATGGTTGCCCTTATTAGTAATGTTTTTCTGGTTGGCTTGGCAAGGCTCGAAGGAATATCAAAAAGTTGAAGCCTATCGCACTTGGGCAGAGGAATTTGAACGGGCTAAGTACGATATTTATGCTGTATTAGGTCAAAAAGGCAACAATCTAACTTGGGGAAAACCAACGCCTAAAGGGCCTGTTAAACTAGAAACATTTTCTTTGCTTGATGTCAGAGAAGTATATCTTTTAGTAGATGACAAAAAAGTAGAGTTAGAGAATTTACCGGAGAAAGGTCGTTCTATAGAGTTGGAATTTTTATTTTCCGAATCTAGTGGTTCAGTGCGAGTTCCGTTTACAGAAGTCCCTTTAGCAGCAGAATGGGGGAAGTTTTTGCAGGGGGCGTTAGAAAGTGTGCGATCGCAAGGGAATCAGTAGTTGTATCAAAAATTTAAGTAATCTTCATTTGAGGATACTGAAAAGTAAAAGATGTAATCCGCACATTAGCTGTACTATGGTCGAACCAGTTAAAGCCAGTTAAAGTATTAATAACAGCATCGGATAGTGGAGTTAAGCAACAGTAGCGGTAAACTATATTTTTTGGTGTTGCAAAATATTCTCCTTTTCTGTGCCTTTGCCAGACTAATGGCAGCTTTTGAATACAAGCCTTAGCAAGGATAAGGTGTAGGGAACCGCAGCAAAGAATTTAGTTGCTCAATACTAAATCTTCTTTGTTTAGTTATTCCCCTACACCTGCTCCGCAGATACTTGATTTTCAAAAGACACAACTAAATAGTCATAAAAGAAGAAGGTTGATCTGAAAGTATACTTGCAGTGATATTATCTAGCTTCGCCAAAACCTGATTGTCAGAACTATCCATAATGAAGGCTTGAGTTCCTTGTTGCTGTATCAACAATTGACCAAACAGCAGACCACCTGACAAAGCAAGCTTGTCCGTACCCACTTGAAAATCAGTAATGGTGTCCGTGTCCTGACCAGAAGCCAATACAAAGGTGTCAGCGCCATAACTTCCTGTAAGTACATCATTGCCACTGCCCCCATAAAGCCAGTCATTGCCTGCGCCCCCCAATAGTTGGTCATCACCGATACCACCAAATAGCGTATCGTTACCGTTATCGCCCGAAAGTTTGTCATTGCCGCTATCGCCATACAGCCGGTCATTACCATCATTGCCCCAGAGAGTATCGTTTGCGTCACCTCCGAAAAGTTGGTCATTTCCTACATTACCTACAATGTTATCGTTACCGCCAAACCCATAAATCTTGTTGGCTGGGGCATGGCCTTTTAAGTACTCAGAACTAGCAGTGCCATTGAGAAGATAAATTTCAGTAGCAAGAGCTGGTTGAACTGTGCCTTTGATAGCAAAGTTAAAAGGGCTTTCGTCACTATCGTTGTTGGTCAAACTGAAACTGCCACCGTATGTTCCAGGTGTAGGTATATTTGTATTGAGTGCCACTGTTATATTCGTTGAACCCTTGGCAGCCAAGCTATATGGACGAGTTCCTACTAAACTAAAGCCGTTGGGGAGTGTAAGATTACCTAGGTTGAGCGTAGCTGTACCGATGTTTTTGATGGTGAAAGTTTTGGTAGCGGTGCTGCCGAAAGTGACGTTGTCAAAGTCAATGGGAGTAGTGCTGCCATCTGCAATGTCAACTGTACCGTTGAGAACTTGAATTTCGGGGGCAGGAGCAGGCTGAACTGTGCCTTTGATGGCAAAGTCAAAGGGGCTTTCGTCAGTATCGTTGTTGATCAAATTGAAGCTGCCACCGTATGTCCCAGGTCTTTTCGTATCGAGTGCCACAATTAGAGACGCCCAAACGTTGACAGCCAAGGTATCTGGAAGAGTTCCTACCAAACTAAAGCCGTCGGGGAGTTCAAGATTACTCAGGTTGAGCGGAGCTGTACCTTTGTTCTTGACGATGAAAGTTCTCATTACGGTGCTGCCGAAAGCGGCATCGCCAAAGTCAAAGGGAGTAGTGCTGCCATCTACAATGTCGCCAACTGTACCATTGAAAACTTCAATTTCGGGAGCATTAACTTTACCAGCAATAACAAAATCAAAGGGGCTTTCGTTACTATCGTTGTTGGTTAAACTGAAGTTGCCAGTGTAGGTTGCGGCAGTGGTCGTATTTAGTGCCACCGTTATATTCGCCGAAGTTTTGGCAGCCAAAGTAGCTGGAAGAGTTCCTACCAAACTAAAGCCGTCGGGGAGTTTGAGATTAGTCAGGTTGAGTGCAGCTATACCTGTGTTGTTAATAGTAAAAGTTTTGGTCAGGGTGCTACCAGCAACAGCAACGCCAAAGTTAATGGGGGTAGTGCTATTGTCTGCAATGTCAACTGTGCTATCAAGAATTTGAATTTCGGGGCTAGGAGTTTTACTGGTTGGGGCTTCGTATGCGCCAATATCAATCAATACACTGCCGTCGCCATTGCCATCTAGGGGAGTGTTCTTAGTGATGCTATTGAAAGCATTGGAACCACCATCGATCGCAGGACTTCCAGCTCTAAGCTTAAAGTCACCATTCGCTGGATTAACAAACAACGGGTCTTTGTTTAATACATTTCCTGATCCTGCACCGTTAAGAACTCCGTTGTAAGCAAGGTTGTTGTCAAATGAAATATTACTAGAATTAGCAATAGAACTGGCAGACTCTCCAGACTTTGCATACATAATATTGTTAACAACCCGAACATTTTTAGCGCTGTTAAGGAAAATTTCTCCGACTGAGAGTTCTTGTGAATTTTGGTAAGTTGTATTATTTACAATGTCTACAGGGTTTTCTCCTTTGAAAATCTGAATACCTGCACCACCATTGTTGTAAACTACGTTATTACTGATTAAGGCTTTGCCCTGGTATGCAACATTTGCAACAGAAGCAGTGTCAAGCATTATTCCATGACCCTCTGTTACTTTTCCTGCTTGAATCCAAGGAACTAATTGTTTATTATCAAAAGAGGTGTTACCTTCAATAACTACTTTGTAATCTGTTACGTTTGTATCGGAATTCCAAAGGTGAAGCATTGTAATCCCTTGGGTTCCATAAGGTGAGTACCAAGCATTTCCAGAAACGATATTGTTTTTTACTGTAATGTAGTCTACTTCTTCTGTTCCAATCCCATTTCCTGGAAACTTAGAAATGTTGTTATTTTTAATTGTGATGTGATGTGAACGTTGCTTTTGAGTGCCATTGATATATGTAACGTTAATACCATTTCCAGATGTTGCTGGGTTACTCAAATTATCTTTTTGCTGGAGCGCATATTCTAATGTAATTTCATCTCGCGCTCCCACCAGCGTCAGCCCTTCAATGACTACATAAGAAGAGCCTGTAATTGAGATGGCATTCCAATTGTTTGTGCGTGCTTCTAAAACAGGTTTGTGTCCAGGATAAGCAGTAAATGTGATCGGTGCATTAGCGCTACCATGCTTATTTGAAAGACTCAGGATATTAGGGTAAATATTTGTGTAAGTACCATTCATGACATAAACGGTATCACCTGCTTGCACCAAGTCTGCGGCTTTTTGGAGGGTGCGAAATGCGGCTCCCTCGTTCAAGCCATCATTTTTATCATTGCCTGTTCCAGAAACGTAGTATGTTTTGCCAGCCATTGTTTTACTCCGAATTTGTGTAAGGTGAATTAGTAGTACGCTCTCAGCAATAAACTAAGTTGCTAAGTAGTTATTTGAACGGGTCATTTATCTGGACTTTTCAGGGCAGTCGCAGTTGTGCGATCGCGATTTAAAATTGCGTCGTTTGTAGAAACTTTGTTGTAAAATTGAAAACTTTGTTTGTATCAACTGTTGATGGTTAAACCAGGGATGTCGATATCGTCAATCGTCAGGATTTTATTGAGGATGACCGGACGAGTTGCACATAGACAAGGCAGCGCAAACCGGAGACATTTACTGTCTTCTCTGCGTTTGTTGTTAGACATTATCTGATTACCAAAACTGGAGCTGAATACTTGGAACTTAGTAGGTTTACCCTTTAAATTAAGGGAGCTAATGTAACAACTTAGTCGAACCTGTTGTAATCGGTGTAACTGGGCTTTGTGAACTGAATTAAAAGTAACCTTTACAAAGAGCGCTTGATATCAGTAAATTCCCTGAATTTAGTTATTTTTTTTACAGAAAAATCAAAAAATATATGGAAGTATGGTGCTGCAATACTGTTAATTTGTAGAGTGATGTGGCAACGAGAGCGCTTTGTGCAAGGATTTGATGAACTTTCTCTAAACATTTTTTGTCAGCGATGCCTTCTTTACCAGAGGCTACGCTTACATCAAGCGTGCCTTCAGGAGACAGAAAGTAGAAGGGAAGGGGGTGTTAGCCTAAATCAATACTTTGAGATAGTTTGGTTTGATTGCGCTAACTTACTTAATCTTTATAATTATGAACACTGAAATAAACTCCAGAATACCTGTTGCTTTAACCATTGCTGGTTCCGATAGCGGTGGCGGTGCAGGAATTCAAGCTGATTTACGTACCTTTGCTTTTCACTGTGTCCACGGTACTAGTGCTATAACCTGTGTCACGGCACAAAACACTTTAGGAGTGATGAGGGTTGATGCCATGTCAACAGAGGCTGTTGTGGCGCAAATTCAGGCAGTAGTTGAGGATATTGGCATACAAGCTGCCAAAACGGGAATGTTGCTTAATCAGGAAATTATCTTTGCTGTTGCCCAGCAGATAGAAGCTTTACAAATCGATAATCTAGTAGTTGATCCAGTAATGGTGTCACGTACAGGGGCACAATTGATTGATGATGATGCTATGAAGACTCTATGCCATGCTCTTATTCCCAAGGCGGTTGTGATCACGCCGAATCGCTACGAAGCCCAAATTTTGAGCGGTTTACAAATTAATTCCTTGGAGGATATGCAAGCTGCTGCTGAAATTATTCACAAGACTTTACGGACAAAGGCTGTTTTAGTCAAGGGCGGAGGTATGCAGGGAAATTTGCGTGGCGTTGATATCTGGTTTGATGGGGACAAGTTGGAAGTTTTGACTTGCCAGCAAGTAGAGACAAAAAATACCCACGGTACTGGTTGCACACTATCGGCTGCGATCGCTGCTAATCTGGCCAAGGGAAAAGACTTGTGGCAGTCAGTGCAACAGGCAAAAGAGTATGTGACTACTGCACTCACTTACGCCCTAGATATTGGCGAAGGGCAAGGCCCTGTGGGACATTTCTTCCCATTGTTACGAAATTAACCTCGTGGTCAGTTATCAAGAGGATGGCAGCAGGGGCAGGGGAGGCAGGGGAGCAGAGGAAAATATTTAATAATCAATGCTCAATGCCCAATTCCCAATGCCCCAATAAGAAATCTTTGCCCTTTCGGCATTTTTCTATTATTCTTGGGCATAGTTTCAGGGCTGGCTATCTCTGTTAGCATCTCTGTACGACTTACTTACCTTGATTTTTAATACCAAGCCCCCGATGCGAACAACCATAGGTTCTGTTCACAGGAATTCGCCAACACCGACTACTCAAGCCTACCCTCCCTCTGTACCACTGTCTGTATACAGGGAATTGTCAACAGAGTTGCAAGCAGCACAGGCGAAGCTACATGCACTTACCACTAAAAATCAGCAATTAGCGCAAGAAAATGAACTACTACGCCAAGAAATTATTAAAGTCGTTGAGTCTTTTTCTCATTTGCAAAAGTTTGTGGATTCCCAGACTACGCCTAGTTATCACCAAGCCCCCCAAGCTTCTAGTGACGTTAAAAATGCCCCTAAACAGCAAGTAACACAAGCACGTCCACACCAGCAGGTTTCTCGTTCGCATCCACTTGTTAACCCCAAAACGCCACCCGAAAAAAGCCGCCGCCAAAACTTCTCTACACCTGTAATGGAAATGAATTTGCCGATACCAGAACCAGTTTTTATACAAGAGCAACAAGTAAGTTATTATTCTACTACTGAGCCAGATGCCAAAGGACTCAATGGCTGGTGGTTAATTATCACCATATTGTTAATCATGCTTACTGCTTTTAGTGCTGGATATTTCGTTGTGCGTCCCTTGTTTGAACATCAGAAACGTTAGTTGATACTCCACATTTAGCAACACCAAGCTTTCGGGCTATCAAGCAATTTCTCTGCAATCACTCTCTAAAATATCTCAGCATATCTGCTACATGGCGGAATTTATTTATTTTTAGGTTATAAAAGCTACATAAAATGCTAAATTGACAGCAACTTCTTTATGTTAGAGCCTTAAAGATTATCCAATTAATAAATCCTTGCCGCTTTTCATGTCCCAAACCGTCAGGTAAAGCATCTACACTTTAAAAAGTGGTAATTATTACATATGTTTTAGGAAAAGCACTGCTAGTTACAGCTTCCGACAGCGAATCTGGTTAGATATATAAACGAAGCTAGTAGAAATCAGGAGTCAAAAGGATGAAAAAAGTAGAAGCTATTATCCGCCCATTTAAGCTAGATGAGGTAAAAATTGCCTTGGTTAACGCTGGTATTGTCGGCATGACTGTTTCTGAAGTTCGGGGATTCGGACGGCAGAAAGGTCAAACTGAACGGTATCGCGGTTCTGAGTATACCGTTGAGTTTCTACAGAAACTCAAAGTGGAAATCGTCGTTGATGACAATCAAGTTGATATGGTAGTAGACAAAATTATTGCTGCTGCCCGCACTGGTGAAATCGGCGATGGTAAAATTTTCATCTCGCCTGTTGAGCAAGTGATTCGGATTCGCACCGGCGAAAAGAACACAGAAGCAGTTTAAAAAAGTTATGAGTTAAGAGTTATGAGTTAAGAGTTATGATTTGTGAGTCAAGACTAAATCAGTGAAGATTTAGCAAAATTCATAAATCCAAACTCCCAATTCCTAACTCTTAATTTTTTCTAGCTGCGGAAGTAAAGCTGTAAAAGCTTTGCCTCGATGGCTAATTGACCCTTTCAACTCCCGTGTCATCTCAGCAAAGGTCAATTGCAACTCTTGCACATAAAAAATTGGATCGTAGCCAAAACCACCATCACCACGTGGTGCATGGAGAATTTCGCCGCGACAAACCCCTTCAGATTGTAATGCGATCGCACCATCAGGACGAGCGATCGCTACTGCACAAACGAATTGAGCTTGCCGATTTACCTCGTTATCTAATTCTCTCAATAGCCTAGCAATGCGTTCTGAGTCGGTTTTGGCGTAACGTGCAGAATAAACTCCGGGTGCGCCATTTAAGGCATCTACTTGCAAGCCAGAATCATCAGCAATTGCCCAGTTTCCTGTAGCTTTAGCAATTTGTGACGCTTTCAGACAAGCATTGGCAGCAAAGGTTTCGCCTGTCTCTTCAATTTCTAATTCTTCAGGTTTGAGGGTTAATTCCCAACCAGAATTGGTCAGGTAAGCTTGCATTTCCCGCAACTTACCTGGATTTCCTGTGGCTACTACGAGTAATTTGGTCATTAGTCATTAATCATTGGTCATTGGTCATTTAGTCATTGATCATTTACCAAGAACAAAGGACTAATGACTAATGACTAATAATTAATTTTACTCCGCCCAGTGTTTCGCCCAAGCAAGAGTTTGATGCACTTGCTCAATTGTCGGGGCTTCGCAGTAGAGGCGTAAAACTGGCTCAGTACCGCTAAACCGAATCATTAACCAGCTTTTATCAGCTAGGCGATACTTGTACCCGTCAATTGTTTGGCAATCAGTCACTGCTAACCCGGCAATTTCTGTTAAGGGTTGAGTTTGCAGCTGTTGCAAAAGACGCGATCGCACTTCCATACTTGCTAAGGGTAAATCAATGCGATCGTATGCTGAGATAAACCCTGTTTGCTTCTGCAAGTAGCGATAATACTCACCTAAATCCAAACCAGATTCTACAATCGCCTCTATAACGTACAATGCTGACAACAGTGCATCACGTTCGGGAATATGGCTGCCATAGCCAATTCCTCCCGATTCTTCGCCGCCCAGCAACACTTTTGCTGCCAACATTCTGTCAGCGATGTATTTATAACCAACTGCTGTCTCAAATACTGACAAGTTATGTAATGCTGCTACAAGCGGCATTAAGTCGGAACCGCTTACAGTTTTGACTATTTCACCGCTAAAGCCCCGGCGCAGGGTTAAGTGGTCGATTAATATCGGGATTAATACTTGGGAACTTAGGAAGTTTGCTTCTCCATCCACTGCTGCAATGCGATCGCAGTCTCCATCAAACACCAACCCCACGGTTAAACCTGATTTATCGGTTTCTCGATGAGTTTTGATGACTTCAAATAACTTTGAAAGGTATTTAGGTAAGGGTTCCGGCGCACCACCACCAAAGAGGGGATCGCGTTCTGAGTTGATTTCTCTGACCTGATTGCCTAGTAGTTTCGCTAATCCGCCAGCCGCCGCGCCATGCATAACATCGGCAAATAATATCAATTTGCCAGAGGCGATCGCTTCTCGAAGTTTGGCAATATCAACTTTACCTTCTAGTGCTTCTGTATAACTGGGCCAAGGATCAAATTTTTCTTGCTTCCCTGGAGTAGCTGCTAATGGTACTCCAACCGATAATTGCGCTTCTATCTCTTTTGTGACTTCTGGTGGTACCGATCCACCAAAACAACCCTTGACTTTTAACCCCAAATATATACCAGGATTATGGCTGGCTGTAATTACCAGCGCCCCTAAAGCATTGAGTTGTTTTGCTGCCCAACTATAAGCTGGGGTTGGGGCATAGCTTTCGCTCAGTAGCACATCAAATCCGGCAGCAGTAACAGTATCAGCAACAGCACGAGCAAAGTCTTCGGCCATGAATCGGCGATCGTAACCGACAATTATTGTCCGGCTACCAACCGTAGGAAAATATGTATCATATAATACTTTTGCGGTAACTGGCGCGACCAGGGCTAGGCGTTCAAAGGTGAACTCGTCACCAATAATGCCCCGCCAGCCGTCTGTACCAAACTTGATTGAGTTAGCTACAACTGGCATCTAAGTATCCTAACTGTCTACTTGAGGATTCTAGCATTTATACAGTGTACAAAGTAAAAAAAGAATCTAGTAATAATATGTACTAATAATGTTTAACAGTAAATTGGGCAAATTTGTGCATTCTAGAAGTGCGATCGTCCCAGAATTATACTGTTGCAGACATTGTTTTAAGTCGTGTTTAAATCCTATTAGAACTGCAATAATGAATCTTTGATACTTTGCCAACGCAGAGCATAACTTCACTCTTGTGCCTTCTGCTTTTAGTCTTTGCTTTGACCAAATAATGAATTATGTTGACTACTTCGCTATGTAAAACCAGTATTTCCGGTAAAATAAAATTCTGAGGACTGTGCATTTGGGAGAAATTTGGGGTGCCTACACTTGGCGTTAATATTGACCACATCGCCACCATCCGGCAAGCACGGCGGACAGTGGAACCTGACCCTGTGGCGGCGGCGGTGCTGGCAGAATTAGGCGGTGCAGATGGAATTACGGTGCATCTACGGGAAGATCGGCGGCATATCCAAGATAGGGATGTGCTATTGTTACGGCAAACAGTGCGATCGCATCTTAATTTAGAAATGGCCGCTACAGATGAAATGGTAGCGATCGCTCTCGATATCAAACCAGATTACGTGACTTTAGTCCCCGAAAAGCGCGAAGAAGTAACAACAGAAGGCGGATTAGATATTATCGGGCAAATTGCTAGAATAGGTGAGATAGTCGATAAATTGCAAAGTGCTAGCATTCCAGTTAGTTTATTTATCGATGCAGAACCATCACAAATCGAAGCATCTGTCAAGGTGCAGGCGCAGTTTATTGAATTGCACACCGGGCAATATGCAGAGGCTAAGGATGAAACAAATCGCCAGCGAGAATTAGCAGTGTTAGCCAAAGGGTGTGAACAAGGGATTCAAGCTGGATTGCGAGTCAACGCTGGTCATGGACTTACCTACTGGAACGTCTATCCAGTGGCTGCGCTTCCGGGTATGGAAGAACTGAATATTGGTCATACCATCATCAGTCGGGCAGCATTAGTAGGTATAGAACGGGCAGTCCGCGAGATGAAACAAGCTATAAAAGGGAATAGGGAATAGGGAATGGGGCATTGGGCATTGGGCATTGATTATTAAATATTCTCCTCTGCTCCCTGCTCCCTGCTCCCTACCCCCTGCCTCCCCACTCCCGTATCTTAAAAGAGGGGTTGTCACTGCGAAATCTAGAAATTGGGATCAAATCTTCAGCAAAAACTTCTATGAGCGCAACACAGTCTAACAACCTTCCACTTTGGGTACAGGATCGAGATAAGGTGATAGCAGAAAGTGCTGATGTCGAGTGGCGATATCAGACACCGCCTGATTATTCCCGTTCAAAAGAGAATCTGGCTCAAGAAAGTACTTATAATCACCTTGAAGGTACACTGGAAGCGATCGTGCAAAACTTGGTGCGAACCTTCGAGATGGAAGTATCCTTCAAAGCTAACCCGCAACAGTGGTTATCTATTGTTAATGACAAATTTTGTGTAAGTACCAATGGCGGAGTAGAGTACACCGCAGCAGATTTATCAGCACAAGGTACTTACAATTTATTTATGGCTGATTCAGAACATTACAAGGCTTCAGAAGAAAGCTTTGAATCATCCGCAAAAGTCTTCCACACAACATTTCCCCAAGGATTTCCTTGGGAAGTGTTGGAGGTTTTCTCGGGGCCACCAAATGTCACATTCAAATGGCGGCATTGGGGACATTTTAACGGAGAATACAAAGGCCATGCACCTACTGGAGAGACAGTAGAAATTATCGGCATGAGCATTGCAAAAGTTACCGATGACTTGAAGGTTATTTCCTTAGAACACTACTTTGACAATAATCTGTTCTTGGAAAAACTAACATCTGGTGGCAAACAAACAAAAGCTGAAAAGCAGGGAAGTGCTTGTCCATTCAGTTCTTGGTTCAAGAAATCCCACAAAAGTTAGTTCGTAGGGCTACAGACTGTAGTACTGTGCCCTTACATTATTCATATAGCAACCAAAGGATGAAAATGCAAACATATTATTACGTTTTGGCTAGTCAAAAGTTTCTTCTCGAAGAAGAACCGACGCACGAAGTTCTCAAAGAGCGCACCCGTCACTACCACGAACAAGAAAAACAAATAGATTTTTGGTTGGTTCCGCAACCAGCTTTCTTAGAAACACCACAGTTTACAGAACTGAAGGCGAAGTGTCCCCAACCAGCAGTAGCAATTATTTCTACTAATCCCCAATTTATTACTTGGTTAAAACTGCGTTTAGAGTACGTTATCACTGGAGATTTTCAGGCTCCTTCTGAGACAATTCCAGATGCCTTAGCATCGCTTGCTAGCGTATCTTAGAAATTGGGCATTGAAAAGAAGCAGAGGGGCAGAGAGCAGGGGGCAGAGGGGAAAACTTCTCCCTTGCTCTACTTTGGCTATGCTCAGTGACTACCTGCTCCCTTGCTTCTTCCCAACTCTCAAATTTTATTTGGCAAGAACAAAATATATTTTTTTACACTCCTTTCATCCCCACACTGAAGTAACTGGGTTTTCAGCTTTTTTCTTATAAAATCTTTTAAGACACCTTGATTTACATAATCTAACTTTTGTGCATAGATTTCAGACTTTACCAAGTGTTTTAGGATTAGCAATCGCAGGGCTGATTAGTGGCGCGAGTTCTGTCCTTGCCCAACAAACCATTCCTCCTTGTCAACCACCAAATGCGGGTGAGTATCTTTTATTAGTAGTCAGTCCCACAGCAGATAATCAAAAGCAGTTGCGTAGTGCCTTACCGCCGGAACTTAAGACCATTACCTGCAAATATCTCAACGAAACTGTAACGCGGATAGGGGGCTTTAACAGAATTGATGATGCCAATCGATGGGCAAGGTATGTCAGTAATATTGTTGGCTTGTCTGCCATCATCACCACTCGACCAACAACGGCAGATGTGCAGCCAAAGCCACAGCCACAGCTACAAGCACGGCCACAGCTACAGCGACAGCCACAGCTACAGCCATCTCAGCAGACAGTTTATAATCCTCAAGCATTAGGAGAAGGTTATGCAGTGTTGGTAGATTATTACAACCGTCCGGAACTAGTAAATAGTGTGCAGCAAGTAGTGGGAGGTAACGTAGGTTTTGTTTCTTATGGACAACGCCCTTACTTGTTGGCAGTTTATACCACTAACCAAACTGAAGCATACAACACCTTGCAGAAGCTGAACAATGGCGGTTTTGTTGCCAGCATAGTAGATAGTCGTAAGGTGATTCTGCTGCGCTCAACTGTGCGGTTATAGTCATTAGTCATTAGTCATTAGTTAATAAACTGTGGACTGTAGACTATTGACTAATAAGCAGCCCTAGCTAACCAATAGATGGTTATACCCAAAGCTGACCCAGCTATTACCTGAACTGGTGTATGTCCGAGTAATTCCTTCAAACGGTCTTGGCTAAAGTCTGGTTTTTCATGAAATAATTCATCAATCATTTGATTGAGGATACGAGCTTGCTTTCCCGCCGCTTGGCGAACTCCGGCTGCATCATACATGACGATGATGGCAAAAACTATAGCAACGGCAAAATCAGGAGATGCCCAACCAAGTGTTTGCCCTACACCAGCGGCAAGAGCTGTAACTAAAGCTGAATGGGCACTGGGCATACCTCCAGTTGTCACCAAAACACGCACATTCAGTTTGCGATGTTTGATAATCTCGACTACGAGCTTTAGTGCTTGAGCAATTAAACAAGCTACCAGAGCAATTAGCAGCACCCGGTTGTCTAAAATGTTGCCTATGTCCTGCATGGTATTTTGGTTAGGTTAGTAAATATTAGTAGCAGTTGTTGGTTGAGGAAACATTTAGATTCAACCCAAAATCCAAAATTAACTTAGTACATCACTGCGGAAACAGACCAATTACTCAAAATAACCTAAAAGCTTATCAAGTAAGCTTTTTAAATGAGTGAATCTTGAATCCCGCTGGGCGGTAATAATACAGCATGGTGTAAATAAACCACCCATCCAAAATTAATAAAACGCTTGCGGTATAAGAATTACAACTTCCGCAAGGCGGTACTAGTTATTGCGGTTGATAATAAAATGAGCGATCGCTTGGAGTGGCTTGGCTCTTTCTCCAAATGGTTCTAATTCCGCACAAGCTGCTTTAACTAGCTCTTGGGCTTTTGAGCGAGATTCTTCAAGTCCCCAAAGGCTAGGATAGGTCACTTTCTGCGCTTTTTGGTCTTTACCCGCAGTTTTGCCTAATTGCTCTTGAGTAGCAGTGATATCCAGAATATCATCTATGATTTGGAATGCTAGCCCAATATTTTGAGCATAACGGCTCAGTCGCTGGACATCTTCAGGTGATGCTCCAGCGATGATCCCGCCACAAACTACGCAAGCTTCTAAAAGAGCGGCTGTTTTGTGTTTATGAATGAAATTTAGTGTTTCTAGGGAAATATCTGATTTACCTTCTGACTCTAAATCGACAACTTGACCGCCGACTAAACCACCTGCCCCTAGCGCCCGACCAAGACGCACAACTACCTGCAAGACTAGCTCTCTCTTAACGTTTTGGGGGGTTTGAAGGGCAACAAACTCAAAAGCCAGAGCTAACAAGCCATCCCCAGCCAAAATCGCTACATCTTCGCCATAGATTTTATGATTTGTCAGCTTCCCACGACGGTAATCGTCATTATCCATCGCCGGCAGGTCATCATGAATCAATGACATTGTGTGGATCATTTCCACAGCACAAGCTGTTGGCATGGCCATTTCGATAGTTCCACCCATCATTTCGCAGGTAGCAAGGCAAAGAATGGGACGTACACGCTTGCCTCCAGCTAATAACGAGTAGCGCATCGCCTCATAAATCTTTTCTGGATAAATGATGGGGATAGCCTGATCCAAAGCAGTATCACAAAGCTTTTGCCGTTCTTTTAGATAAGCTGCTAAGTTAAACGTGGCTTCCTCTGGTGGTGTCTTTTGAACGTTATTAGTTGCTACCATTCTTTAATTCCTGACATTGTGGGATTTTTGTCTTATACGTCACAATTTTAAGGTGCTGTGGCGCTGAAAAAATGAAGAATTAGGAGTTGGAAGTTAAAGTTGGGAGTTGCGAGTTGGGATTAATAATTCTTAACTTTTAACTCATAACTCATAAGCTGATGCGCGCCTAAATTGTATAAACACTTTTTAGGGTCGTTAACTGTTGACGGTTGACGGTTATCAGTCATCAGTCATCAGTCATCGGTCATCGGTCATTAACCTTCATCTAAATGTTCAAGTTAAATGCGTAATAGCTTAACTTATAACTCCTCACTTTCTTGTTTTGTTGTCCTGGAATAGCTGGCAAATGTATTTTGCAATAATATGGCGACAGTCATAGGGCCAACACCACCAGGAACGGGGGTGATAAATCCTGCTACAGCAGCAGTTGATTCAAAGTCGACATCACCGATTAAGCGACTTTTGCCACTAGCATCGATGACGCGGTTCATTCCCACATCTACCACAACAGCGCCCGATTTTACCATATCAGCAGCGATCAGCCCGGGACGGCCTACTGCTGCAATTAAAATATCAGCATTTTGGGTAATGGTTTTGAGGTCATGTGATCGCGAGTGAGCGATCGTGACTGTGGCATCAGCTTCTAATAGCATCAGTGCCATTGGTTTACCCACCAAAATACTGCGTCCTACCACTACTGCCTGTTTCCCCTGCAAAGGAATTTCATATTCTTCTAAAAGCCGCATCACACCAGCCGGGGTGCAGCTGCGTAAACCAGTTTCTGCCCGTACTAGTCGTCCCAAGTTAACTGGGTGCAGTCCATCAGCATCTTTATCGGGATCAATTTGATGTAACAGAGCCACAGCATCCAAGTGGTAAGGCAAAGGCAGTTGCACGAGAATGCCATCTACTCGTTCATCGTGGTTTAGTGCAGCTATGGCCTCTTCTAACTCCTCAAAGGTCGTTTGGGCAGGAAAATGCTTACCAAAAGAGGCAATGCCAACTTTAGCGCAAGCTTTTTCTTTATTACGGACATAAGCCGCTGACGCTGGATTATCGCCAACCATCAGCACTGCTAAACCAGGAGGCCGTCCAATTTTTGGTTGTAATTGTGTAATGGCAATAGAAACTTCTTGCTGAATTTTTGCAGCTAAAGCCTTACCATCAAGGAGTTTGGCAGTTTTTGTTTCCATGAAAATTACCAGCTATATTCGCCTTTTGTCAAAACACTTGAAACAAGTCTTTCTCCTTGTCCTTTTCCCCCTGCCTCTTCGTTGATGTCGTAGCGTTTTTTTTACAGTAAATCCATAATCTTTATTTTCTCAGATCAATGGCGTTATCTGAAGAATAAAGAATTAAGGATAAAATTCAGAACATTTTTTGCTCAGTGGAGAGTGTGTTTCTGAAACTGTAGAGAATAGTATAGGTGGGAACAGACCTGATGAAACTGGCGACAAAGCAAGCAGTGAAGCAAAAATTTGCTCAATCGGTGGCTTTCATGCAACAAACAAGAAATTTATCCCTTTCGTTCTTGTACGGACACAGTATTATTCCCTACCGCCTGGGGTTGGTTTTTTTATTGGTGGTGGGACTTTGTAGTTGTGGAAGTTTAACCTCGTCTGGCTTGAATGGGACTAATTTTAGAATTGGTACTAATGTCACCCCAATTCGAGAAATCGAAAAGAAAAAAGACAATCAGGCTACAGTTTATATCCAAGGTAAGGTGGAAAAGAAAGCCCCTTTGATGAAGCAGTGGGCTTATGAAATTAGTGACTCGACTGGCAAAATTTGGGTTGTCACCAATCAAAAGAATCTGACCGAGGGGGCACAAGTGGTGATTAAGGGTAAAGTTCGTTACCGAAGTATCCCCTTAGCTGGTAAAGAATTGGGGGAAGTTTATCTAGAAGAAGAATGAACAATCAACCGATACATGTAGCGATCGCAATTCTCTATCAAAAAGACAAGTTTCTCATGCAACTGCGGGACAATATTCCCGGTATTCTGTACCCCGGCTACTGGGCACTATTTGGCGGTCATGTCGAACCTGGGGAAACGCCGGATGTCGCAGTGAAGCGAGAAATTTTAGAAGAAATCGGCTACAATTTACCACCATCTTTTGTGGAATTTGGTTGTTATCCCGACGAAAGAGTAGTTCGTCATGTCTTTCATGCACCACTGTCGGTGGAATTAGATCAACTGGTTTTGAATGAAGGCTGGGATATGGGATTATTGACCCCAGAAGATATTCACCAAGGTAACTGTTATTCGCAAAACGCTGGCGAGGTGCGACCTTTGGGGAATATGCATCAAAAAATTATATTGGATTTTATTCAGACAAACCAACAAACCTAGTACCGCAGGGCGGAAGTCAAAAGTCAAAAGTCAAAAGTCAAAAGTATTATGGAATAAGCTCTTTAGATATTTTCAATGGTTGTTCTATTTACGCTGTGACGTACTAGTTTATCCCTGCTTGCCGATATTGCAATTGCAGCATGATTTCCTAGATGACGATATGCTTTTTCATAAATCAAAATCGAAGCCAAAATAAAGTAAGAACTCTTGTGGAGTCATCACTAATGCAATCAGCAAATAAATTACCGCGATGGTTAACTATAGGATTAGCATTTCCTATTGCCATTCTCAACGGCTGGCTATTACTCCAGGTTATACAGTATTTTCAACCCTTGGTCAGCATTATCGCTGCCGCGATTTTACTAGCTTTTGTATTGAACTATCCCATCCAGTTCCTCCAAGAACAAGGGGTAAAACGCAACGTGGCGATCGGGGTAGTGTTGCTTTTGACCCTCGTAGTTTTAGTAGGTTTAGGCATTACCTTGGTTCCCTTAATTATCCAACAGCTCGTTGAGCTAGCTAATATATTGCCCAGTTGGATTGATTCTGGTACTCAACAGTTGCAAACTTTTCAAGATTGGGCATTAAGTCAACAAGAACTTCCGATTAATTTAAGTGGTTTATTTACCCAAGTTCTTGAGCGATTATCTAACCAGCTTCAGTCCTTCACTGGTAGAATTCTTGGTTTTGCTGTCGATACCATTGGTATTGTGCTGAACGTGCTGCTGGCGGTAGTGCTGACTATCTACTTAATATTGAACGGTGAACGTCTTTGGGACGGAGTTTTTCAGTGGTTTCCCCCTAACATGGGGTCAAGAATGCGGGAATTACTGCGAGAGGATTTCCACAATTACTTCATCGGTCAAGCAACATTGGGAGCTGTGTTAGGGGTGACAATTACACTGGCGTTTTTGGCGTTGCAAGTTCCCTTAGCTCTACTTTTTGGTATCGGTATTGGCTTATTTTCTCTTTTCCCGTTTGGTACAGGAGTAGGTATCGCTATAGTAAGTTTGTTGGTAGCGCTGCAAAACTTTTGGTTAGGAGTTGAAGTCTTAGGTGTAGCTGTTGCGATCGACCAAGTTAATTCTAATTTTATAGCGCCTAGACTTCTCGGCAATTTGACTGGGTTAAATCCCGTGTGGGTGGTAATTTCTTTGCTGTTAGGGGCAAAGTTAGGAGGAGTTCTCGGTTTGTTAATTGCGATCCCTATTGCCAGTTTTATCAAGGATATAACAGATAGTTGGCGGGCTGGGGAGTTTAACAAGATAGATGATATCGTGTCAGAACCTATAAATATCATCAAAAGTGAGACAGCAGGAACTTATAGTTAAAAATCGTATAAGTGGAAAACTGAAAGGCTTCCACCATGAGTTCTCTGCCGTCAGGGGCTTTGAAACAACAAGCGATCGCTAAATTTCTATTTTTCACTATTAAACTGTGCATATTCAGTAGTATCATGGTCGGGTAAAATTTTCTCCACATCCCGCAGTTGGGGAATATAAAATCCAGCACACCCAACCAATAACATACACGCAGCACAGATCACATACAACAGTGCGATCCCTGCACCCGCGTTAGTACCAAATATTCTTCCAAAAATCTCAACATGACCATCACCTGCGGCTAATGCAGGGGTAAATATATATATCTGCTAAAGGCCCTGCGACTAAATAAGCTGTTGCTGACCCAAACTGTAAAATTAATGAATGGGCGGCAAATACCCGTCCTTGGACATGGGGAGCAACTTTAGCTAACCAAATGGCGTTATCGGAACTACCATTGAAAGGGAAATTGAAAGAAGAACAAAACTGTGCGGGTATCCAAATCAAAGGCGTTTGACCCAAACCAAAGACAATTTTACTTAGTCCTGCGCCAATCATTCCCAATAAAACACCATTGATTTTCTTTTTAAAACCACCCCAGGTACTCACAATAATGGCTCCAGTGACACCGCCAAAACCAGCCGCAGCAGCTAAACTACCTAAGACCACAGTATCATTGCCGGTTCGGGATAAAATCATCGGTGTATAGAGAGAATTCCCAACGTCATGGGCAAACCAAAACAGAAATGCGACGATTAAAAGAGCGAGTAAGCTTTTGCGTTCAAGAATATAGCGAAAACCAAATCCTAAACCTTGCCAAATATGGGTTGGATTTTCATGTGCATCGGTTTGAGATAGTTTAGGGATGCGGGCAAATAATAAACTACTAATGGCGATCGCAAAGGTAGAAATATCAATCAGCCAAATTCCCAATAGACCAATAATTTGATAAAAATATCCTGCTAAGGCAGGAGCAATAATATTACTTCCATAACTTGACAAAAATTGGAAACTACTAACACGGGTGTAGTTTTGCTTGGGGACTAATAACGATAGTGATGCGGAGTAGGCTAAAGATTGAAATTGATTGAATGTCCCGACTATTGCGCTAGTTAGATATAGATGCCAAATTTGCAAATGATTGGTGAGATACAGCAGCATCAATATTATTGTCATCAAGACTGCTACTGTGTCACCCGCCATCATCAGTAATTTACGATTGAAACGGTCAACAATTGCACCACTGATGGAAGCGAACGCTATGCTAGGTAGCAAGCTAAAAAAGCCTACTAGGGTGAGAGTTGTTGCTTTACCTGTAATTTCCCATGCCCAAATTGCGATCGCAAAGCTACTCATACTACTACCAATGGTAGAAACCAATTGACCTGCCCAGATAATCAAAAAATTACGCAATTACTTTTGGCATTTTAGATAAACTATCGCTAACTATTCTCAAGATGATTATTACACGAGAATGCATTTTAAATCAATCGTTAGTCAAAGATATTCAATAGACCTAAAAGTCCTGCGATGCCTGCGGTGTGCATAGCCATCGCTCAAAAATAGTAGTGGATGATACAGTTGCTTGGGGAATGTACAAAAGGTGATTGTGCGAGATTAATTTATAATTAATATTCGCTTATCAATAAGCCCCGAAAATCAACTACAATCAGCCAGATAGTAAATAAACTTAGCAGGCTAACCCATAGTTGTGGTCTACAACTTGGCGTAAAAGCTCAACCATCTATTTGAGGGTCAATAGATGACAAAAAACCTGTTTATAGCTTCTTTTTAAACGATTGTTGTAAGTTGTTTTGTAACTGCATCTGCCTTTAATTAATTTTTACACGATCATGTTTATAACGTAAAATAAAAAATGAAGTACAAATTACTCATACTTCATACTTTATATTGAATCAATTACAAACTAAATTAGCTGTACCCAAAATCAAAGTTAAACTTTAACCTTTTCCATTGATGCTGTCTTTTTTTTTCAAAATAAAACCAAGACCGCAAGCAAAAAGAATACCACCTAAAGTTGTAGGCTCAGGTACTTTTGTGTAAGATACTTTACCAGAAATAACTTCACTATTTGGAGAAGTTCTGGAAAAGGCTGTAAAATCCTCACCGACGATTTCGTAACTTATAGGACTGGAAGGATTAGCTTTATTATCGAATGCATAGTCTAAGCCTACAGAAGATGTGTCTTCTGTTAAGTATGCGGTTGAAAATACAATGGGAAAGTCTGGATAGTTTAAATCATCTTGTTCGGTGTAAATGTTGGAATCTCCATCAAATTGGAAAGAGAGTGACTTAACTATCGCTTCTGAAATATTGTCATTACTAAAAGTTGAGTCATCAAAACTAAAAAAGCCCTTTCCTGTATTGAGAGGGCTATCAACCGTGAAATCATAATTTACAAGGGCAGCAGATGCAGATTTTGCATCTATAGTAGTCAAACTTAGAGCAAGACTAGCAGCAGCAAATACTAATTTTGGAAACAATTTCATCTCAGTTTTCCTCATGACAAACTTCTGCAAGCAACGCAAATTCTAACTTACTTATCTCCTTGCTTATTTATAAAGGGTTCCTCACCAATTAAAACAGTGATTATTATTTATTAACCCCGTCAAAATCAAGGAAATAAGTTACCAAACATTTGGGATAAATTATTTTGAGGTCATGAGTTTAAGGAAACTTTAATCAAAGGTAAAGATAATAACTAATACCAATTTTCTAAGAGGCTGCACAAAATCAGGCTTTGTGAGTGAGACAACTGACTCAAGTAAATTGTTATATTCAACCTCACACATAATCAAGATGAAGTTAATTTATATTAATTATAATTATAAAAAACTTTTATTTTTTATTAACCCTTGGATAACCCAATCTTTACTTGTTGAAATAACAGAGTGTGCTAAACACTTATCCTGTAATACTTTTTAAGCTTGCCATTATTTATCATGGAATCTAATCGCCCATTGCAACTAAACCGCCGCCAGTTTTTGCTCCGCTCAACTATCACAGCAGGTGGAATTATTGCTACAAATCTTGTATCCAAATCACAAGTTTTTGCTCAAGCGCCTGCCATTATCACCTCCGATAAAATGCGTCCTGCTATACCTTATGGCGTAGCTAGCGGAGATATCTCTAACAATAGCATTGTGATTTGGAGTCGCAGCGATCGCCCCGCCAAAATGCTCGTAGAATATTCTACTAGCGAATCTTTTCGCAATGTGCAGCGAGTTGTGGGACCCAATACTTTAAAAAATAGTGACTTTACAGCACGACTTTTTCTGAGAAACTTACCAGCAGACCAACAAATATTTTATCGGGTAATTTTCCAAGATTTAGATTATAAAGGCACCTACAGCGCTTCTGTCAAAGGCACTTTCCGAACTCCTCCCAAATTTGGGCGAGATATATTCTTTGTGTGGGGTGGTGACACTGCCGGTCAGGGATGGGGGATTAATCCTGATTTTGGTGGAATGAAAATTTACGAAACTATGCGCCAACTTCATCCCGACTTTTTCATTCATTCTGGCGATAATATTTATGCTGATGGCCCCATTCAATCAGAAGTAACTCTAGACGACGGCACTATTTGGAAAAACATCACCACACCAGAAAAATCAAAAGTAGCAGAAACTCTCACAGAATTTCGTGGTAACTATATTTACAATTTGCTGGATGAAAACATCAAACGTTTCAACGCTGAAGTTCCCATATTGGCACAATGGGATGACCACGAAACCACAAATAACTGGTATCCTGGAGAATTTCTTCTCAACGATGACCGCTACATAGTTAAAGATGTTAACTTGCTAGCTCAAAGAGGAAGACAAGCATTTTTAGAATATCTGCCTATTGGGTATGAAACAAATGATCCAGATAAAGCGAGAATTTATCGTTCTTTCAACTATGGGCCATTATTAGACATTTTCATGCTGGATGAGCGTACTTATCGGGGACCAAACACTCCCAATCGTCAGCCAGTACCAAGTAAAGAAACAGAAATGCTGGGCAGAACACAAATACAATGGCTGAAAAGGCAATTGTTATCATCAAAAGCAACATGGAAAGTGATTGCTAGTGATATGCCATTGGGGCTGATAATTCGAGATGGTAGCGCTGATTTTGAAGCTTGGGCTAACGGAGATGGTCCAGCTTTAGGAAGAGAATTAGAAATTGCCGATTTACTACGATTTATCAAAAATAAGAATATCAAGAATGTTGTTTGGTTAACTGCCGATGTACATTATGCAGCAGCCCATTATTACGACCCTGCTAAAGCACAGTTTAAGGACTTTAAGCCTTTTTGGGAGTTTGTTGCTGGGCCTTTGAACTCTGGCACATTTGGTCCAAATCAGTTGGAAAATACCTTTGGCCCGCAATTAGTATTTCAAAGCATTCCTTCAGGTACGAAAGCAAATCGACCGCCAAGCGAAGGTTTGCAATTCTTTGGAGGAGTTAAAATTGACGCTGATACAAAGGTTATGACGGTAACACTGCGTAACTTGGCAGGGAAAACTGTTTACAGTGTAGATTTGCCGGCAGAAACATAAATCATTAAAAGCGCAGCAAAATATAGCCAGTTAGATAGAGTAATTATGCAATTTTTTACTTTGTCTGCTGGCTTTGTTGTTTTTGGTGAGATGTTGAAGGATGAAAAAACTTTGACCGATGCCTGCGGCGGGCTTTGCCTACGCCACTGTTAAGAGCTAAATTTAGATAGGTACTGGATTGTTTAATTATTATGCTGGTAAGCTACATTGACTAAACAAGCTCACAAATTTGCTGAAATCATAACTTATGCAGCTGATGAAACTACACCTTGGGCTAAGTTTCGTGAGCAGATTGTTCTTTGGGAGGAAGAAGGATTAAAAGAATTAGCAGCTAAATTCCCCAATCAAGCTGTAGAAAAGACTTCTATGGGTGATGCTAGCATTGTCATTTTGGGTTGGCACTATCACCAAAAGGGTTTCTATGTAGAATTTTTGACTGATGATGACAAGCTAAAATCTCAGGAACCACCCCCGCCACAGCCACCTACGCGTCGTAGCAGTCGAACAAAAAGGTAAAATATCCTTGAGCGATCGCCATTCAACTTTCACATCACGTTATCATCGGATATTGTGGAATTTCCGTGCGTAACTCGATAGCATCTATGACCGCCTCTCACTCTGAAACTCCATCTACCAAGCCGGATGCAAGTACTTTTATTTCTGACCATCAACAGGTGGATCGCAGTAAGCTAAGTCAAATGTACTTGCACTATGTCGAGACGAAGGATAAATATCCTCACGCGGTATTGCTGTATCGGGTAGGAGATTTCTTTGAATGCTATTTCCAAGATGCTGTAAAACTAGCGCAAGAATTGGAATTAGTCCTCACTAGTAAACAAGCTGGGGAACAGGGACGAGTGGCGATGTCTGGTGTTCCGCACCACGCTTGGGAACGCTACGCAACGCTACTGGTAGAAAAAGGTTATGCAGTGGTAATTTGCGACCAAGTAGAAGATGCTTCTGAAGCTGCTGGTAGATTGGTGCGACGCGAGGTAACGCGCATCCTCACCCCAGGCACTTTGCTAGAAGAAGGAATGCTCAAATCAAGTCGCAATAATTACCTAGCAGCAGTAGTAATTGCCGCAAATCATTGGGGTTTAGCTTATGCAGACATCTCCACAGGCGAATTTCTCACAACTCAAGGTAGTGATTTAGAACATCTGACACAGGAATTAATGCGTTTGCAACCATCCGAGGTGTTGGTTCCGACAAATGCGCCCGATTTAGGTAGTTTGCTGCGTCCCGGAGAAACTTCGCCACATCTGCCGGAGTGTTTGCCACCATCATTTTGTTATAGTTTGCGATCGCAAGTACCATTTTCCCAAGGCGAAGCTAGACCTAGATTATTGCAGAAATTTAAGGTGCGATCGCTTGAAGGACTCGGTTGCGATCATCTTCCCCTTGCCGTCCGTGCGGCCGGTGGTCTTCTAGAATACCTGGAAGATACCCAAAAAGAAAACCCCGTTACCCTCCAAAGACTCCGCACCTACACTGTCACCGACTACCTAATTGTTGATAATCAAACCCGCCGTAACCTGGAAATTACTCAAACCGTCCGGGATGGTACTTTTCACGGTTCCTTACTCTGGGCATTAGATAGAACTAGTACTGCGATGGGTGGGCGGGCTTTGCGACGGTGGTTATTGCAACCTCTACTCGATATTAAAGGCATTCGGGCACGTCTTGATACCATCCAAGAATTGATGGAAAATACGCCCCTTCGTCAAGATTTGCGGCAGTTGTTACGCCAAATTTATGATCTAGAACGCCTCACAGGAAGGGCGGGTTCTGGTACAGCTAATGCTAGAGATTTAGTAGCTTTAGCAGATTCCCTCTCACGGTTACCGGAATTATCCCACTTAGTAACTGAGGCACGTTCTCCATTCCTCAAAGCTTTGCAGAAAGTCCCAAGTGTGTTGGAAGAATTGGCACACAAGTTACACGCGCATCTTATGGAGTCGCCACCCATACTAATCAAAGAAGGCGGATTGATTCGCCCTAGCGTAAATCCCCTGTTAGATGAGAGAAAGGCAACTGTAGAAGCGGATCAGCAATGGATTGCCAATTTAGAAGTTGATGAAAGGGCTAAGACGGGAATTCCAACTTTGAAGGTAGGATTTAACAAAACCTTTGGTTATTATATCAGTATTTCCCGCAGCAAAGCTGACCAAGTACCCGCTAATTACATCCGCAAGCAAACTCTGACCAATGAGGAACGTTACATCACCCCAGATTTAAAGGAACGGGAAGCCCGGATTCTCACGGCGCGGGATGATTTAAATCAGTTGGAATATGAAATTTTTACGGCTTTGCGCGAAGAGGTAGCACAAGAGGCGGAAGTGATTCGAAATCTATCTCGTGCAGTGGCGGCGGCGGATGTGTTGTGTGGTTTGGCTGAGTTGGCAGTGCATCAAGGTTACTGTCGTCCAGAAATGTTGCCAGGAAGGGAGATAAATATTGTTGATGGCCGTCATCCGGTGGTTGAACAGTCTTTACCTCCGGGGTTCTTTGTGCCGAATTCGACTCAATTAGGTGAAGAGTCATTAGTCATTAGTCATGTCTCATTAGCAGATGACCAAGAACAAATGACCAAGGACATAGACGCGCCAGCGACTTCCCGCAGGGTAGGACAAATGACAAATGACAGCCCCGATTTGATTATCCTCACCGGGCCAAATGCGAGTGGTAAAAGTTGTTATTTGCGTCAGGTCGGATTAATTCAGTTAATGGCGCAGATTGGTAGTTTTGTACCAGCTAGGTTTGCCAGATTGGGAATATGCGATCGCATTTTCACCCGTGTAGGTGCAGTAGATGATCTTGCAACTGGTCAATCTACGTTCATGGTGGAGATGAATGAAACGGCGAATATTCTCAACCATGCCACATCTAGATCGCTGGTATTGTTAGATGAAATTGGTCGGGGTACAGCAACTTTTGATGGTCTTTCCATAGCTTGGGCCGTGGCGGAATATATAGCAGTAGATATTCGGGCGCGAACGATTTTTGCTACTCATTACCATGAATTGAATGAGCTGGCAAGCATTCTGCCGAATGTAGCTAACTATCAGGTAACAGTGAAAGAATTACCCGACCAAATTATCTTTTTGCACCAAGTCCAACCCGGAGGCGCTGATAAGTCTTACGGTATTGAGGCGGGAAGATTGGCGGGTTTACCAGCTGTAGTTATTCAACGAGCAAAACAAGTTATGGGGCAAATTGAAAAACACAGTAAGATTGCGATGGGGCTACAAAATCTGGATTGATATATTAATCATGCGATTGTTTCTCGATTTTGCTATGACAGAAGCGTTCAAAAATAACACACTGCAACCTTATACAACTGAAATGTCTGAGGCTGCCGACGAACTAATTGCAGGTGTGGAATTAGACGATGAGTCATTAGAAAATGGCTAAGTTTCTCAATCTTGTCTTGGCAGACTACTAGCTTAAAAGAGCAGGAAATTTGCTAAGTAGTTGAAATGTGGTTAACCTT
This sequence comes from Nostoc indistinguendum CM1-VF10, assembly GCA_019359215.1. Classification (GTDB taxonomy): domain Bacteria; phylum Cyanobacteriota; class Cyanobacteriia; order Cyanobacteriales; family Nostocaceae; genus Nostoc; species Nostoc indistinguendum. The sequence goes on along the minus strand of JAHHHS010000017.1, from coordinate 39,095 downwards.
TATGCTTAAAATTGCACAAGAGGTTTATTTAGCATCTACTAAAAGCTAAAGTCAACCCTTTGCAGGACTCCCATAAGCAATGCTGACTGAAATTTTGCCTTTCCGCTTTGAGTTAGACACGATCGCGATCGCAGGAGCGAGTTTGTGGTCATTGGCGCTATATCTAGGTTTTTCCCAAGTTAATGAATGGGTAATCGAACAACTCAACCGTTGGTTTAACTTTGCCGAGCGATCACTTTATACCAGCCAGTCAGAATTTGAAAAGACTCGTAAAGCCAGAGAATCCCAAAACTCTTTCTACGCTTCATTATTTAGCATTGTGCCTTTTTTATTAGTTGGTGCTTTATGTAACTGGGTTCTGGAAATTAGTTTAGGTGAGAGTTGGGGAATTAGTACAGGAATATTAGCTTGTATGGGCGCTGGCATTTATCAACTTGGCCGCAGGGATGGAGAATCTTCGGATTAAAGGGGATGAGGGAGATGAGGGGGATTTTGCTCCCATTACTCCCTGATTCCCCCTGCTTTCCCTACTTTCCAATTTCCTCACCAACAATCTGTGCTATCTTGTCCGCTGCACCGCTTTCGCCACGAATCTTACGAAGTTTAGCGCGGATATCAACCAATTTTTTTGGATTGGCTAATAAGTCTATAACCATTTCTCCAATTTCTTGGGGTTGAAGTTTACCCATAAGTTCTGGCACTATCTCCTCTTGTGCCCAGATATTTGGCCATGCTAATAAACCTTTGCGTCTTACAAATCTTAGGAATAACCAATTAATTACCTTCGTAAAAGGCGTACCTACTCCCGGCAGATTTGCCAATAACCCAGGTAAACCATCCCAAGCACGCATGGCATCAAGTTGCTGTGTTGGCAGCAAAACAATCATTGGCACTCCTAAAGCACCGAGTTCGGCAGTGTTTGCCCCCACCGTAGTCAAGCAGATGCAGCACTGAGATAATAAGTGATATGCAGGATTTTCTTGCCACAGTTCTACAGTTAAGCCTGTTGTTATTTTAAGCAATGCCTTGCTGTGAGCGTCCTCTGGGACAATTAAGGAAGCACCGCTAAAGCCAAAGATTTCAGCAATAGAGTTCCTTTGAGGATCGGCAAAACTAGCTAAAGTTTGTAAATCTAAAGTTGGGGCTACAGGAATCACAAATTTAGTTTGAGGTCTTTTTGCATGAACGTATTCAGCAATGCCTAGACTTAATGGTACTCCTTGGGCTAATTTTGCGGCTTTTGAACCAGGAAGTAGACCAATTAATTCAGTCTTTTGTTCTACGTTATTGTCATTAGTCATTTGTTCTTTGTCGTTTGCTAAGGAAAAATGACTAATGACAAATGACTCTTGACTACTAGCTTCTACCATCAAATCACCGACAACGGTGAATTTGTGAGCATATTTCTGGGGGACACCCACAGCAACTTCAGCTTTCATTACGCCAAAGCGATCAATCCACTTATGCCAACGGGCTTCCCATTCGGCGTAAACGACTGTGCGATATCCTAGCTTTTTGCCTATAATTACAGGGAAAATTTGATCGCCACCGAGAAAAACTACTACACCGTGACTTCTCCAGTCCCAATTCTCAAAGGTTTTACCCCAAAGCAAAAATTGCCAAAAATACTCTGCTGGCTGTACTCTATCTACTTCTGGGTAAGAAAGAGCGATCGCAGCCTCTTTTCCACTAGCATTTGAGCAAGGCGATAATACCACAGAAATCCTTACTAGAGAAGGGTCATCCCCTAATTCTTGCCGCAGCGCCTTTACCACTGGACGCACCCAGGTTGTTACTTCACCTGGGCCATTTGAAAGGATGAGAATATCTACTTGAGTCATTAGTTAATCGTACATTCAGCAAGTTTGCGATCGCTTAAAGGGCAAGAAAAGCTGTAATCTAATACAATACGTATCAATTATGTAGAAATCGAATACTCTAGGGAACGTGGATTATCAATTCTTTTGGAAGCTGCTAATATTTCAAGCCCGATAATATTTCCCTCTTCATCGTAATCTAAAATTACCCCTGGCTTTTCTTCGTCACTATCTACTATGGGTAAATTACTCAATATAATTCTTAATATATCTACTTCTGGATCATAGGTAATTTTCATATTTCTCTCCAGTATTTTTCAATCTTATTTAGACAAAAGATAAATACTAATTTCTTTTATAATTATCTAATTTATCTTCCAAAGAATCTAAATCTTAAAATTTAACCCGAAAGAAACCCTGTCCTACTGACAATTGGTATAAATCAGAACTACATAATTTTGAGTCTGTCTATGCTAGCTAAAAAATATTTAGTCAGCATAGGCAAGTTTCGTTTTGTAAGTATAATAAAATCGCTAAATAGCTATTTAACTATTAAATAGAAGTATTACAAAAAATTTACAAATAAGTGAGTGGATACTTTTAAACACAGTCAACAATTACAAAGAAATATTTCGTTTTTTATATCGATTTGTGTCAGATACACGATAAAATGCCCACTGGGCAAGCGTTTTCTGATAAAAAACACATATTGCCTAAAGATCACAAAGTTACCTGTGGCTGATGATGCCGCTAGGAACTTCCTTCAGAGAACACGCATCAAAGGAGCCGAAGAAGCATGTTCACACACGTCAAGTCCACCATTAGACACATTGCGCCTGATAACTTACGCGGACGTAATTTAATCAAGGTGGTCTATGTCGTGCTTGAGTCCCAGTACCAGAGTGCTTTGTCGCAAGCGGTTCGCACGATTAACGCGAACAACCCCAACTTGGCGATTGAAATCAGTGGGTACTTGATTGAGGAACTCCGCGACCCAGAGAACTATGAGGAGTTCAAACGAGAAATTGAGAGTGCGAATATCTTCATCGCTTCCCTCATTTTCATCGAAGACTTAGCACAGAAAGTAGTAGCAGCAGTAGAACCACACCGCGATCATCTGGACGTTTCCGTTGTCTTTCCCTCGATGCCAGAGGTAATGCGCCTGAGTAAAATGGGCAGCTTTTCTCTAGCACAGTTGGGTCAGTCAAAAAGTGCGATCGCGCAATTCATGCGGAAACGCAAAGAAAAATCCGGTGCGGGATTCCAAGATGGAATGCTGAAGCTTTTGCGAACCCTGCCGCAAGTGCTGAAGTTTTTACCAATGGATAAGGCACAGGATGCCCGAAATTTCATGCTCAGTTTTCAGTATTGGCTAGGTGGTTCTCCAGAAAACCTGGAAAACTTCTTGCTGATGCTAGCTGATAAATATGTATTTAAAGGTTTAGACAAACAGAATTTTGCACCTTCTACATACGAACAGCCCGTGGTTTATCCCGATCTAGGGATTTGGCACCCTTTGGCTCCTAGTATGTTTGAAGATGTCAGAGAGTACCTCAATTGGTACACAGCTCGTAAGGATATTTCTAACGATCTCAAAGATCCTTTAGCTCCTTGTGTCGGGTTAGTGTTGCAACGCACTCACCTAGTTACAGGGGATGATGCCCATTATGTAGCAATGGTGCAGGAGTTGGAAGCACTAGGCGCACGGGTATTACCTGTGTTTGCTGGTGGTTTGGACTTCTCCAAGCCTGTGGAAGCCTACTTCTATGAACCAAATACCAACACACAGTTGGTAGATGCAGTGATATCGCTGACTGGTTTTGCTTTAGTAGGTGGCCCAGCCAGACAAGACCATCCCAAGGCAATTGAGGCACTCAAACGCTTAAACCGTCCTTACATGGTGGCATTACCCTTAGTATTCCAAACCACAGAAGAGTGGATGGATAGCGATTTAGGCTTGCATCCAATTCAAGTAGCTTTGCAAATTGCGATTCCTGAATTGGATGGGGCAATTGAGCCGATAATTTTATCAGGTAGAGATGGGACTACAGGAAAAGCGATCGCACTGCGCGATCGGGTTGAAGCTGTAGCCGAACGCGCCCTAAAATGGGCTAACCTCCGCCGCAAGCCGAAGCTTGATAAAAAAGTCGCCATTACCGTTTTCAGCTTCCCGCCAGATAAAGGCAACGTGGGAACCGCCGCTTACTTGGATGTATTCGGCTCCATCTACGAGGTGATGAAAGGCCTCAAAAATAACGGCTACGACTTACCAGAATTGCCAGAATCAGCCGAAGCATTGATGCAAGAAGTCATCCACGATGCTCAAGCGCAGTACAACAGCCCAGAACTGAACGTTGCTTATAAAATGTCGGTTCCTGAGTATGAGGCATTGACCCCATACTCTCACCGCCTAGAGGAAAACTGGGGCCCACCTCCGGGACATCTTAACAGCGATGGGCAAAATCTGCTGATTTATGGTAAGCAATTCGGTAACGTCTTCATCGGTGTGCAACCTACATTTGGTTACGAAGGCGACCCGATGCGGCTGTTGTTCTCCCGTTCAGCTAGTCCTCACCACGGTTTTGCTGCTTACTACACTTACCTAGAGCAAGTTTGGAAAGCTGATGCTGTGCTGCACTTTGGTACACACGGTTCCTTGGAATTCATGCCAGGTAAACAGATGGGGATGTCTGGTGATTGTTATCCAGATAACTTAATTGGCTCAATTCCCAACCTGTATTACTACGCAGCGAATAATCCGAGTGAGGCGACAATTGCCAAACGCCGGAGTTATGCCGAAACAATTTCTTACTTGACACCACCAGCAGAAAATGCTGGTTTGTATAAAGGTTTGAAGGAACTCAGCGAATTAATTGCTTCCTACCAAACCTTGAAAGATAGTGGACGCGGTGTTTCCATTGTCAACAGCATCATGGATAAATGCCGGATCGTGAATCTGGATAAGGATATTAACCTGCCAGAAACCGATGCCAGAGACATGAGTACCGATGAGCGGGATAATATTGTTGGCAACGTCTACCGCAAGTTGATGGAAATCGAGTCTCGATTGTTGCCTTGTGGTTTACACGTTATTGGTAAACCGCCAAGTGCAGAAGAAGCGATCGCAACTCTCGTCAACATTGCTAGTCTAGATCGTCAAGAAGAAGGACTTCAAGGCTTGCCGGGAATTATCGCCAATAGCATTGGGCGTAACATTGACGATATTTATCAAAATAATGACAGAGGCATTTTAGAAGATGTCCAGTTGTTGCAAGATATCACTTTAGCAACCCGTGCAGCAGTTACCGCCCTTGTCCACGAGCAAATCGACGCGGAAGGACGAGTTTCTTTGGTTTCTCGGTTGAATTTTTTCAACATGGGTAAAAAAGAACCTTGGGTGGAAGCATTGCATAAAGCAGGTTATCCCAAAGTTGACACCGCCGCCCTAAAACCCCTACTTGAGTATTTGGAATTCTGCTTGCAACAAGTTTGTGCCGACAACGAACTGGGAGCATTACTCAGAGGCTTGGAAGGTGAGTACATCTTACCCGGTCCTGGTGGCGATCCCATCCGCAACCCGGATGTATTGCCCACAGGTAAGAATATCCATGCTTTAGATCCGCAATCCATCCCAACAACAGCAGCAGTCCAATCAGCCAAAATCGTTGTAGACAGGCTTCTGGTACGTAACAAGGCTGAAAATGATGGAAAATGGCCAGAAACCATCGCCTGCGTCCTTTGGGGAACCGATAATATCAAAACTTACGGTGAATCCCTAGCGCAAATTATGTGGATGGTGGGCGTGCGCCCAGTTCCCGATGCCTTGGGACGGGTGAACAAGTTGGAATTGATATCTCTAGAAGAGTTGGGACGACCCAGAATTGATGTAGTAATCAACTGTTCTGGTGTATTCCGCGACTTGTTCATCAACCAAATGAACCTGCTAGACCAAGGGGTGAAGATGGCAGCTGAGGCGGATGAACCCTTAGAAATGAACTTTGTTCGCAAACACGCTTTGCAGCAAGCTGAAGATATGGGGATTAATCTGCGTCAAGCTGCGACGCGCGTTTTCTCCAATGCTTCTGGTTCCTACTCGTCAAATATCAACTTGGCGGTAGAAAACAGCACTTGGGATAGCGAAGCCGAGTTGCAAGAAATGTATCTCAACCGGAAATCCTTCTCCTTCAATTCCGATAACCCCGGAATCATGGACGAATCCCGGCAGATTTTTGAAAGTACATTGAAAACTGCTGATGCAACTTTCCAAAATTTGGATTCTTCCGAGATTAGCTTAACGGACGTATCCCATTACTTCGATTCAGATCCCACTAAGCTGGTGGCAAGTCTGCGGGGTGATGGTAAAAAACCAGCATCTTATATTGCAGACACAACCACAGCTAACACCCAAGTGCGGACATTATCAGAAACCGTGCGTTTGGATGCGCGTACCAAATTATTAAATCCCAAATGGTACGAGGGGATGCTGTCTCACGGTTACGAAGGTGTGCGCGAACTCTCCAAGCGCTTGGTGAATACCACAGGTTGGAGTGCGACAGCCGGCGCTGTGGATAACTGGATTTATGAGGATACTAACGAAACCTTCATTAAAGATGAAGAAATGCAGAAACGGTTGCTGAACCTTAATCCCCATTCTTTCCGCAAGATTGTATCAACTTTGCTGGAAGTCAATGGACGCGGTTATTGGGAGACTAGCGAAGATAATTTAGATCGTCTGCGCGAGTTGTACCAAGAGGTTGAAGACCGGATTGAAGGAATTGAGTAGGTTGGAAGAATAAGTATTTATCTAAGCTTTGCAGCTAATATTGTATAAATTGGAGCCACTAAAGGCTCCTTTTTTTGTTTGAAATTGATTAGGCAATCACTAGTGAATCAAAGTTTTTAATACCAGCTTGATTCCAGAAGCATTTCTAAAATTAAAGTATTATGAAGTGATTAAATTTGTAGTGATTTACTCAAAGCCGAAATCGTGAGAGTTTATTAATAGGAGATCCTGAATGGCTAAGGTGGCATTGCTGGTTGGAGTTAGTGAGTATGAACTTGGGTTAAACCCGCTACCAAGTGCTGTTAAAGATGTTGAGGCCATTTGGCAAGTACTAATAAACCCACACATTGGCGGCTTTGCTGAGATAGATATTTGTGTGCTGAAAAATCCTGAGCGCCAAATGATGGAGGAAGGAATTGAGAATCTGTTTGCAGGTCGTCAAAAGGATGACTTGTTACTGTTGTTCTTTTCCGGTCATGGCATTAAAGATGATACGGGCAGGCTTTTTCTAGCAACCCGCAGCACCCGCAAAACTTCTAAAGGAGAGTTGATTCGCTCAACCGCAGTTGCTGCAAACATTATACATGAAAGTATGAATCGTAGTCGTTCTAAGCGGCAAGTAGTGATTCTCGATAGTTGTTTTAGTGGTGCTTTTGCCGACAGTATGATGGCAAAAAATGACGACTCATTAATAGATATTAGAAAGTAGCTAGGAGGTGAGGGTCGGGCCGTCCTCACATCTAGTACCTCAACTCAATATTCGTTTGAACAGGAGAGTAGTGAATTATCAATTTACACCAGTTGCCTTGTTGAAGGAATGGCAACTAGAGCCGCAGATTTAGATAATGATGGTTGGATTTCTGTTTCTGAGTTGCATGAGTACGTCAGCTCGAAAGTTCAAGAAGTTAGTCCAGTCATGAGGCCACAAATATATGCAGTTAGAGAGGGTTACAAAATCCTTATTGCTAAAACATTAACGAAAGAAAGAATTGTAATCAACACAGCACAAGTAGAAACTACGGAAGATAATTCAATAGATACTGCTGTTCAGATACCAAATATAAAAACTAATCTCAACGAAACTGAAGAAGTTCTCAAGCTTTCTTATACAACATACGCTATTCTATACTATTTTAGTGAAATGCTAGAGCGTATAGAAGAAAGAAAAATGCAGTCATTACCAGAGAATATTGATCCATTGCAATATCTTCTCAAAGAGGTGAACCTACAATTTAAAGAAAACAAAGATGCACTAGTTAAGCAAAGAAAATTAGATCACGATCCAGATTTATTACGGATGCTATTACAACATCAGGAAGGTCGCTTAACGTGGGAGCAACTGACAATTATTCGTCAATATACTGTCAATTTTAACCCAGCAGTCGAGGCTGTACTTAAAGCCGAAGTTCCTATTAATCTTCTGATAAATTAGTGCAGAGCGCGATGGCTATGTTTTTGAGGTTTTCTGCAAAGTGATCGCACTCACCCTTCCACAACAGGCGATGTCTAATGACAAGCTGCTATGCATCTACGCTTTATTTTTGAGGTTTTCTGCAAGGCGATCGCACTACTCTTTCACAACAAGCGATCGCTTAGTTCTTGAGGTTTTCTGTAAGGCGTAGGCGTAGCCCGTCGTAGACATCGCTCTTCATAAACTATCGAAGCATAAAATTAAAGCATGACTATTCATAAAACAGATATGCTAAAAACGCTTTGGGCTACTGTTCGGGAAGGAAAAATCGAATTGTTAGAGTCAGAGGAATTACCGGAAGGGACAAGAGTGTTAGTGACGCTGCTTCCTGATGATGAAACTGAATTTTGGCTTCAAACCAGTCAAACATCACTCTCATCAGTTTGGGATAACGCTGAGGATGATGTCTATGCCGAACTACTCTAAAAATGACATCATTTTGGTTCAGTATCCCTTTTCAGATTTGTCCAGTTCAAAAGTTAGACCTGCTGTTGTTGTAAGTGCGCCACACGTTTCTCAAGACATTTTAATCACGCCCTTGACGAGCAAAACTGGAGCATTGCTAGAAGGTGAGTTTGTCTTGTCTGAATGGGCAGCAGCAGGGCTAAACGTGGCTATAGCAGTCAAGAGAGGTTTATACACAGTGCATAAAAGCTTAGTTGTCAAAGTGATTGGTAAGTTAGCTGATGCTGATGCTGAACTTTTAGAGCAATCCTTGCGGTATTGGTTGGGGTTGTGATAGGAGTCAGCAATAGTATTGGCAACTTCACAAAATTGATAATTGAATGCCTAAATAAGGCGATACCTACGGTGAGCTACGCTAACGCACTTTGGGAAATTTTGGAGCTGCAGTGTACCCCAGCTACGCTTTTATATTTTCAACGATATCATAATATGATATCATTAAATCTGTGGCTATATTCAACTTAACTGTAAGATGGCTGTAATTGTATTGATTAAATGGATCTCAATAACAAACAACGTCAGATTTTAGAGTTAATTTTTACAAATCCTGTACCATCTAATATTCTTTGGAAAGATATTAAAAGTTTATTTATAGCTCTCGGTGCTGATATTACTCAAGGTAGAAGTTCGCGGGTTCGTGTGAAATTAAATGATGTGAAAGCTGTTTTTCACGAACCGCATCCTCAAAATGAGGCAGATAAAGGAGCAGTCAAATCTGTTAGAGAATTTTTAATTAAGGCAGGAATTGAAATATGATCACTTATAAAGGATACACAGCTAGTATAGAAGTAGATGTAGAAGCGGGAATACTTTTTGGTCAAGTCCTAGATATTAATGACGTAATTACCTTTAAGGCAAAAACTGTAGAGGAAGCGCGTCAAGAATTTCAAATTTCTGTTGATGATTATCTTGCTTTCTGTGAAGAACTAGGAGAGGAGCCTGATAAACCATTCTCTGGTAAACTTCCATTCCGCACAACTCCAGAACACCACCGCAAAATATTTATTGCTGCTAAAAAGGCTGGCAAAAGCATAAATGCTTGGATGGATGAAATATTAACTGGTGCTGCGGATAAAGTAATCAATACTTAGAGTCAATCATTCTAAATATTTTTTTCACTAAAGTGCATTCGCCTTCGGCATTTTTATGGGAATATTCAAGTTGAATTTTTTTATGGATGCCTTAACTATCAACTTTGCTCCTGTTCTTCAAATAACAGATGAGCAATTCTTCCAGTTATGTCAGATAAATGAATTAATCAGATTTGAGCGTAATGCTGATGGCACATTGCTACTAATGCCTTTAGTCGGAGGTTTAACCAGCAACCGCAATGCTAACTTAACTGCTCAACTTGGAGTGTGGAATCGTGATGAGTCACTAGGTATAGTTTTTGGTTCTTCGGTTGGGTTTATTTTACCAAATGGGGCAGTGCGATCGCCTGACGTATCTTGGTTAAGACGTGACAAATGGAATTCTCTTACACAGGAGCAAAAAGAGAGATTTCCGCCTGTATGTCCTGATTGTGTCGTGGAATTGCGTTCTGATACTGATTGTTTAATAAGACTACAAAATAAAATGCAAGAGTACCAAGACAGCGGTGCTATATTAGGTTGGTTAATTGATTTAGAGACTCAGCAAGTAGAAATTTATCGCTCTGGTAGAGATGTTGAATTACTGCAATCTCCTTCTAGTTTATCAGGAGAAGATGTGCTACCTGGATTTGTGCTTCATTTTGAAGATATCTGGTGAATTGGTTAAAATGCGAAGTGCAATAATAACACATATTCATACATATTAATTAAATATTTATTTTAACAAACTAATTTCGAGGTGACAGTTTATTGTTTATTAATAATAGTGTACAAACTATTGCACCAAGCATATAAACCATAGATGTGTCAGCATCCTTTAAAATTAGAATATAAAACATAGATAACATTACAAAAATAAATGTCGGTATTTTAAACATAAAACCTAATAATTTTAGCTATAATTGACTACTAGGGCAAACGCATTAAAAGTATAGCTCCCGCTTTTTTTTGTTGCTTATACCAGAAAAATATTGATGTTACAGGTAACATCTAATACTTAAGTGTAGAAATGTTTTTAGATCGCCCTTTTTAATATATTTCTTAGGTGATTACTTACCTGATTCCGACTATGACAGTTTTTTTACTGGTACTAACTAATCTAGACAAATGTACTTTTACCAAGTACTTTTATCAAAAAAAACTGTTCCACAAACCTGAGTCAATTTTATTGACCAGGTTTTTCACTATTCTTACCTTTTTGGGTCGTATCCCTCTTGTTTTATTTAATCAGTGTTAACCTCTTGTCAAGTCGCAAAGGTAGTGAATAATAGTAAAGTAAAGTTTTGGCCATTATCAGAAATATTAATCAGTAAATCTCAAACTTTTGGAAATCAACGTAAAAATTAGGGTTTTAGCCCTCGTGAACACGAGGTAAACACCATCGATTTTAGAGCGAGTTAGGTCTCAATTGCAGACTGGAAGCTGGAAATACCCTAGATGGCTGAGATTTTAAGACAAAACCCAAGCTTTAAGTACTTGCTCGCGTGCTAAAATAATGAGCCGACGAGAGCAGATAGTCATTAAAAAGCTGTTGGCAAAATTTCCGCAGTAGAGGATTGCTTATGCAGATAAAAAATGAGAAATTAGATGAGTGGAAGGATAAAATAGCAAAATTATTACTAATTGCAGATTGATTCATATTAAACCTGCCGCCAAAGAGGGTAGTTTTGCAAGACAGCTTAAACAATGCAATAACAAATTTCACCCTTTAACTAAGCCGATGGTATAATGGCAAAAGTCGATAATTGAGTCAATCTATTTATAGATATTATTACCCATTTCATAAATAAAGTGTTAGTGAATTGTATCTAACAACTTGAAGTTTGGTTTTGCAGGGTTCTGCCAAGTTTTAAATCTTGGTTTTCTTTGGCAGCAAGTACTTAATTACTTAAATGGGTCATCTACTTTGCTGCAATTTACCTTTGTTATAAGCAATATTCGATGGTATAAAATAAACCAACTTTTGTTTTTGCTGGTACATGGTTATTTAATTCTCCAATTAAATTTTTCGGGCTCTTGCGTTGGTTTTATGGTATGGCATTAAAATAGCCATTTTATAGAAAGGTTCAAAAATTTAAAATCCAGTCATAGCAAGGAATATAGGCTCTGATTAGGTTTTATTTATTATTCGACTCCATAAAAAGAACTGAAGAGCCATTTTTCGTAAATCAATTTAAAGTTTTACTTGTTCACTTACGGTACTTTTATGAAAAAACTGATTAAAGGTTTGCGCGAATTCAAAAGTAGTTATTTTTCTGCAAATGAAGAACTGTTTGAACAACTTTCTCATGGTCAAAAGCCCAGAGTGCTATTTATTACTTGTTCAGATTCGCGTATTGACCCAAACCTGATTACGCAAGCCGGATTAGGTGAATTGTTTGTTATCCGCAATGCAGGCAACATTATTCCACCATTTGGTGCGACTAATGGTGGGGAAGGGGCAACAATTGAATATGCTATTCAAGCATTAGATATTCAACAAATTATTGTCTGTGGTCACTCACATTGTGGTGCGATGAAAGGGTTAATGAAGTTAGACAGCTTGCGGGTAGAAATGCCACTTGTACATGATTGGCTCAAGTATACAGAGGCAACCCGACGACTGGTGAAAGATAATTATAGCCATTATGAAGGGGAAGAACTGTTAGAAATAATTATTGCTGAGAATGTACTCACGCAAATCGAAAATTTACGGACTTATCCGGTGATTCGTTCTAAGCTTCACCAAGGAAAACTCAGTATTTATGCTTGGATTTATCAAATTGAGACAGGAGAAATTTTGTCATACGAACCACAAAAACACGCCTATGTCTTGCTCCAAAATCAGCTTTCCCCATCAAAGATAGATGAGACATTAATTAGCCCACCTTTAAGTAGCAATGTGGAAATACATTTCACTAAAACTCAACAACAGGCGTCCCAATCGTCCGAGGAACTTCCTATTTCCGCACGTGAATGGTTTCCAATGACAGTGCTTTCTCCCGAACAAATGGAGCGAATTTATCGAGGCTCGGGAACAAAGAATCTACCCCAATGATAAAATTCTATTAATCCAACTGTGAATTGTGGCTAGAGAAAGGAGGCAGTAGTTTGAAAACGAAGAATGCAAAGTTTTGTAAGAATTTTGACTTTTTGCAAAAAAATTTAGTTTTTAGGTGAAAGGATAGTAGCTCCCCGCTAATTCCACGTATGTCTGAGGGTTATACAGTTGCTTACTTCGGTCATCTCAAACAAGGAGAAACTCAGACCTATTTATGGAAGGTGAGTTTTGCTGATGAGGGACATGAATTTATAGTACGTATGGGGATGAAGGAGGACAAAGTTAATCTGATATGGATTACTTAAAATATACGCGTATCTGCTGTGATAGGTTGTTGAATTTCTCTCTCCGACTTAATTAGGCAAACTACTCCAAAATCCACGCAGCCTGAAAAAAGTCGCGTTCGCAAAACATAGCATAACGGTAGGTTGAATGCACAACAGAATTGCTAATGGCATAATTGTTAACTAAACTTTCTAATTGTTGTGTTAGTGGTTGAAAGTCTGCGCTACTGTAAGTACGAATCCAGTCTGCATATTGATGATTAGGAATGCCGTTACAGGCTAACTTTTCTCCCAGAAAGGAATACAAACGCATACAGGGAGACATCGCCGCAGCAGTTAAACCCACATCTCCACCCCAAGCAGTTGCTAACAAAAAGTCAGTATAGCGGCGAGTAGCAGTTCCTGGTTCCACAGAATGCAAATTTACTCCCCACTGGGAAGCATAGCCACTATGCAATCGCAGTTCTTCTAAAACTCCACTAGCTAAGTTATGAAATGTGGTGAAACCTAACCAGTCTGGTGCTTTCGCTGCGGCAATACTGTACGCACGGGCAAAAGCTTCTAAGAAAAAAGCATCTTGCCCTACGTAGTAAGCAAATTTAACCTGCTCAAGAGTACCATCGCCAATGCTTTGAACAAAAGGATGCTCTAGGCAAGTTTGGGCTAGGTCTTGATTTGCTGCCCATAACTCGTTAGATAAAGTCATTTGTTATTTGCCACTTGTCATCTTTTATTATCCCTCTGTTATTTCAACTTTCCTCCTCAAAAAGGCAAGAACTGGAGCAAAACTGAGCCTAAACTTCCTAAAAAGTCAACGAAACTGGGCTTACCAGCACTTACTTTTTCATTGACGGGTGTTTGCAGTTCTTGAATAAAAGCTTGGGCTGTTAGCGTTCCAGGGCCGTTGTTTTGGGATGTAAACATTTTTTCCGCAATTTGGGCATCTTGGAATGCACCTTGTCTATCTAATATTTGGTAACGGGCATTGTCAAATCGCAGTTTTGACATTGTTTGGTTGCCAATAGCTGTTTAATATGTTCAGAATTTGCTGCCTGTACGGTTGTTGTCAAACTAATCGTGGTTAAAAAGGCAGCGATCGCTATAACTTGGTTCTTCATATTTATGTAATATTTATTACTTACTAGTCTACGTTGACTGAGACGGATTTATACCTCAGCCTATGATATGAGCAATCTGAACAATTTGACCTCTGTAGTTACCTATATGACTTGTAAACTTGAGTAAACACTCACGTATACCCTGATTTTAAATAAATATGAGACTATAGAAGTATTAAGACAGCCATAAAAACGTGAGTCAGCAAGACAAACTCTTAGAAAAGATCCTCTCTGGGACTTCTGATACAGACATCCCTTTCGCCCAACTGTGGCAACTCTTATATACACTAGGCTTTGAGGAACGGATTCGTGGCGATCATCGAATTTTTGTCAAAGCCGATATTGAGGAAATATTGAATCTGCAACATAAGAGAGGAAAAGCCAAAAGCTATCAAATTAAACAAATTCGTGCAGTAATTCTCAAGTATAAGCTAGGAAGTAAAAATGATGTTTCGGTATGAAGTTATTCTCTATTGGAGTGAGTTAGATCAAGCCTTTATTGCTGAAGTACCAGAATTACCAGGCTGTGCTGCTGACGGTGATTCTTATCAAGAAGCCTTGCATAATGTAGAATTAGTTATGCAGGAATGGAGCGAAACGGCTAAGGATTTAGGACGTCCAGTTCCTCAGCCTAGACCGCGTTTGATGTACATTTAATTAATACACAAACTAAGCCAACTGCTTTTTTAGCATCATCAGATAAAAATCTTGATTTCTCGTTTTCTAGCATGGCTTTTTTCCCTACTTCCATTCCTTACCCCCAAAGGCCGGAAGGCTTTCAAACCCGGTTTTATTTTTTCTCTACTTGTATGAGAACACCCTGCCAATTTCTTTGAGAAGTTGAGGATTTGGACAGCACAAAATTTCATTAAAAAGGTTAGTTACTAGCAACCTTACAAATCACCATAATATGTGATTTATATTTGTCAGTATTATAGTGAAGAAGTTGCAGTCCAGAACATTCTAGTTCTTGCAAAAGTTTAGGCATTTCATATTTATGATGCCGCCAAATAGTAATTTCTTCACCTTCAGATATTTCAATCTTCTTATCTATCCCCATCCTACTGAAATCTATAGTGTAATTATGATGGAGTTTCATATTAGCAACTACACTATCTGTTTTTAAATCATACTTTCTCACCAATTCACAATCTTCAGATTTAATCCCAATCTTGCTTTTAACCCATCCATATATTTCTTCTACATGATATTTGCAGCCACCTCTCACGTTTCCATTCCATGTAGAGTTAGAGCCAATTTCATTAGTCAACACCAAAAAATCATTTTTTCCCATACTATCTCTAAAGTTTTTTAGTACCTCATCTCTATTTTGATGGTTTCCGATGGTAACGCCTAAGTGGAAAAATATTTTTGCTGTGTCATCAATTTCAAGGCTAGCTTTATTTTGGAATAAACTTTTGGGCACACAACTATTTTCTATATCAATTGTGTAACTGATAAATTCGACACGAGGGAACCATTTTGTAAAATTATTTTTGGATACATGAAGTAATTCCTCACTAATATCTAAAGCAATGTATTTATTAACCTTTCTCAATTTATTAAGTCTTTGAATAAAATTTTTAACTGGATATGAATTTCCTGCACCAACGTCTACAATAATTACTTTTTCGCCAGCTTTAATATTGTCATTCAAATATTTAAAATTGTCTTTTAAAAGGTCAATCTCTACATTTGATGTTCGATACCACGTAGGAATAACATATTTTAGATAAAACTCGTCCCATATTTTTGCGCCTCTACCTTTATAAGAATACTTTAGAGGGATTTCTCGCCTGGCTTCCAATGCATGAATTATTCCTAAAACTTCTTCTTCAGAAAAAATAGAGTAGAACTCAGAACTTGGCTTTGCTGTGCGACTGATAGCAGTTGACATATCCGAGGGAAGTTGGGAATTGCTATGAAAATTTTGAGCCATTATTCTTGTTCTTTGGTTTTCTTCGATATTTAAGATTAGCCGCAATGCTTGCCAAAGAGGTATTTTCCCATATCGTTGTCCCAAAATTTAGAATTATCACCACAAATAGATCCCACATTCCCTACTGACCAATTGGTTTTTTACAATCAAAATACGAGATAATTTTTCAAAGATACAGGGGTGAATTCCAGTGGTTCAGCAACCAGAACTCCAGGAAAATTCGTCGATACAGTCAATGCAGCGCGTGCTTAAGAGTTTAAGCACTTACCGATGGACTTCGCTAGGAGCATTGGTGAGTCTGTTACTGTTGACGATCGCAAACGCAGTTACTCCACAACTATTTCGGTGGGGAATTGATCAGGGTATCACGCAAAAAAACCTCCAAATTGTGCTATATAGCGCCGCTTGGCTGGTACTTGCCGCGATCGCTCGTGGTGTATTTAACTTTGGACAAAGCTATTTGGCAGAAGCAGCGTCTCAAGGTGTAGCCTATGACCTGCGAAACAGAATTTTCAGCAAAATTCAAAATCTCAGTTTCAGTTATCATGACCAGTCGCAGACTTCCCAACTGTTAACCCGTGTCACCAGCGACATAGAGCAGATCCGTACCTTTGTTGGCACTAGCCTGATTCAGGTCATTGCTTCAGTTGTAACATTGGTAAGTATTTCGGTGGTTTTGCTGCTGATGAACTGGGAACTAGCGCTGATTACGCTAACGGTAGTCCCCCTTAATGCATGGTTGATGGGACAATTTGTCACTCGCAATAACAAACTTTTTCGGCAAGTACAAGAGCAACTAAGCGACCTCAATGCTGTATTGCAAGAGAACTTACTAGGAATACGGGTAGTGAAAGCGTTTGTGCGGGAATCCACCGAAAGGTCGCGTTACACGACCATGAATGATTCCCTAGTGAAGGCAAACATGAAGACCATTAGCGCCATCCACAATACCTTCCCGTTTATCTTTTTGCTGAGTAATTTGGTAACATTGGCAGTTTTCGCCTATGGGGGAGGCCAGGTGATTGGGGGTAGGTTCTCCATTGGTGAACTAGTGGCGTTTAACTCCTACTTAGCCTTGATTCTCCAACCAATTTTGTTGATTGGATTTGCTGCACCTGCGATCGCTCAATCAGCTGCTTCCGCCGAACGTGTCTACGAAGTTGTAGATGCGGAAGTAGAAATTCGCGATCGCCCTGGCGCTATCCCATTTGAAACCTGCGGCGGTAGAATCACCTTTGAAAATGTTTGCTTTCGCTATCCAGGAGCCAGCACTGAAACTCTCAAAGGAGTTTCCTTTGAAACAAAGCCCAAAGAGCTTATCGCCGTTTTAGGGATGACTGGTTCCGGGAAAAGCACAATTATGAACTTGCTTCCCCGCTTTTACGATGTCACAAAGGGAGCAGTTCGCATTGACGGACGAGATGTAAAAGATTTCACCCTCAAAAGTCTGAGAGCGCATATCGGTATTGTATTTCAGGAAACCACCCTCTTCTCTGGCACAATCCGCGAAAATATTGCCTACGCCAAACCCGATTCAAGGCTAGAGGAGGTAATTGAGGTTGCCAAAACTGCCCAAATGCACGATTTTATCAGTAGTCTACCCGATGGCTACGAGACGATTGTAGGTGAACGGGGTGTGGGCTTATCTGGTGGACAAAAACAAAGAATTGCGATCGCTCGTACCTTACTCACCGATTACAGCATTCTGATTTTGGACGATAGCACCTCAGCTGTGGATGCCAAAACTGCTGCCCAGATTCAAGCCGAACTAGATGGCTTAATGCGCCAAAAAGCTTGTACAACCTTTGTAGTTGCTCAACGCATTAGCACCGTTAAAAATGCCGATCGCATTTTTCTAATGGATAAAGGACGATTGGTGGCACAAGGTACACACGAGGAATTGATGCAAACCAGCCCACTCTACGGTGTGATTTTGGAATCTCAAGTAAAGGCGAAAGAGAAAAATGATACCAAACTAAATAAATAGTATTGCTTGAGATTTTTATACAGCCTTGTAATCAAAACAAAAACTCTTAATTTAAAATCCAAAATTGCTATGAGAGGCACAGTTCCCGTTGTTGCATCTGAAGATCAAGCGAGTCAGCAACTCTCCACCCTACAACGTTTTTTACAATACCTACTACTTTATCGAAAAGAAATTCCCATCGCCCTGACATTAGTATTTATTGGTGCCGTAACCCAGACAATTGGACCGTTTTTTATTGGTTGGTCGATTGATCACCTTATTGCACAAGGGAATTTGCAGGGACTCCTACTGTTATTAGGACTACTAGCGCTGAACTACGGATTTGGCGTATTAGCAATCCGGGGTCAAATTATTCGAGTCGGCTGGATTATGCAGCGATTGCTGGCTCAACTGAGGCAAGATATTTTTATTAAAATCCAAAGTCTGCCCCTCAGCTTCTTTGATCGCAGTGAAGCGGGCGATTTAATGAGCCGCCTGCTGAATGATGTTAATACCGTAAATCAGGCATTTGGACTGACGATCGCTCAAATGCTAGGTAACACTTTTAGTTTGGTCGGTATAATCATTGCAATGCTCTCAATCAATCTGCAACTCGGCTTGTTGAGTAACCTGGTTGTGCCACTGATGATTTTTACCACAAGCTTGTTTGCACGTTGGGCAAGAGCTAGGTTTCGCGTTACTCGACAGACGATTGGGGAACTTTCCGCCAAGTTAGAAGAAGATATTGGCAGTGTCCGAGAAGCACAGGCATTTAATCGTGTACAGATGAATATCGAAGAATTCGACGTTCTTAACGCCGCTAATAGAGATGCTAACGTCGAAGCTGTAGCAATTACTTCAGCCTTTTTGCCCTCCATCGATTTTCTCAACACACTAGCAACCGCAGGTGTGCTGGCTTATGGTGGCTATCTTGCGGTAATAGGGGGTGCAACAGTCGGTGTGGTGACATCATTTTTACTTTACGTCCAGCAGTTCTTCCGCCCGATCCAAATTCTCAGCCAGTTTTACACTCAAGCTCAATCTGCCTTCGCCGGATTAGAGCGAATCTTTCTATTGCTCGATGAACCGTCCCAACTCAAAGACGCACCCGATGCGACACAAATGCCGCCTATTCACGGGGAAGTGACATTTGAGAACGTCAAGTTTGGCTACAACCCAGATCAATTAGTTCTCAAAGGGGTGAATTTGCACGCCTATCCAGGACAGATGGTTGCGTTAGTAGGGCCGACCGGTTCAGGAAAAAGTACAATTATTAACTTGATTTTGCGCTTTTATGATCTATCTGGCGGTGCAGTGAAAATTGATGATATCGATGTGCGTAGCGTTACTCAAGCAAGTCTGCGGCGACAAATTGGCATTGTCCTGCAAGACAATATTTTATTCAGTGGCACTGTCGCCGAAAACATAGCCTTTGGCTCTGCCCATGCTACCCAAGCTGATATCGAAGAAGCTGCACAACTGGCAAATGTGCATGATTTCATTACCTCACTACCACAAGGCTATACAACTCAATTGGGTGAACGGGGAGCGCCTTTGAGCCAGGGACAGCGACAGCTGATCAGTATTGCCCGTGCGGTGTTGATTAATCCCCGAATTCTGATTCTTGATGAAGCCACCAGTAGCATTGACACGCGTACAGAAGCGCTAGTACAAACTGCGATCGCTCGTTTGCTACAAGGTCGTACCAGTTTCGTAATTGCCCACCGCCTGAGTACAGTTACCCAGGCAGATCAGGTATTAGTAATTCAGCAAGGACAAATTGTAGAACAGGGTACTCACGCCGAACTCATCAATCAGCAAGGTGTCTATGCCAACCTCTATGCTCTGCAACTGGGTGCAGCAGACACAACGGTTTCAGGATAACTGGGGTTAAGTTAGCTGGTGTGAGTAGCCAGAGAGTAGCCAACAACGCTAGTGTTCGCTTCCAGTTAGCCTTAGTTTTTTCTAAAGTAAGCTGGAACCGAGTCTGATAATAACACAGAACAAGTTCACCTAAGTAAGCAACATGGACATGACAATAACATTTGCCTATCGCTAAACTAGGTGTATTAAAGCCTACAGAAGTAAGCTTTTGTGGTCGTAGGTCA
The DNA here is from genome assembly GCA_019359215.1 of Nostoc indistinguendum CM1-VF10. GTDB lineage: Bacteria > Cyanobacteriota > Cyanobacteriia > Cyanobacteriales > Nostocaceae > Nostoc > Nostoc indistinguendum. The sequence continues at coordinate 19,013 of JAHHHS010000017.1, read as the reverse complement.
AAGGCTGAGGAAAATCATCACACCCGTTAGCTAAGTTTTGCAATAGAGTATAGGTTGGGTGCTTGCCTAGCTCAGTTTCCTTGTAGTCTCTAGCCCCTCGTATCTTGTAGACTTCTTTGTTGTCTAGAGTCAGTAGCATATAGTGCGCTTTGTTCATGTAAGCCGCAATGTAGAAGGTATTCTTGGGCTTATGTTCTATTGCAAACGGAAGTGATAAACGATAGCGTTCCCAGAAGTTTTTTATATGTTGGGTTGCTAGTGCATCCAATTGAAGCATCTCACTACCGTTATTCTCAAAGACATTTACCCAGTCAACACCAGCAAGCGGTTGTATGCCCCGTGTGTAGTTCTTCCTGTCTTCCCAGCGTGTGTTATCGCTCAGTATCTCTAGCCCTGATAACTTGGCTTTGTCTTTCAGCACAGGTACAGTAAGTAGAGAGTACATACCGCCGTCCGTGATTGACTGCCTAGTGTGTAATGCTTTATTCATCATCCAAGCGCCTACCCTAGCTCTTGCAGTGATGTTGTTTGCTACTACTGTGTTACCTACAGCAAAATAAGGAGATGCCAGTACACCATAAGTAGTGTTGACGAATAGCTTAAGGGCGGTTTGCTTTGCGTCAGCCTCAATTGTGTTCTCTTTCTTAAGTCTATTTCGCTCAGTCACCAGCTTACCTATAAAATTCTCCATCGGTAGTGCCACCCAAGCCCGTGTTCTACTGTCTCTACTGTTTCCATGCACACCATCGCGGTTGTAAAGCTGTCCAGGGTCGGTTACAACAGCGTTTATCCATTCGTCTACCGTGTTCAACTGATGCTTAGTGAGGTAAGCGGCTGCTGTGACTAGCTCTAGGTCTAACAACTGCTTGAGTTCAACGTTGGTAGCTATCGCCCTTATCACTCTGAGTATGTCGCTGGTGATTATTCCATTGCGTATTTGTTTACGGATGAGTGCAAACTCGCCTGGGATGTGGGCAACGTCGTTATCTCTAAAATCATCTGTGGTTGTTTTTTCCCAGTCGCCCACCCCAGCTTTATTTATCTGTTGTTGGGTGACTAGTTTACTGTAGATGAGGTCTTGAGCAAAGGTTAAGTCACCGCTAACTGTGACAGACCACAGGTTATCTACTAAAGCTCCTTCATTCTTTGTTAACCACTGGCGTAAGGTAACTCTGTGCTGATTAGGTTTCCAAGCCCACACGGTAGGCAAGCCCAGAGGATAGATGAACTCATGTAAAGCCGAACCGTAGCAACTCTGTAAGTCTATGTCGGCACCAGTGTGGCAAATAACCTCAGATGGTCGCTCGTTGTTGCATCTTCCGCCCTGCACTAACGCCGAGAATGCCGCCGAATCACTGGTTACACTGGCGAAGTAGTTGACGCTAGCTTGACTAATACCGAGAAAGCGAAAGTCAGCCCTTAAGAGTTGCTTGAGTAGCTTACCCTCTTCTTTGTTTTCTAAGTTCTCTAACCCAGCGTCTAAGCTTTCCATGTTTCTGTAACGTTTACAGGAGTCTATGTAGGCTGCTAGTGAGAACTTATAATCTTTGGCGCTTGTGTTCAACAGTCCTAACTTTCGTTGGGCAAACTTCATGTGGTCTTTGTTGATAACCTGGGTGTATAACCACTTCTCTATAGTCGCCGCTACTAAAGCTCCAGTGGTCATAGGAATGTCATCACCTGTAAAGCAATCACTCTCAGGTATGCCTATCACATCGGCTTGTACCCAGCGAATCAAGCTAACAAAAGCGTTGTAGATAGCCTCCAGTTCGTGAGTATTAATACTTACCCGTTTTGGCTCTTGTCGTTCGTCCAAGTCACACAAACTCAAGGCTTATAATCGCTCTATTGCTTACTGTGCAAAGGTTTTAGGGCACACAAGCGCCCCATCTCTTATGCTGCTGTCCCATGCACCAATAGTTTAAGGCACTTGTGTAAGCTGTAGGTCTTCCTCTTCCTCTTGCCCCTTTCTTGTGAGGCTGTAGAAAACCTTAGCTTTATTGAGGTAGCGCAAAGCTTTAGACACACTTTTGTATTCGGCGCACTCTTTAGGCAACTGCTGACGATACGCTTCCAGGCTTACGGATGCTGACCATAGAAGCTGAGTGGTGTTTCTGCTCACTTAGTACTCTCCTTACTGTTGTTGCACTCCAAAGTTTACTCTGCTTACAAGAGATGGGGAACTTCTAGGCTACTTACACAACCTGCGTAATGTCTCATGATTATCTCTGGGCTGTTGCCAACCCAACTAGCTATCTGAGGAATAGGCACGCCAGCCTCTATGCACTGGCTAATAAATGTGTGGCGCGTGTTGTAGAGACAACGATAGCGCTGTACTTTGCCTTCATCTACCAAAGTTGTGACTATACCTCTGTAAACCTTCTGACCATCTTTCCTACCTTTCCATACTTTATTTGTAAACTCGCTGTTATGCACTGGCAGACCTGTAGGCGAGGTAAACACCAGAGAATCAGAACTTGGGTTAGTTGGTCGAATAGACAAGAGCAGGCTGGACCCAAACCAAAGCTTAAGCAAGTCAGGTGTTTGCTTTTGTGTTACTACAACTGTCTTAGGTCTAAACTGTTGTTTGTATCTCTCTAGTGTTGGGTCTAGCTGCCCTGTCTTAATGTCTTCTTCTATCTGCCAAGCGACCACCTGCGCCTTCTTAAGGTTTTCTGGTGTTGCGCCCAAGCCTGTGCTGATGTAGCTGGAGCTTCCGACGGCGATAGCTCTTGGTAGTCTCAGCCTTAGCTTTTCTGCTTTGTTTTCTATGCCCACTTCAGTAGCCATTGAGTAGCCGTTCCGTGATAACTGGGGTTAACTGATAGGCTGGTGACTACTTCTCATGAGGCACATAGACACCCAAAGCTTACTGTGCCGAATATGCCAACCTCTATGCTCTGCAACTGGGTGCAGCAGACACAACGGTTATTTAAAACTAAAAGTAAAATATATATAGCTCTAATTTATCAATTGCCAGCAAAGAAATGAAGCTACCTGACCTCGATTCACAAACCATCGATCGCATCATTGAAATGGCATGGGAAGATAGAACATCTTTCGATGCCATTGAGGCTCAGTTTGGGCTGCTGGAGAAACAGGTAATCGCTCTAATGAGGCGCGAAATGAAAGAATCTAGTTTCCAGATGTGGCGAGAGCGAGTCACCAAACGTGCTACAAAACATTTATCTAAGCGAGAATTTGTTGCAGGTCGGTTTAAATCGCACAATCAAAAAACGTAAGTAATTGGGTGAAAACTACCAAATTCAGAAGCACAATGACGAAAGTTACACTCTACATTGCAGCTAGCTTGGATGGCTATATCGCTCGCAGTGATGGCGGAATTGATTGGCTATCATTCCTTGATACAGAAGGTGAAGACTACGGTTACACTGATTTCTACGAATCGATTGATGCGATCGTGTTAGGTAGCAATACTTATGAAGTAGGGCTTGGTTTTGATGAATGGCCTTATCCGGAGAAGAAATCCTTCGTTTTCACCCAGCGCAATCTCCAATCTGACCGTGAAGACGTTGTGTTTGTTTCTGATCCAGTGGAGCCAGCCTTAGCAAATATAGAGGCTCAAGGTTATAAAAACATCTGGTTAGTTGGTGGCGGAGCATTAATCAATTCGTTTCTTCAACACAGCTTGATTGATGAATATATTATTTCAATTATTCCAATTATCTTAGGTGGCGGTATACAGCTTTTCCCACCGCCTAGCCCTGAAGAAAAATTGGAACTAATTAACTCCAAACAATATTCTACTGGCTTACTCCAAGCACATTATAAGCGAAAAGAAAAGGTTTAAAAATGCATAATTCATAATTATGCTTCAAGTGGTGAGAAGTTCAAAAAATTTAAACACCACCTGAAACGTCACTGCCGTTATTAGATATTGGGTACAAAGCCTTTTTAATTACGAATTACGAATTAACTAAAGAAGCTTATTAACAGCTTCGCTAAACTGCTCGTAAGGCGAAACTCCTACGATAGTTTCTGCTAAATTACCATCTTTAAAAATTAAAACTGCTGGAATACTGCGAAGACCAAATTTTTTGAAAATTGGCTTGTTGTTGTCAACATCTACCTTAACAACTTTGGCGCGACCTTTGTATTCCTCGGCAAGTTGCTCCATTAACGGACTAACGAGGCGACAGGGGCCACACCAAGTAGCAGTAAAATCAACAACAACGACTTTCTCTTCACTTTCAGTTAAAACAGTATCAAATTCGCTTTCTTCAACGTAAGCAACTATATCAGTATCTGTAGACATTTTTTAATCCCTTAGTATCAAACTAAAATTTCAGCAAAAAGCTAACTATACAAACTATACTCCCTTCTGCCTGTCAGATTCACCAGCCGCCTACATTGGTAAATCTCCGCAACTGACTTTTGCTTAGGAACGTAAATTTAACGAAGAGGCAGAGGGAACTTAAACTATCCCCCTTGCTCCCTGCTCCCTTGCCTTTTCTTCAAGGCGTAGAGTCGTCAAGAGTCATTCTCTTGAGCAAATAGTTCTAACAACCCAATTGTGCCTACGAAAAAAGTATAAGTAGCATATTTTATTGGTATCTTTTGTCTTGACGGTGCATAAAAAGCTGCTATAATTCTTTCGATAAAATGGCTAGTCATGGCAAAACGCTCAATCCAAAAAATTGGATTGAGGCTGCTTGGTAGATTACTATTAGTTATTACGGCATAAATATTCCACAATTCCAATCCAATTGCGCTTGTTATAAGCACTATGGATATAATTTTTATAAAGGCGAAAATGTCTTTTTTTCTAAACTTTAAGTTCATACTATTCACTAAAGAATTGTTTATGGTGTATACAGCCTGCCATACTCGTAAACACCACGAGTAATGTAGATTAAATCACAAAATATTTAAAGAATGGTAAAAATGTGGAATAATACATAAGTGTTAAATCTAATTGTATTTCATAAATTACTAAAAAAAGGTAAAGCTATGATTGCTCAACATTACAATTCAATTCATGTTAAAAATAACTTGCTTAAACAAATCAAGATTAAAGAAAATCAGCTAAAAATTGCACAAGAATCTAATATGCTCCATGTAGCAGAAGCATTACAAAACGAATTATTAACGTTACAGTGTCAATTATCAGAGCCGCAAGACGTTGAAGTTCAAGCGTTGATGAGTTTGCTAGATGATTAATATTGTAAATTTATATTGCAAAGTTTATTAAAAAACAAAAAATCTGTTAAACAAAAGCATGGCTACTGATTGCGATGCCTGGAGGTTCTAAGGTTTCATAAAAGCATGATGATTCTTACTTAGTTAAGATATTAGGCTTTTGCTGGGTATGTGGTCTTTTTAGCTGCTGGACTAAATCAATCTTAAGAACAGGTTCAATTGAGCGCAATTGCCTTAGCCTAAGAATTTTAATTTCTCTGTCAATCAACTTTTTTCCTTGCGTGAAAAAAATTTGAGAGTTATATGGAACTAAGTCACGCGATAAATTTTGAGCTTGTGTTGTAGTCAAACTACGAAGGGGTGGTTCAGCATTGACAGAAGTTTGTATAGCCAGTAAAAAAGCTGTTGAAACCACTAAGGGTTTTATTTTTATGTATCCGGTGAATATCAGGTTTAACATGATTAATACATCTATTCGTGAATAGCTTCAAACCATTTTGTGTTGATCTGATTATAAGCAAAGTATACTTATTAGCTTGCTAATTACCTCCCACAAATGGGTGAATTAATCAGCTAAAGTACCTTGTAAATAGGTGTAACTGGCTCAATTCATTTAAGGTGCTAAGGAGGAAATAGCGCTGCTGGGTTGGGTGGGTGCGCTATGGATAGCACAGCACTCTTGCGAATGTGCCAACTTACAACTTGGAGATGAGGTCGATGAACTCAGTGATACTGCTGTATTGGATACTTCCGTCTGTAGCAGCCAATACTAAATTATGAAATTGTATTTTATACAAGCAGCATTAACCAAATTAACAAAATTATCAACTTGGCTATGGGCTTAACCATACTACTTAGCATAGACTTTGTGCTTACTAAGTTTTAAAATAGTTTAATATAATTTACACTAAAATATCTCAGTATTTTAACTGTTGCCTTACCTGTTAATACTTACTTAATATGTAGCACAATATTTCCTATTATCTGAGCCATTGTGAAACCTCTGTTACAGACTTACTTAGAACAAAAAATCTGGATATTAGTACGAGATAAGTGGTATTTTGCCACAGTTATTGGAGTTTGGGATGATTTATTATGGTTTAAACATAGAACTTACAACAAAGATACAGAAGAGGATACTCTCTGGGAAATGGTTGTAAAAATCAGTGAAGTAGTTGCTATTGATAAAGTTAGGTCTGTTATTAGTAGAAAAGCAGACGTGCTTATTTCACGGTTACTAGAAACTGAGCAAGGCATCATTGATCATCATCAAGATCATGAACATTAATTAGCTCAATAGTAATAACACTTGCTTGTCTCCTCCATGAATGGATAAAACTTGAGACAAGCAGTATATATAAATCAGTAGGATGGAAGATTAGCGGATCTCATCGCTCTGTTTAGGTTGATTGCCGATAGATACATTACGTTAATCTAACCTCAACGTTTTTCTTGTACAGGCGATGCCAACGGCGGACTACGCCTACACTAAGACAATAAAACGGAAATCTAATACTATTCTGATAAACTATCTTAAATTTGAAATTATAAAAGCTGGTAACTCAGGGCTGATAACTAATTATGAGTGAAGCCTTATTCTGTATCGAAAATCTGCGAGTTGCCTATCCTGGGCGGAGTGGAGAAGAAGCAAGCTGGGCAGTTGATGATGTATCTTTCACCTTGCAACCAGGTGAAAGAATGGGATTGGTGGGAGAATCGGGTTGTGGTAAGTCAACTATAGGACGGGCAGTAATGCGTTTACTACCAGCCTCTAGTCGGATTGAGGGAAGGGTAACATTTCAAGGACAGTCGGTATTTGACTTGATGCCTAACCAATTGCGGAAATTTCGGGGAGAAACGATCGCCTTAATTTTTCAAGATCCCATGACACGCCTCGATCCACTGATGACGATTGGTAAGCATTGTATCGAAACCCTTCAGGCGCACTCACCAGAATTATCAACCCAGGAAGCCAAAAAAAAAGCACTTGCTACCTTGGCAAAGGTGAATATTCCAGCTAGTCGCTGGAATCAATATCCTCATGAGTTTAGCGGTGGAATGCGCCAACGGGTAGCGATCGCTTTAGCTTTACTCCTCAACCCCAAGTTAATCGTTGCCGATGAACCCACCACCAGTTTAGATGTCACCGTCTCCGCACAGATATTAAAAGAATTAACTCGGCTGTGCGGTGAAGAAAACATGGGATTGCTGCTGATTTCTCACGATTTAGCAATGGTGGCTGAGTATTGCGATCGCATTGGCGTTATGTACAACGGCAAAATGGTCGAAATGGGTTCTACAGAAACCGTATTTAGACACCCTCAACATGAATACACGCGATCGCTCTTAAAAGCAGCTTTACACATTCAGGCAGTAAATGATGATGGAGAATTGGTAATTGCCAAGGACTCAGAAAAGCAATTACCGATTATTAACGATAAATCCCCAATTTTGAGTGTCACTGAACTTAAGCAACACTACACCATAGAACCTAACTTTATTGAACGACTGTTTAAGACACAAGCCCAGACAATTAAAGCAGTAGATGGTATCAACCTAGATATTTATCCCGGAGAAATTCTCGGCTTAGTTGGGGAATCAGGTTGTGGTAAAAGTACGCTATCACGAACAATCTTGCAACTAATTCGTCCCACTAGTGGCAAAGTTGAGTTTTTAGGACAGGATTTAACTAAACTGTCGCGTCAGGAAATTCGCTCCTCACGGCGACAAATCCAAATGGTTTTTCAAGATCCCCATGCTTGTCTTAATCCGGCGATGACAGTGGGACAAAGTATCGCTGATCCTTTATTTATCCACAATCTAGCCGATCCCATTAAGGCAAAAGAACAGGTTTTGTGGATGCTAGAGAAAGTTGGGTTAACACCGCCAAAAGTGTATTATGAGCGTTATCCATCAGATTTGTCTGGGGGACAACAGCAAAGAGTTGCGATCGCTCGTGCTTTAATTACTCACCCTAAACTTTTGATCTGCGATGAACCAGTGAGTATGTTAGACGCTAGCGTGCAGTCGCAAGTCCTGGATTTGATGTTGCAATTAAAGGAAGAGTTTGAGTTAACTTATCTGTTCATTACGCATGATCTTTGGTTAGCGAGGTTTTTGTGCGATCGTATTGCCGTAATGAATGGCGGTAAAATTGTCGAACTCGGTCTTACAAAAACTATTTTTGCTAATCCTCAGCACCCTTATACCAGAACCTTACTAGCTGCTGCTCCCTTACTAGCACGCGCATAACCAAACAAAGTGAGGAGTTAGTAATTCATAACTCCCCACTCCTAACCCCTAACTCTCTTCCCTTCCCTCAAGTAATTTAGTTGGTTCTCCACCCGAACCATATAGTTCAACGAATCTTTTAAACAGCAACGCAGTCTCGTGATTTGAAGCTCTGCTCAAGTTGAATAAACGCCCTACATTTTTATCAGTTAAAGCTCTTAGATACGGCAAATCTTCAAATAGTGTCAAACAAGAAGCAAAGTGCAATATTATTTGCAATAATGGTTTTGGCCACTCTAGATTGCTATAAATATCTATAAAGAACTGATGTTCTGAGTCATTTAACGGGAAAGCATGAAATATAACAATTATCCTTTTGTTATTGTAAACTGGGATACTCAGTTCAACAGTGTAGGGACTATGTAATATTAAATCTACCTCTACAATGGGTTGCCGCCAAATTCTCAGAGGATTAGCTGGAGAATCTAATATTGTTTGGAATTTGATTATTCCACCAGTGCTTGTAGGCTGAAAGTGGCTAATTTTAAAAATTTTCAGGTTATTAAGGCTAAAGCTATGAACTGTTTCTAAATGTTTTAAGCTCAATAGATGATAAATTTGGCAAATATAAGGAAACGGTAAAATATACTCCTGGCTAATCATGTGGAGCTTTTTTACTTGAAGCTTGTTAGCTTGAGTACGAGCGAGATATTCTTGATATTGGCTGGGGTCTAAATCATTGCTATTGAAGCTTTCTTCAGGCTTGAGATATAACCAACTCAGAAAAAAGAAAGAGGCAGTTAATAGCTGAAATATCTCTATGGGAGATAAATAACCATCAGCAAATGCAGCTATACTTCTATCAGTTATTCCGAAAAGCCAAGATGGAATACCAAATGCCCAAATATTACTTTTGATTTGATCTATAAAAAGTGCTATTTCAACATTTGAGACATAGGTACTTTTATTTACGCTTAGTTTATTATTATTTTTAAAGCAATTAGTAAACATAATATTCTGATTTATTAATATTAGTAATCCATCGGGTTATACTTATATTAAGTTTAATAACAATATATTAGGCGCAACCTCTATCTTTAGCTGTATATACAAGTTGTATCTTTTCATATTCGCTTAAATAAGTTCTCATGAGCCTAGCTAAACAATTCAAGCCATTCTTAGATGTAATCCTAAAGCCTACGCCTATCAAGCCAGAATAAGATTCTTTGTAAGTTTCGCTATTTATTAAAGAATGCGATATTGTATTCTCTGATGCATAAAATCAAAATAAAAACTTCGCAAAAATATTTCTGTTACCTGAGTACAAAAATTTAAAATATCTCAATTTTACAAAAGCGGTATATAGAGATTTAAATAAAAAAGTTGTTTTTTGGTGACATGAGAAACTTATCTAATTAGGACGGCGTGAAAAAATCAAACTATGTAAATATAAATAGGATTCTTATATCTACCGAGATATAGATGCTTGTCCATCAAAAGGGTATCTCTAACTTATCAACAAGACAAAATCCTATCAAATTTCACAACTGCGGACATAGCACAAAAAAACGAATCATGAATTATAATTTATTCTTTGTTAGCACTCCTACCACTTTCGTCTGAGAACTTCTAACACCCAATATCCAAAAAATAAAATAATTTACTTGTTTGATGCCAAGCTATCTGGGGAGAATATATCGAAACTCCAGTGAGGTTAAGCAATGGTTAATCAGACATACACAGCTGATGTCTTAGTTGTCGGTGGGGGAACCGGAGGTACTGCGGCTGCTATCCAAGCGGCGCGACGGGGAGCCAAAACGATTCTGGTGAGTGAATTTCCTTGGTTGGGAGGAATGCTGACTTCGGCTGGAGTATCCGCACCCGATGGCAACGAATTAGAAGCCTTTCAAACAGGGTTATGGGGTGCCTTTTTGCAAGAATTGCGACAACGACAGTCAGGTGGATTAGATAACAGTTGGGTAAGCTTTTTTAGTTACGATCCTCAAATTGGGGCAGAAATTTTTGCAGATTGGGTGCAGGAATTGCCAAATTTGCACTGGATTTCTGGAAAAGTGCCAATAGATGTGTTTCGCCAAGGTGATTCTATTACGGGTGTGCGCTTTGCTGATTTTGCTGTCACAGCCAAGATTATTCTCGATGGCACAGAATTAGGAGATTTGTTGGCTTTAGGTAAAATACCTTATCGCTGGGGCTGGGAATTGCAATCTGAGTGGGGAGAACCCAGCGCTCCAGTGTCTTTTAACTCTTTAACTGAGAGATATCCCGTGCAAGCGCCGACTTATGTAGTGATTATGCAAGATTTTGGTGAAGCAATGTCTACGGCCGGCGTAGCTGCGGCACCAGAAATACCGGCCGCGCCTAACTATAATCCATCTCAGTTTACAGGTGCTTGGGATGGCTATGGAGTAGAGACATTTTTGAATTATGGACGTTTGCCTGGTGGTCGATTCATGATTAATTGGCCAATCTGTGGCAATGACTATGGCCAAGGAGTAGGGCGGTTGATAGAGTCAGATGTATCCAGAGGTGAATTCATCCAAGAATCTCGCTGGCACAGCCAAAATTTTGCCCATTTTATCCAAAGTCAGCTTGGTCGCCGCTATGGTTTAGCAGAAAAAGTATTTCCTCACGCCTCTACAGCTTTTGCACTGCATCCCTATTACCGGGAAAGCCGCCGCTTAGTGGGGCTAACTACTATCCGAGAACAGGATATTTTGCCGATCGCTGGAGGGAGAGTTGCATCTATATTTAATGATGCAATCGCAGTTGGTAACTACGCCAATGACCATCATTATCCTGGTGTTAAATTCCCACTGCAACCAAAATCTATCTTTTGGGGGGGACGCTGGACTGGGACTCCCTTTACAATTCCTTACAGTTCCCTCATTCCAGCCACAACAGATGGTTTCTTGGTTTGTGAAAAAAATATTTCTGTCTCCCACATTGCCAATGGTGCCACTAGATTACAACCTGTAGTTATGGGTATTGGTCAAGCAGCAGGGATGGCAGCAGCGATGTGTGTTGAGTTAGACTGCCAACCAAGGAATTTATCTGTTAAGGCGCTGCAAATGGCTTTATTAGAAGATAATCGCTCAAAAACAGCAATTATTCCTTTATTTAATCTTCCACCCAATCATTCGGATTGGCTCCAGTGGCAACTGTATTATTTAAATAACCCACAAGCCTATCCAGGTAGTGGTGATTGTCCTTGCCAATCGTGGAATGAGTCTCCTGACTCTGCTTTTGGCAAGGCATTAATTCGGGAAAGTAACTGTTTCAAAGGCATTTTCTATCGCTTAAATCAGCAGGAATATAAATTCACTGTCACAGCACCAGCAGCATATCAAGGGCAAAACTGGCAGCTTGTGACTTTGCGATCGCATATCGACAAGCAATTACGCACTTATCCTCACGAACAATTAGTTACATTGTGGGGTCATCAGAACCACTTTGGTAATTGGTTATTAGTGGAACATTTAAACGGAGGATAAGAAGAGTTTATTTTCAGTAAAACACAATACTTTTTGGTGAATTGTCCGGATATTAATCAAAAAGCTAAGTATCAGTGAAGTGGAGAGTTCCAAAATAGACATCTGCTATGCGTGCAGCCATTTCACTTTTAGTATCGAGTCTGGTGTTCGGCCCCTTAGCTTCTAACTGCCAAGTAATGGTCAATCACTTATCCTATGGGTTGTCTTCCACGCCTGCTTCAGAACAGTGGCTCTCGGCGGCATCTGAACAAGCTTCAGATGATGCGCCACGTCATCGCGGTAGTGGGCGCAGAGAAGTGACACAAAAACCCGGAAATACCTATGTTGTGGTTTAACTTCCCTAAGGTAATGCTTTTTTTTCAAAAAGAAACAAAGTACCAGAAAACACAATGTTGTGCTAACATCGGTTGCACAGCTTTTCCGGCAGATATATATACAGTTGACACACGAAAATCTTCAGCGATCGCTTAGTATTTCAACTGCAAGCTTTGTATATTATATAGTTGGCATCAATCCTGGCAATCAAAACGCAAATTAAATTAAGTGCCTTGATCCACAGCATCACCAACTTCTCAAAAGGCACACAACTGTTGCTCATATTCGGTGGGAAGCTTTGCGTCTCAATCCTCAAGCGTTATAGAAATAGATGTTACTTAGGCTATCAGTTAATCTAAAGCACATCTAATTCAGACAATTTGCTTGTTGAGGAAACAGTCTTAAGGTAAATTCACTTTATTCCCAAACAGGTTTCTCATACATTGAGTATCTGACTATCTACATCAGGAAATAATTGATCTTCACTCCGGCGTTTGTTTAGCGTCCTTTGCCGAAGCATAAAATCTTTTTCGTTGCATCTGAGCTTATCTAGGGCATAGATTCGCATAAGTAGTATAGGTTTATTGCACTTGGCCGCGAATCTTACTATTTTTGACCTACTCTTGCACCCTGGTTCCTTCTCCTCGCAGATGGCTCCCGATGAAATAAATATTAAGAAGGATCTGCTAGCTCCTCTTAGTCCTTTTAATTATTCTACACCCAAGGGCAGATGCAAAATTTTGCATTTGCCCTTTTTAGGTAAAGTTTGTTTAAAGAAAAGGAAATGAGAAGGTTTTATCTCAAGCTGGCTTATGAGCAATGAAATACTTGCTCATAAAATGGACTTGCGTCTCAATATTCTCAAAGCCTACTCTCTGTAAACGTTCTAGCAAGTTATCAGTAGTGTAATGCTTGTAATAAGGTTCATGGAAAGTTTCGGGGAAAGAGTTCATTATATATTCCAACTCAGGCGAATCACTCAACTGAATTGAATCACAGATAATAAAGACTCCTCCTGGTTTTGTTACCCGGAAGCATTGCTCAATGACTGTCTGACGTACAGTTGCTGGTAACTCATGGAAGAGAAAAACAGAAGTTACAGCATGAAAATAGTTATCTAAATAGGGTAACTCTTCAGCATTGGCTTGTAAAAGTTGCGGCAGTTCCCCTGGAATTTGGGATAGTAGTTCATTTGCTTTACGCAAATAAGCTGGTGACAAATCTGTACCAAACAAAGATGCTTGAGGCAAAGCTGCCCGAATCAACTTCAGAGTCCGCCCAGTTCCACAAGCTACATCCAAAATACGGGCTTGCCTTGGTGTAACCGACTCAAAAGCTTTTAGCCCTTGCTTGAGAGGAGCGAGAATCCGCCGCCGCATCGCATCAGCTGCCCCACCGAAAAGAATTTCTACTTGTAAGTCATATAAATTGGCTGACAAGTCACTTAAGTAGCCATTACTTTGGTGATGGAAATTCTGCACGTAGTAGCTGGGATAACCATCTGTGTCAATTTCGGGCGAAAAATCTTGGTAATTCTGTTGTTTAACCCGCTCACACATTTGAGGGAAATCTAGCCATACCAAGGGATAGTAGCGGAAAAAGTCATCCCAAGGGTTGTCAAACAGCAAATTTTCCGGGTATACACCTTTTTGGGCATCTTGCCAGTCTGCTTCCAGCAACTGATTCAGTCTCTGTTGAAGTTTGAGTAAAAGCTCATTCGGGATGGGTTTGGTCTTTTGTTCAAGTGTTGGATACACCAGGTTCCTCAATCGTGAACTTAATATTTTGTGAGCCAGACCAAAGTAATTTTTGCCCTGCTGAAAAGTTTGATAAGTCAGCTTCGTTAAGCTCTCAGGCATAAAAATAGCTCAAGTTTTGATTACTTAATATGTAAATAATTGTAACAAAAAAATTATCTACTGTTAGAAAGGTAAAGGCTCCCAAGTAAGACAAATCTAAAGCCAGATGATTTTAGCCATCAAAGGTAGATTAGGGAAGATTTTCCAGTTTTGGGAAAAAATATCTAATATTGTCAGCAAAGGCAAATATAAATTTATATAAAAAGTAGCTTATGTTACAGAATTTTTGCTATAGTAGTTTACAGAGGAAGAAAAAATTATATATTCACAAAATAGAGAGGACTATGGTTATGTCTATTGCAGATAAATCTCGTGCGTTAATGGTACGTGAACATCAACAAGTCAAGAATCGCCAACAATCCATGTTGATGCGGGCTGCACAAGAACTTGGTCTTCCAGAAGAAGCATCCCACTACTGGAATCCGATTCAAGGGAAGGTAGATGCTAGCACTCGGATGATTTATGGGCCCAGCCACGCTTCCATGAGCTAAGTTTGAAGAGTTTTAAAGTTGATTTTTTGAGTGAATGTTTCAACTGACAACTCTAGAAAAAAGCCACCCTCTAGGGTGGCAAAACTTATACATTTAGTTAGGTACGGTACTTAATTAAGCATCGTAGTAGAGGTAAAACTCGTAGGGATGAGGACGCAGTTGCAACTGCTTGACTTCGTTACCTAGCTTGTAGTCAATCCAATTTTCGATAAAGTCTTCCGTGAAAACGCCTGACTCTGTCAAGAAGGCGTGATCTTCTTCCAGTGCTTGCAACGCCAATTCTAAAGAACTGGGAGTTGAAGGAACCTTTGCCAGTTCTTCTGGAGAGAGTTCATAGATATTCTTATCTAAGGGTTCACCAGGATGGATTTTGTTCTTGATGCCATCGATACCAGCACAAAGCATTGCAGCAAATGCCAAGTAGGGGTTAGATGTAGCATCTGGACAACGGAATTCTAAACGTTTGGCTTTGGGGTTCTTACCAGATAGAGGAATACGGATAGAAGCAGAACGGTTCCCTTCAGAGTAAGCTAAATTCACTGGCGCTTCATAACCAGGTACTAGGCGCTTGTATGAGTTGGTGCTGGGGTTGGTAATTGCTAACAGTGCTGGTGCGTGTTTGAGAAGACCACCAATGTAGTACAACGCCATTTCACTCAAGCCAGCATACTTATCACCTGCAAACAACGGTTGTCCATCTTTCCAGATGGATTGGTGACAGTGCATTCCAGAACCGTTATCGCCAAAAATTGGTTTTGGCATGAAGGTAACAGTTTTGCCGTATTTCTTAGCAACGTTCTTGATGACATATTTGTAAATCATCAACCAGTCAGCCGCTTGGATCAACTTACCAAAGCGGAAACCTAGTTCGCACTGACCACCAGTAGCAACTTCATGGTGATGCTTTTCAATAGGCACACCTAATTCTGCCATTGTCAACAGCATCTCTGTACGGATATCTTGGAAAGAATCCGTTGGTGAAACTGGGAAGTAACCTTCTTTGAAGCGTGGTTTGTACCCCAAGTTGGGTTTGTTCTCTGTACCGGCTTTACCAGAATTCCAAGCACCTTCTTCGGAGTCTAAGAAGTAGTAGCCTTCGTTAGCAGTTTGTGCAAACCTAGCACTGTCAAAGATAAAGAACTCAGCTTCAGGGCCAAAGAAGGCTGTGTCACCAAGACCAGTCGAAATCAGGTAATCTATTGCTTTTTGGGCAATAACCCGTGGGCAACGGTTGTAGGGTTCCCCCGTGCGGGGGTCTTTAATACTACAAATTATACTTAGCGTTGGGACTTGCATAAATGGGTCGATCCAAGCAGTGTTGGGGTCGAGTACCATTGTCATATCCGATTCGTTGATCGCTTTCCAACCCCGAATGCTGGAACCGTCAAAAGCTACGCCATCAGTGAATGCAGTCTCATCGATTTGGTTTTGGTACAGTGTAAGGTGCTGCCAAGTCCCTACTGTATCAATGAATTTGAGATCAATCAGCTGAATTTTTTCATCTTGAATTTTCTTCAAGATTTCTTGTGGTGTCGTCATTGTTACTCCTTCTCTACCAATTTCCTAAAGTAAACCAGAATCTTAGAATCTTACATTGCATCCTAACCCTGCAAATCTCAATCAGGCCGTGACACACCAGAAATATCTTAAATACTAGACATTAGCCGATTTTGTAGTTTGTGCTACAGATATCTGGATTATCAGGTTATATTAACCTTTCAGGGATCATCTGTACAAAACTGGAAAGTTCATCATATAGGGGTCAACTTTGGCATAGAATCCTTAAATAGTGGATAGATTGTTTTTGTGCCGAATCTATTTTAAATAGCACAAAAATTTACTGGTGCATAAGTGCAGCCAAATAAATATCAAACCATAAATAGCAAGGATTGGGAGAAAAAAGAATGCGCGATGCAGTAACAAGTTTAATTAAGAATTATGACTTAGCTGGTCGGTATTTTGACCGGAATGCGATCGATAGCCTGAAGTCTTACTTTGACAGTGGTACAGCACGAGTACAAGCGGCGGCGGCAATAAATACTAATGCGGCTGCACTTGTCAAGCAAGCTGGTTTGAGGTTATTTGAAGAACTGCCAGAATTGATTCGCCCTGGTGGAAATGCTTATACAACTCGTCGTTATGCAGCTTGTCTGCGGGATATGGACTACTATCTGCGCTATGCCACCTATGCGCTGGTTGCTGGAAATACCAATGTGTTGGATGAGCGAGTGCTACAAGGGCTACGGGAAACTTACAATTCTCTAGGAGTACCTATTGGACCTACAGTTCGCGGTATCCAGATTCTTAAGGATCTGATCAAGGAGCAAGTAGCAGCAGCAGGTGTGGGTAATACTGCTTTTGTGGATGAACCATTTGATCACATCACACGCGAGTTGAGCGAGCAGGATATCTAGATTGTAGGTGGGCAAGGTGTCTGCCCTGACGTAAATATAACTAGATAAGTAGCGATCGCACTTTTGTTGTCTGCGTTAGAAAAGAGCGATCGCTTTTTTATCCAAGTTTTCATCGCCAAAAAATAATTTTACTAGATTAAAGCTGTAGTTTTGGAGCTATCTTCGACTAATCCTAATACAGTTCAGTTAAGCCTAAAACTTTTTGCCAAAGTCAATTTTTTAACGAACCGCCATCTCTACGAGAGGCTTCCGCCAACGCGCAGCGTCTCTTAGAGAAGGACGCCAAGGAGGCAAAGAGAAGAAAGAAATGCTTAACTCAACCGTATTGCGCTATAAGCCACAATAGAAATTGTTGATATTTGAGGCGCTAATTATGAATTATCAATCGTGTTTTGGTTTTAATTTTACCAGGAGAGTCTAGTTAATTGGCTAAACAGCGACTCGACACACTATTAGTAGAACTTAATTTATGTTCTTCTCGCGCCTTAGCACAGAGGTTAATTCAGGCGGGGGAAGTTACTGTTAATCAGCAGTTAGTTGATAAACCTGGTACAGAAGTTGATATTACTGCTCAAATAAATATTAAAGAGCGATCGCCTTTTGTTTCTAGAGGCGGTGAAAAACTCTCCAAAGCTTTGTCAGTATTTGCCATTGCGGTAGCAGAGCGTATTTGTTTAGATGGTGGGATTTCTACTGGTGGTTTTACTGATTGTCTCTTGCAAGGTGGAGCAAAACAAGTCTACGGGATTGATGTCGGTTACGGGCAAGTTGATTGGCGGTTGCGAAATGATTCGCGGGTGATTTTGCGGGAACGTACCAATTTACGACAATTAGAGCCAGATGAGTTATATGGCAAGGATGACCCGATTCCTGATTTGGCGGTAGTCGATGTATCGTTTATTTCTCTAACAAAAATTCTGCCTGCTTTGTGGCAACTAACTCAAGCTAACCGAGAAGCTGTATTGTTAATCAAGCCACAGTTTGAAGTCGGCAGATCCCGCGTAGGTAAAAAAGGTGTTGTGCGAGATCCAAACGACCAAGCTGATGCCATTTTCCAAGTGTTGCAAGCAGCGCACGAATTAGGATGGAAATATAAAGGCTTAACTTGGTCGCCGATCACTGGCCCTGCTGGGAATATCGAATATCTTTTGTGGTTGGGAATGGAAAGTGAAATACCACCACTTGATTTAGAGGCAATTAAGCAAATAACGCAATCAGCAACAACTAATTTACGGAAGAACTAAAGGTCGTAGATTAGACATTCTACGGATTCAGGATGGCGATCGCAGTAATTTTCCAAAGAGGTTTTCTTTGATTTTGCTCGCTGTTGATCTGCTTTCTCAGCTTGTAATTCTTCCACAATGTCCCAAGCTACGGCACAACCAGCAGAATCACTACCATTTAGCTCACAAGTTGTACGCGCTTCAGTAATGGCTTCAATAATGGCTTCTTCAAGATTTGCCGCCCCAGCATTTTCAAATGAGTTTAGGGTAGTTGTCATGATCCTTTTACCTTTAAGTTACAGAGATAGATATTAACTATGAGCTTTCAATGACCCCAAAAAGCTCACCCTCCGGGTGACGCTCCTGCGTCGCTAACGCCAGTCCCTGTTTGTTGGAGCAACAAGACCAGGCTGGCTCACATTTCCAGTTTAGATAGGCTTCCCAAAAGAGGTGGTGGTAAACACCGCCATCTTTTGAGCAAATTTGAGTGGGAATTACCCTCTTATCATCTTTGCTTCAAAAAGCAAGGGGAATTCCACTAGTTAAAGTCACTAGCAGAGATGGTCATGTTCTCAGTTTTGCATCCCAAATTCGGAATGTCAGTCAATTGTCAGAAGAGTTTGATAGAAGTTGATAAACACTTATAAACGATCACAAAAGAGAAACAATTTTTATTTATTCTCTATACTTTTGCAGTTTTTCTACTTCAGAAACGAGTAATAATACTCACGATATGAAAAGAGGAGGTAAGCTGTTAAGCATTTAATTTGCACATTGAGATTGCAGGGGGGCAGGGGGCAGGGAGCAG
>JAHHHS010000016.1 GCA_019359215.1 Nostoc indistinguendum CM1-VF10 | reverse complement strand
TCGGCATTTTTTTGTGACTTTTTTGCTGATTCTCAATCAATTGTAGCGATCGCTTGGCCCTGTCCAGTTGAGCAAATTCATATCTAGCAATCTTTTTGGGCTTTCCTATCCGTCTAACTCACGTTATCAACAAAGGCAGTTCAAGAGTGAGAGGAACTGACCTCTTACTCCTTCCTGCCTTCTTTATTCACTCATGACAGAAGCACAAGCTTGAGCTTCCTGCCAAAGTTTGTGCAAAAAGAACTCAGCGCGATCGCTCATAGTGGTAAAAAACACACCGACAGCATCCTTAGAACTATCTAATAGCCAAGAACCTCGCAGGGTGACTTCCATATATTCGGCATCGCAGGCAGAGAGGGCAATAATTTCTCTGTCATCTCTTTTTACCTCAGCTTTAAGCACTTCTACTCCCGGCAAATCAACAGGAAGCAAAAAGGAAGCGGTACTGGGTTCAATGCATAAACTTTGCCCAACTCGCAGGGCTAAAATCACTCGCTGCGCTACCCATTCTTCCAGCGACAGAGTGAGACATTCCAAATAAAAACTGCTTTCAGTGTAAGTTAATTTCAGCATTCTTTATGCTCTCCTGTTATTCCAGGCTTCCTTGCATATCTATCCAAAACTGTTCGGCAAAAGAAATTGCGGTGTGGATTGGTGCTTTTGGCTTGATACGCAGCTGCATACCAGCCTTAAACAGAGTGCGTATTTGAGAAAACACCACCACAGATTGCTCTAACACTTGCATTGCGTTCGCGCCGCGCATGGAATATATCGTCACAGCTTCACTCCTTATAAAAAACCCCCGCTTCAACTTTTGAGTGAGGCGGGGGTTAGAATTGACCGGAAAATTTTCTGGTTTTATATCGGTACAGTGTTGCTTTGCCTGTACTCCCCGCTTTCTTCATCTAGTTGTCGTTTTGCAATCAACCCATTAATGCTGAGATGTCTAAAGTCATAATTACCCTCTGTGATTTGCCCATGATCTCGGCTACCATCGCCCATAAATAAATACTCCACTTCCATACCAGCTGATTCCCAACCAGTTCGACAATTAGTAGTGGGAAAAGAAGTAGAGATGGGGTAAATGGATTTCACAGAAAATTTCACCTATTGAATATTGCTTTAAACATACTACACTTGTATTACTATCTTGTCTATACCTTTAAGGAGAAATAGTGATGCATACGATCGCTCGTACCCCAACCACCGATATGGAAGTTACTAGCATTCGCTTAGAGCGGGAACTGAAAGATAAGCTCAAAGAAATAGCCGGGAATCAGGGATATCAAGCTTTGATCCGAGATATCCTTTGGAATTATGTCCAGCAAAAATCAGGTGAATGGAAGCCTCGCTTTTCGCGAACCGACATTCGAGCTAGTATCGCTGCCACAGCTCAGCAAGAAGAACGCTGTGTACTCACAGGTCAACTAATTCAGCCCCAAGAACCGATGCTGTTAGGACTGACCAGGAATGGGGATATGGTTCCTTTGAGTGTCGAGAGTTTGGCTGGATAGTCCTATATTCAGTCAATGCAGCTCAGTTATTTTTGCTAAATAATTGGGCTGCATTCAGAATTTAACTTTATTTTTCCAATAAGTAAAAATTATTGTTAAGAATTGGAGCTTATATACTCCATTGCTGCTATCAGGTAAATTTGTTTTATGCTCTAGCTTGGTTATATTTGATTGAGAGCAACACAAATTAAGGGACTTCCAAATAAAAAAATATACCATCCCTGCGGGACGCTACGCGTAGCTTGCTTCCCCAAAGGGGTACGCTATAGAGGCAGGGGGCAGGGGGAGGGAAAGTCGTAGTGAAGTCCAGAAGTTGGATAATTTATTTTTTGGAGTTCCCTAAAAGGTAGCTGATTAAATGGATTAACATAAAACAAAATTTTACAAATTTTTTAAAATAGCTTCAGTATTTTTACGGTTAATTTTGGGTTATTTTGCTTAAATTCTAGAGAAATTACGGTTTATGTATCCTTATAGACAGGATATTCTAAGTCAAAGTTAGTTAATTATCTGAATATAAAGAAGATAAAGCAGCCAAAAATAATCAGGCTGGAGCATTTTAGAATATTTTAAGTATCTCATCACCTATGTAGCAATTTGCTTAATATAGCGGTAACTTGGTCATCTGCCATAGAAAAGGGCTATAACAGGTGAGAGAAAGTATTCATACAAGAATTCTAAATTATCTAAGGTGTAGCAACACAACTAACGGGGAAGAATATGCCAAGAGGTTGGGTGCAAAAACAATGGGGTTATTATCCGAGGGCGTGCCAAGAATGAAAAAACCTTTATCGTCGCCGCCATATTATGTAGATGACATAGATCGACTACAACCTTACCAAGTTAAGCTGATGCAGCATCAGAAAGAACCTGCCCGCCAGTTGGTACAAAAGATTAACCAAATCATTGCCAATAGCTCGGCGACGGCATTGATGCTACAAGATATTGCCCAATTGTTAGGAGTTGTTTTTCAAGTAGATTGTTGCTGCTTGGTTTCAGTAACGGGTGAGACATCCGACGAAGCAACTACTACTAATTGGTGTGCTGATGAGTATCTAGCGTTACCACACCCAGAAGAAATGTTTTCGATGGAACAGTTGCTTATGCACTCGCCAGTGCTGCAATGTGCTGCTGAACCATTGACTATTGAAGACATTTCCATCATTCAGAATAGTCTAGTAATTGGGTGTCAATCTTTGCCACTACCGATAAAAGCCGTTTTAGCAATTCCCACACGGTTTGGTGGCAACAATAATGGAGTGATTAGTCTGATTAAATTCCAACCTTATGATTGGAGTCAATCAGAAAAAGAACTGCTAAAAGAGGTAGAGTCGGCTTGTGCGATCGCTTTTTCTCGTGTCACACAAGCCCAGCTAATTGCTCATCAACAACAGTATCTGCAAAAGAGCAATCAGCATCAAAGTTTGATCAAGCAATTAACCATACTGAATCGCAGCAACTTGGAGCTTAATCAAATGCTCCAGTTAATTATCGCCTCTACTGCCGAATCCCTACAGGCAGATCGAGGTTTGCTTATACTACTAAAATATACAGACCCACTATTTAGGACTCAAGCTAAAAAACAAATTCCTAAAGCGAAAGCTAAAGTTGTTGGTGAATGGGCTAAAGCAACACAAATTTCTCGCACTAATAAACCAGATACTTTAGATCAGTCTTTCTTGCTTTCGGAGTGTGGCTTATGCCAGCGTGCCTTTATAGATTCGGGAAAACCAGTAATCTTCGATGACTATACAGAGCAGAATGATACCTCCTCAGCTGCGCCATTATTTGCAATAGAGGAATTGCCTGCGGTATTATTAGTGCCATTAGAAAGTCAAGGTAAAATCTTAGGATTCCTGGTGCTACAGCAAGCTGTGACTCGCAGTTGGCAAGCAGCAGAATTAAATCTTGTGGAAATGGTTTGTGCTCAAGTAAGTAACGCCATTATTCAGTCACAGACGTTGCGACAAGTCCAAACTTTGGTAGATGAGCGAACGGCGAAACTACAGAGTAGTCTAGAACTCCAGGCAAAGTTGCATGAAAGAACCCGGCAATATGTTGAGCAACTGCGGAAACTCAATGAACTCAAAGATGAATTTATGAGTAACATGAGCGATCGCTTGCGCTATCCTTTGACAAATATGCTGATGTCAATTCGGAACTTACGTTTGCCAGGAATAGCACCGGAGCGTCAGGTTAGATACCTGGATATCCTAGAGCAGGAATGCACAAAGGAAATTAACTTGATTAATGACTTGTTGACACTCCAGAAACTAGAGTCGCCTCACGAAGCTCCACAATTAGAATCTATAGATTTAAATACTAGAATTCAGGATATAGCAGCTTCTTTTGAGAAAAAACTCGCAGAGAAGGGATTAAAGATTTCTGTAGATTTACCACAGGAGTCGCTAGACTTACAAACTGAACTAGAGAGTTTTGACCGGATTCTCCAAGAGTTGTTGACAAATGCCTGTAAATACTCAGAGCATGATACCATCGTCCACTTGGTAGCTGCTCACCAAGTTGATAAACAAATTGATCAAGTTATCATAAAGGTGACGAATACAGGACGTGCCATCTCTCAAGAAGAAGCAACCTACATCTTTGACAAATTCCGTCGCGGAAAAGGGCGCTGGACTCCAGGGACTGGCTTGGGACTTGCTTTAGTCAAGTCTTTAGTGCAGCATCTGAATGGAGCGATCGCAGTTGAAAGTCTCCCAATCTCGGATTCTGAACAGAGCGAAATTTGCTTCACCCTGACTCTGCCCCAATTCTCGGACGAAAGCAAAACATAATTCTGAAAGTGACTAAACAACAAAACACAACAGAGAACCCTGATTCCCAGTCTCTTAGTGATGATATCAACCTTGAAGGGGATTTGACTGCGGATGCAGTTGCTTTAGCAGCTAAGGTAGAAGTTCAAATTGAAAAAATAGCAGAGCGACAGCGACAAATCAGCGCCAAAGTCCAAATTCCCCAACCAGTGGAACAAATCTGGAAGGTTTTGACAGATTATGAAGCCTTGCCTGAGTTTCTCCCCAACCTCGCCAAAAGTCGCCTGATGGAGCATCCCAATGGTGGGATTAGATTAGAGCAAGTAGGTTCCCAGCGCTTACTGAATTTCAACTTTTCTGCGCGGGTGGTTCTGGATTTGGAAGAATGCTTCCCTAAAGAAATTAATTTTCGGATGGTAGAGGGAGATTTTAAAGGCTTTTCTGGTAGCTGGTGTTTAGAGCCTTATTCCCTTGGTGAGTGTGTAGGAACAAATCTTTCCTACACAATTCAAGTTTGGCCTAAACTCACTATGCCGATGGGAATCATTGAAAACCGCTTGAGTAAAGACTTACGGTTAAATCTTGTTGCTATTCACCAACGTGTAGAGAACTTAGCTAGCAAAGAACCGTATGTATAGTTAAACTATCATTCAGGAAAAAGCCTGGATGATAGTTTTTGTTCGTAGATTTAGAGCAAAATATTTTTTGCTTTTTTATTAAGTACCCCCAGGGGAATTCGAATCCCCGTTACCTCCGTGAAAGGGAGGTGTCCTAGGCCTCTAGACGATGGGGGCATCAGACTCAGACCTTTTATAAATTAACCAATTTCCAAGCTTTTGTCAACAGCTTTTGCCAAAAAAAGTTTGTGACAGCTAAACTGGGTGGAGACAAAAGTTTGAAGAGGATACAAAGACATGGAGATACCAAAGAATTCTGTAGATGCTTGTGCAAAAAGCCGCAGGGTTCATCAGCGTTTGACGCTGGGGATTTAAAAGGACACCCAGAGAGAAAAAACCCTGCATTCAGCAATGGACAAAGGGTATGATGTTGTACTGTGTAAAATTAATGTCTACGGTTTTTTACAAAAGATTTTGAAATAAATCGCTCAAAATCTACAACATGGAAGCATCTTTTGAAATTACCCTACAGATGGCGATCGCCGTCCTTGCAGGTATTAGCGCTCAAGTGCTAGCTGCATATTTTCGGATACCGAGCATCGTCTTGTTGTTGTTATTAGGCATCCTCTTTGGCTCTGATGGCATCGGGCTGTTGCATCCCCATGTACTAGGCACTGGATTGGAAGTTATTGTCGCCCTAGCAACGGCAATCATTTTGTTTGAAGGCGGACTTAACTTGGATCTGCGAGAGTTAGGTAGAGTTTCAGTCAGCCTGCAATTGCTCGTCACTTTAGGGACGCTAATCACATTGCTTGGTGGGAGTATGGCAGCCCACTGGCTGGGTGAATTCCCCTGGAACATAGCTTTTCTCTACGCTTCTATAGTTGTGGTTACAGGGCCAACGGTGGTTGGCCCTTTGCTTAAACAAATTAATGTAGATCGGCAAGTGGCAACGCTGTTGGAAGGAGAAGGGGTTTTAATTGACCCTGTAGGCGCTATCCTCGCCTTCGTTGTCCTCGATACTATCTTGAACGGCGATGCTGACCCTATCAATGCCATCATTGGCTTAGGAATGCGCCTGGGCGTTGGTGCGGCAATTGGTGGTGCTGGCGGTTATCTGATGAGTTTGATTTTCAAACGCGCTGATTTTCTGTCATTCGAGCTAAAAAACTTAGCGGTATTGGCGATACTTTGGAGTCTGTTTACCTTATCGCAAATGATCCGCAGTGAATCAGGAGTAATGACAACAGTAGTTGCAGGAGCAGTCTTTGCTAACTCCTCAGTTCCAGAAGAACGTCTGTTAAGAAGCTTTAAAGGTCAACTGACAATTCTCAGCGTCTCGGTGCTATTTATCTTATTAGCTGCTGATTTATCTATTGCCAGTGTGTTTGCTTTGGGTTGGGGTAGTTTATTCACTGTTTTGGTACTAATGTTTGTCGTTCGCCCGATTAATATCCTCTTGTGTACTTGGAACAGTGATCTAAACTGGCGGCAGAAACTGTTTTTAAGCTGGGTTGCTCCTAGAGGAATTGTTGCCGCCTCCGTAGCCTCTTTTTTTGCAATTTCCCTGACACAGCGCGGCATTAACGGCGGTGATTCCATTAAAGCTTTAGTTTTTCTGACAATTATCATGACTGTTGTCTGCCAAGGCCTAACAGCTGGCTGGGTTGCTAGATGGCTGCAAATCACCTCCAAAGACGCAACTGGAGCAGTGATTGTGGGTTGTAATCCCTTAAGTCTTTTGATTGCCCGGTTCTTTCAAGAACGGGGAGAAAATGTGGTCATGATTGATACTGATCCCCAATATCTTATTCAAGCTGAGGCGCAAAATCTGCGAGTTATTGCCAGCAGTGCTTTGGATGCCGCTGTTTTGGAAGAGGCAGGACTTGGCTCGATGGGTACTTTTTTAGCTATGACAAGTAATGGCGAGGTGAATTTTGTTTTGGCTCAAAGGGCATCTGAGGAATTTAAGCCGCCGCGCGTCTTAGCTGTTTTCCCGCGCGATCCGCAAGCAAATACCTCGGTTAGTAATAAAGTTAATCAAGCTTTTATCCCAGACTTAGCGATTAAAACTTGGAATGAATATTTGAATGATGGACGAGTCAAGTTGGGAACAACTACGCTAAATGAGTTTGAATTTTCCACTCAATGCGATCGCATCCAAGAGAAGATTCGGACTGGGGTGTTGATACCGCTATTGGTAGAGCGAGAAGAACGTTTACAGGTAATGCCAGCTAACCAAGAGTGGGAAATCGGCGATCGCATTATTTACCTGTTGCATGACCCCAGACCTAGCCTTTTAAAACGCTTATCTGGTGTTACCCAATCCACTCCCCTCTCTCTAGAAAAGTTATCGGAAGTTGAAGACCTATCCCTCGCCCAATTGTCTCAATTTTCCGCTAGTGAGGCTCCTGGGGGATAAGGGGGATGGGGCAAGGGGAGCAGGGGAGCAGGGGAAGAATTCCTAACTCTTGAGTCTTGATTTTTTATTAGCTTTAGGAAGAAATAAATTCGCCTTCTGGCGGTTGTTGTAAATGATCAATTTCTGGTCTTGGCGTTTCTTGATATATTTCCCATTCCTGCCACAGTAAAGCGGATAAATGCACTATGGCAAGAATTAGCGTCGCCACCAAAATTAGATAACTGTGTATTGTGTAAAGGTGTTCGACGGTAACTGTGTTAATCGCTCCACCCCCAGTCAGGATGTCGCGCAGTTGTCCACCAATGAAAGGAATGGCTTCGATGGTTCCTAGTTCAATGTTAAAACGCCAGTATCCTTCCTGAGTCCAATCTAGGATCATAGCTGTCCAATCCAGCCCGATCGCACTTAGGGTCAACAAAATCCCACTAATCCAAGCAGTCAGCCAACTCTTGCGAAATTGCCGACCTAAAAACATCACCACAATTTGAATGAGAGCAATCGCAATTATTGCGTTACCAGCAATATCATGCGCTCTCCAAAACAACCACCCGTATGGCAGTTGTGTATTAATCATCTTCAATGAGTTATAAGCTCCGCCTGCTGTAGGTTCATAGTAAAAAGACAGCAGAACTCCGGTAGAAATGTAAATTAAACACAGACTCAAAATCACGACCGATAATATCGTCGCTACTCGTCGCAGAATCCTATTGAACTGGGCGCTTTGCATAGCTCACCCCTCCTGTTCTTAGCTAGGTATTTATTCTTATTACAATTTCAATTTTAGCTAAGGAATATTAATAAATGTTGCATTTCTCATAATAAAGATAAAATTTTTTAAATCAAATATTGCACCCAAGCTTTTAAGGGTTCTGGTGAACCATACCAAATTCCAGGACTTCTTGGAGAATGCCTTACACCTTCAATCACCAGATTTTCTGCGCCTTCTAAGTGAGCAGCTTCAATGGGTGTGATTCCATCTCCCCAAGTGTTACCCTTACCACAGGTTAATTGGTAACTACTGTAAGCTAACCAGCTACCGCGTCGCCTTTGGCCAAAGATAGTTTTGCCAGCTACACAAACGTAATGAACGTTTTTGTAAAAAGCTCCTGGGTAATTATTGGTGACAAAATCTAGATTGGAGCGTGTCCAGCGTTCTTGACTAATATGGGGTGTACCCAAGGTTATGAGAGTAGCAACCAGGGGATGCGCTTCCCAGAGGGATGGTTTAACTTTACCGCCTACCCAATAAGGTTTTTCTCCCATGTAGATGCGGGATATCCAACCTCCTGCTGAGTGACCAATCAAGTTAATTTGAGTAGCATTATGTTGCTGCAATGTATGCTTGATCGTCAGATCGAGTTTTTGTAGAATTGGCGTTACAGGTCTTCCTCCAATAGTGGGTAACCAGTCGCGTCGTCGCAGTGGTACTGTAACCGTAGGAAAATCTAACTGTTGTAGGGATTGTTCTAGTTGGCGGTAAGCGATCGCGCTTTCTAGATATCCAGGCACAATAACTGTCGGTAGCGGCATTTTAAATGTTGTGCAATGATTGAAGGTTTGAAACCTTTTTACGAAGAAGTAGTCAGAATTTAAAAGCTAAAATTGCGATCGCATGACTGACTCCTTTTATAAAAACCCGAATGGCTTTGCTAGGGTTCAAGGCTAGAATGTCAATAACATTGTACAATTTGCAACAGTTTTAGAGACTGTTGATGTGGTAATATTTTCATATAGGGGCTAGCCTTGGACAAGCAAGTGTGCCATCTGTTACAGAAGCGTAGCTGACTAAAAAAGAGTAGAAAAAACAAGGCAACTTCAGCAGATGTTGTGAGCTACTCAGGGTTTTACATGGAATTTAAACTTTAATAAATATCTCCAGATATAAAGTTTAGTTGTGTACGTCATAAGAATAAAAAATCAACAGTAGTAATTTTTCAAATATCTCTTTAGCTAGCTGAAATTTAAATATATGATAAAGCGTCATTGATCAATTAAAAACTTTAATAAATGGCAATCTTGGCGTTTTGATTGCCAACATAGGAAGTTATTATTTCCTTAGAGGGATGCATCTATTGCAATAGCTTGCAATATAGTCGGAAAGAGAAAATCGCTAGTCAACTGCAACTGAGCCGAGTGAACGATAACAGCTATGTCTTACGTCTCCCTGTTTAAAAATATACCAGAAATCTTAAGCCAGCCAATTGGGATAGCAGCTATAGCTTCTCTTGGCATCCACGGTGCGATCGCTATGATTGTGCCATTGATGCCTATGGAGTCTAACAAGCCCAATGAAACAGCAGCATCAAAAACTGTCGGACTTTTGGAATTGAGCCAAGCGGATCAAAGCCGTCTGCCGCAAAGCACTCCCCAAATTGGTTTACAACAACTTCCTCCAATAGCGCCACTTTCTAATCCGAACTTTAACGCCCAAACTATATTGCCCCCATTGGCATCACCGCCATCCAGTCAGCTAGTAATGCCTCCGCTACCCCCATCATCGAATAACTATCGGGTTTCTTCCTTGCCTACAAGGCAGTCTTTGCGGATGATTCCTAGTAATAATTTGGGATTTGATGTTTCTAAATTTGATAGCTCTAAATACAACAATAGCAGCACCAAATTCTCTCAATCAGTTCCTCGTGTGAATGTCAGTGACACCAAATACGAGCCACCTAAGCCTCTGGCTGTAAATAGATTACCAGAATTGCAATCGCAGAAAATACCTGATGATATTCTGCAAAATGCCCAATCTCCAACCTTGTCTGATACTAGCCGCATTAACACTAGTCCCATTATAACGGCACAGGGAAATACGGCTCCACAGATGACGCAATCGGTTAATGATGCGTCTAAAATTTCTCAAAGTTCGCTAATAAGTTCTCTAAAACAAGCTCCAAGGGCTGGGGATAGCTTAAACCTTAGGGCAACCACCTCACAGGCATCCGATTTATCTGGGAAAGGGACTGAACTGGCAATTGCACAGTTAGACTCCTACGCAAATTTGAGAAAAGAAGTCCAGCAAGAATACCCCAACGCTGAACAAAAACCAGTCATCCGCCAAACATTAGCCACCGATAAACCGAATCTTGAAGGTGCTGTGTTGGGTGTATTAGTGGTAGATCCTGATGGTAAGGTTTTAGATATCAAGTTTCAAGACAAGTTAGTTTCCCGTGAATTGCAATCAGAAGCAAGGGAATACTTCAACAAGCAATCGCCCAAGGGAGATAAACGGATCAGTTCCTATCCATTTAATCTACGTTTCCAAAACAACACTAGCAGCACCACTGGGACAACTCAATTATCTGCACCGGGAATCAATAACAATCAGGTTACTCCCTCACCAGCAGATACTTCTAAACCATTTCCTGAACTGCGAATCAGAAATAACAATCAACCAACGCCTTCATCGACAGCTACTCCCAAACCGTTCTCGGAACTGCAAATCAGAAATAACCAGCCTGCATCCTTACCTACAGGTGCTCTTAAGCCATTATCTGCACCGGGAGTCAATAGCAATCAACCTACACCCTCATCAGCAGTTACTTCTAAACCATTCCCTGAACTGCAAATCAGAAATAATCAGCTTACGCCTTCATCGGCAGCTACTACTTCTGAACCGTTAGTGTTGCCGAGAGTCAATAAGAGTCAGCCTATACCTTCTGCTGAATCGGATGAAAAATTAGTAGAACGGTTGCGCGAAGTGAAGCAAAATAGAGAAAAGTCTAATCCAGAAAAATAATCATCGAGCTGGTTATTTTGGATTAAGAACAACCTAAAAGCTATGAATGATAAAGATTCTGAATTTATCATTCATCTTTAAGATATCGTTTTTAGAAGCTGAGGAACTAGCGATCGCTAGTTCCTCATAGAGATAGTGAACTTTGAGACTTGTTAGAAGGTTTTAACAAGGAAATGCAGTGAGGGATTTCCAACATTACTGGGTGGGCGTCTTGCTTGCCTTTAATTATATGGTACATAAAGGTCTTGTGCCACTATAAGAAGTAGACACTATAGCTACTTACCAACCTTGTTCTGCATTCTGAAAAACATAAGCAGCTACCTCTAGAATCTCGTCAGGGCTTAACTTGCTTTTAAAAGCAGGCATGGCATTTTTACCATTTTGCACTTGGTGGATAATCGCCTGGATTGAGTCGCGATCATAATTTTCTAAGTATTTTGACAATGCTTCCTTTTTTAAGGTTTTCTGGCTAATAAGGATGTTACCGCCACCTATATGGCAAGAAGCGCAGCTAGCCTCGAAAATTTTAGCACCGTTAGATGTTTCAGCAGCTAGTGCTGGACTAATGAATGTCAATTTAAATAGAGCGATCGCCAACAGTAGGATTAATAAAAGTATTCTCAACAGAATTTCCTCGTAACAAGCCTCCAGCAAGAGTATAAACGTGATTAATGTCTGATTAAGTCAAATTTGATCAAAATTGGCGGTAACGAGTTCATCTCTCTATCGCTACAGGTTACTTAGCGTTTTAGGCAAGAATAAGACTCGTTACCGCCATTTATTCATTGTGTGCGTCACTCTAGGAGTGTGGCGTGTTGCTATGAGCTAATTTCAAAGAAGGAAGCCCAGAAGATCATCTTCTGTCAACGGCGATGTTTCTAGCCTTGGACAGTGATTGTACCAACCATGCCAGCACCACGGTGAGGTTCACAGTAGAAGGTGTAATCACCAGCAGGTGCGTCTGCGGGGAAAGTGGTTGTTTCCTTTTGACCAGCGCTCATCATCAAATTCTTATGAGACAGAGATTTTGCTAAAGTAGCGTCCTTAGCGGGGTTTTTGGCAGCATCAAACACAACATTATGGGGAGGAACTTTATTGTTCACCCATTCAATTGTGTCACCTGGTTTAACTGTCAACTTTTTCGGTTCAAATGCCAGCATTCCTTTATCGCTACCCAATTTCACCTGGTAGGTTTCAGCCGAAGCACTGGGAGTAAAAACAGCAAAGCTGCTAACAACTAAAAGGATTGTCAACACAGCTAAACTAAGGCGTCGCCAGCTTGCCGAAATCAATTTCATGGATCTCTCCTAACAAACAATTTTTTTTCCTTTCTCATTTTAAATAAAATCAACACCAAATATGACAATCTGTCATAGATACAATTTTTTTTTTAACAATAGGGAGCAATATTATTGCAAAAAGCTTTGCAATTAGTAATAAATGCTAGACTGCCATAGCCCAAAAAGCCTGTGAATACAGGTAAACGGTAAAATAAGGGATTTTTATTTTTTCTTTAGGAATATCTTGACTTACGAAAAATTTTTGTGCCCAAACCAAGAAGATTTTGTGCTGCTGTGAGAATGAAAGCAGCTAAACTTTGGTGAAAACTGGGGAATGGGGAATGGGGAATGGGGAATGCCCTATGCCCTATGCCCTATGCCCCAATGACTCAGTACTAATTTCAGGATTTAGTAATAGATTTTTCCGCCTCCCCACTTAGTGCCAACGATTTTGGGTTGTAAGAGAATATGACCGGCGATCGCCTCCAAGTCCTCATCTGTCAGATTTCGCATTTCTGTGAAAATATCTGCGCTTTTGATACTGGGATGGATTTCGGAAATCTCTTCTTCCCCATCGTAAGTAGTGGGATTTTTCAGGTAATCCACCAAGCCTTCAATGTTATTACGGTTGGGTGTTGCCAGTGCCAGATCCTCTGGAGTAAGTCCAACATTCTGGTTTACCTTGGTAACTCCCCCAGCATGACATTGGGCGCAAGCGTAATTAAATAAGCGTTTGCCTTCTTTGATTTGTTTAAGGCTAAGTACAACGGTATCACCTTCAGCATTTAATGGCACTGTCCGGGTAGCTTTGTCTAGTTCCACTGCTGTCGCGCTACCGACAAGCAACTGAAACGAGAGTAAAACAGTAACCACAACAACGCCAATTAGTCTTCTAAACATGTTTCCCCTTAAAAATTTTGACGCTCAACACAGCTAAGAAAGCGATTCTCAATCTCCAAGCTGCTAATTGCTAATGACTTACTGTTTTTTATCATTAGCTATCAGTGATTAGCCAAAGCCCGAGATAACCCTTCAGGTGACTTCGTTATCACCCACCGAGCTGCTAGCACCTTTTGGGCCTATTTCAGACAATATTTGGGAAATAATTGCCTTTGCATCTTCTAACGCCAAACGAGTCTTTTGGTGTTTGTAGGCGATTCCCAGTTGGTTACACAGAGAAAACACTTTTTCTACAGAAATGCTGTAGTCGGCTGCTATCTCTGCGATCGATAGGTCTGCAAAACCCATAATGCTTGTTAACTGATAGATAGAGATTGAGTCGCTGTAATACCAATATCACGTTAGGAGTGCAATTTGTTGCCCAAAATACTGTTTGGGGATCGGGAGGGGGAAAGAGGGCAGGGGGAGCAGGGGGAGAGTAAACATTTCTGGGTCAAATACGATAACTATAGGTAGTAAAAAATTATTCCAACTCCCCACAAATACAAAAATTGCCTGTGCCGCCAGTGTTGGTTTTGCTAAAGGTAAGACAATATGTCAGAAAATTCCAAAGGTATTTAAGCTATCTAGTTGCGCTGCTTCTTCTAGTTCTTTGGGAAAATTAACAAAAAACTGCCGCATCATGAAAATAAAAGTGGCATTAACCATGCTATGGACAATCTTCGCCTTCAAAAAGTCGCCGTTGAATCAAAGTGATGGCAATGACCACTGCTGCTAATAAAAATGCGATCGCAGCTACATATCCCATTTGTAAATTCCGAAACACAGCTTGGTAAATTAGCAGCACCACAGTTAAGGTAACGTTGTTTGACCTGCCAGTACCGCCAGAAAAGATTTAAGACTGGTCAAAAAGTTGAAAAGTCCCAATCACCCCCACTGCCACCACAAAGAAGGTTACAGGCTTCAGCAAGGGAAGGATAATTGTAGATAAATTGCCGCCACCCATCTGCACGATCAAGTTTCGCCGCCTCATAAAGTGTTTGGGGTATATCCTGCAACGCCGCCAGATAAATCACCATGAAAAACAGTGCCGTTGACCAAATGTTCATGATCATAATGCCTTTGAGCGCAATAGCTGGATCGCCCAACCAGTTATAAGTAGGTAGCCCCACAAAACAAGAAAATCGTTTAATAGCCCATCAGTGTTATAAATCCACATGAAGATAAGCGTCAGCACTGCTGAAGAAGTGACTGTGGGTAAAAAGTAGAGGATGCGCCACCAGTTTTTACCACGAATCCCAGAATCAGAAAATTATATATTCGGTTCTCATTAGAATACTAAATGTTCAGATAGAGAAATTTTCTACCACCCTAAATAAGTCTGTGAGAAATCTTAAATTTATTAGAAAGGCAGTCCAGTAATAAGAAAAAATTGACAATTTTATCAAAAGATAATTCATTGCAACTGCATCTTGAAACTTGTAAAATCTAATGCCATATCCCATTTTTCCTACTCCTGAACCAGGGCAAGTAGCACCTCCTGATGCACCGTCACCTGGACAAACACCGCAGGAGATTGAAATTCAATCAGTACCTACAGGTGTTACATTCGGGCCCGATGGTGCAATATATGTGAGCGAATACACTGGTTTCCCTTTTCCAGAAGGTAAAGCGAGAATTTTTCGTGTTGAAGGTGATGGTGAAACTACAGTTTACGCTGATGGTTTTACCCAATTGAGTGACTTGGCTTTTGATGATGAAAGTAATTTGTATGCTTTACAGTATGGCAATGAACCACAGTGGAAAGGTATTTCAGATGCTTCTTTAGTGCAAATAGCTCCTGATGGAACTCGGACAACGCTGCTGAGTGGTAATGGGTTAGAGTCTGCCACTGCCTTGACTGTTGGCCCTGATGGTGACATCTACGTTTCAAATAAAGGCGATCGCCCAGGACAAGGACAAGTCCTGAGGATTGACACTACAAAAAAAGTTCCTGAACCGACTTCTATATTGGGCGTGTTAGTAGCATTGATGAGTGCATTAGGTATTGGTTCACTTACCAAGCGCAGCCCCTCAGGCAACTCAAAATTCCAATTTTATAAATAATTGGGTCAACATTACGACATTCATAAAAAACATTCAAACATTTGCCAGAAACACTTGAATAGTTACCTATGAGTGTTTAAGGTTTGCAATGAGCGTCTTAGCGAAACTGAGAAACTTGTTAAGCGATCGCCTGAGATAATTTCGAGAAAGATTGCTTACTCCATCGCCCTAATTTGCTGATTTAGCTTCATTCTGTGCCTTTAGCATCGTTTGCTTTATTTAATAGTTGTCGCCCCAACAAGGCGCTGACAAACTGGTTATCAAAGTTATTGGCGATCGCAGATGGATACTGTTCTACCTGCCATAATGTAGCATAATCCACTCCCGCCACTAATGGCGATCGCAGTGGGTCTTGGTCATAACCCAAACTCTTGACCAAAGGCTTTAATTTTATAACCCTGACGCGCCAATTCGGGAATTTCTCCAAAGCCGTATCTGTTAAGTTTGCCTGTCAATTGCTTCGAGCCGTTACGTAGTTCATCCCAAGTAGCTGGTGGATTACTCAAGGCTGCGGCGGCGAAGGCTTTTTTGTTATAAAATAGGGCAAGAGTGGAATAGTGTTTGGGAAGACCATAAATCTGATTCTGGTATTTGAAACTGTCGAGTAAGGTATCCTCGAAGTCTGCTAGGTCAAATTCGGGGGTGATGTAAGCATCTAACGGTTCTAGGACATTTTGACTCATCAAGAAAGGAGCTTCCAGCGCATCCAGATAAAAGACATTAGGCGCAGCTTCTCCAACTAAACGAGTTTTGATTACATCCATATATTGGTCAGAAATCACCTCATATTTGACCTTAATAGTTGGATCCTTTGTCTTAAAGTCTTGCAGTACCTGCCTCAAAAGTTTTTGCTCAACAGGAGAACTTCTCTAGCCACTGAGTTTAATGGTGACTGCGGTAGATGTTGAAAGTTTGCTTGGTAATTTTAGGCTTTGACAAGCAATAATGACGATCGCGATCGCTATCATCAATCCCAAAAAATTAAATAATCTTTTCTTGCTTACAGACAGATAACAGTCTCTCTCTTCTTACTTATACCTTTTGTTCTCAAGAAGTGATATTTTACTTATTGTAAATTTTTGTTTAGAATTGCAAGCTAAAATAACGAAAAATTATCAAAAATGCTAGAAAAGCATACTGAGTTCCTTTGCAACCAAATTACTCCCAGATGCTTTACTCATAGACATACATTATGGATATTGTTCAGGTTGAAACAACTGCGCCACTGACTCTGGAAATTCCCCAGATTGCCTTACCATCACCAACAATTTCTCCAAACTCTCGAATTCCCAAGGATGCAATTCGCACTAGTTTAAAAGCCTCTACTACAGATTCTGTCTTAGCAGCAGTTTACTCCCTTGGAACTGGCGGGATTTTACTCAGCAATTTCTTGGTGGAATTGGGTGCTAGTCCAGTGGTATTTGGGATGTTATGCTCCATCCCCATGTTGGTCAATCTGATTCAGCCGTTGGGTGCTTACTTGTCTGAACGCAGCACCAGCCGTTTTCAATATTCTCTTCGGACACACGGAGTTGGTCGGCTGCTATGGCTGGTTCTAGTAATCGGTATTGCAGGCGTAAGCTTGGGAGTAATTAATACTCACCAGTTAGTGATATTGACACTCTTAATTGTCCTATTCAGCAATCTTTTGGGAGGATTAGGAGCAGCATCATGGCTAAGTTGGGTAGCAATGATAGTTCCCCGGCAATTGCGAGGCAGGTATTTTGGGATACGCAATAGTGCTGCTAGCCTCACAAATTTGGTTTGCGTACCAATGGCGGGTTTATTTGTATCACATTGGTATGGTGGAAGTCTCCAAGGCTATGGGATAGTTCTGCTGGTAGGGATAGTGTTTGGGATTGTGGGATTGGGGTGCCAATATTTCCAGGTGGATATGAATCCGCGATTGCAAAACACTTATTATGGCAAGTTACCTCAAACAAATGAGATTGAACAAGAGGCAAGGGAACTCTTAGCTGGGAGCAAAGGGGAGAGTTCAGATGGGGATTCGACCCCACCTGTTGCGCCAGCTTCCAGCATCTTGAAAAACTCTAACTTTTTGAGATTTCTCTTGTATTTCAGCTTCTGGGCGCTTGCTGTTAACCTCAGCAGTCCGTTTTTTAACCTTTATATGCTCGATACGCTCGATTTAGACGTGAGCTACGTAACTATCTACAACAGCCTTCAGGCGGGGGCAACTTTGCTGATGCTCATCCTGTGGGGCAAATTAGCAGACAAAATAGGCAATCGTCCTATTCTTATCTGTATTGGGATTTTGGTTGCAGCCACACCACTGCTTTGGCTGGGGATTGGTGTTAATCGCCTTGATATCTGGTTATGGTTACCCCTGTTACACATTTTGACTGGAGGTACTTGGGCGGCGATTGACTTGTGCAACAACAATATACAATTGGCGATCGCACCAACTAAAAATCAGTCTATCTATTTTGCGATCGCAGCTGCTGTTGCTGGAGGGAGCGGTGCTTTAGGCGCAACTATAGGCAGCTTCATCATCCAATTTGCCCAGTTTGGTGGCTTACTGGGGTTGTTCGCCCTCTCTAGCCTATTCCGACTAGTAGCGCTTATGCCACTGCTTTTTGTCAAAGAGCCGGAGAGGTGAGAGAATAAGGAGACAAGAGGGACAAAGTAAAATTTTCTCCCTTGTCTCCCCCTGCTCCCTCTGCTTCCTCTGCTCCCCTTGCTCCCTCTGCTCCCCCTGCTCTATTCTGCGGCGGAAGAAGTTAAAGACATTGTTTCCCACAAAACCATCTGAGGTGTTGTTAGTACAGGCTGGTGTAGGGCAATTAGCTGGGCTAGGGTATTTTTTAATTGGGTACGGGGTACGATATCATCAACAAAACCGTGCAGGAGCAAATCTTCAGCAGTCTGAAAATCATCGGGTAGTTTTTCCCGCAGGGTTTGCTCAATCACTCGCCGACCGGCAAAACCAATGGTTGCCTTGGGTTCTGCCAAAATGATATCGCCCAACATTGCAAAACTTGCGGTAACGCCGCCCGTTGTAGGATTGGTCAAAACAGGAATATATAATAGTCGTGCGTCTTTATGGCGCTGTAGGGCTGCGGAAATTTTCGCCATCTGCATCAGAGAGAGCATTCCCTCTTGCATCCTCGCGCCACCAGAGGTGCAGACGATAACCACAGGATACCGCCGTTGAGTGGCTTGCTCAATCATGCGGGTAAGCCTTTCTCCCACGACCGAACCCATACTACCACCCATAAAGCGGAAGTCCATAACCCCAAGGGCAATGGGCAAACCGTTGATTTGACCTAAACCAGTTTTAACTGCGTCTATTAAGCCAATTTTATCTTGTGTTTCCCGGAGGCGATCGCTGTAGAGTTTGCGATCGCGAAATTCTAGCGGATCGGTTGGACGCAAATGCTCGTCTAGAGGTTTCCAGGTATTGTGATCTATCAATTGACGGATGCGCTCATCACTGTCTACCCGATTGTGATGACCACATTCGGCGCAAACCATCTGATTCGCTTTCAAGTCTTTTGTATATGCCAAAACGCTACATTTGGAACATTTATGCCACAGTCCATCAGCAATTTCGCGTTCTTGGCGTTCGAGGCTGGTAGATCCTGATTTCCGTCGATTGGCAAACCAATCAAATAGAGACTTTAAACCGCGTGATTCTTCGTTGTTAGCCATTTTTTATTTTATTTTAAGTGGGCATGAGGTCGAAAACATATCAAGCCGTATCGGGTTGTCTTTAGCCTTTTGTCATTTGTTTTTATTAATGACTAATGGCTACATCGTCAAATTAAGCTTTTAAGCAATTCAGACCTTAATTTTCATCTTTGGTTGCCAGCTTAACGAAAATACTTATGCCAATACAAGTATCTTGCTCTTTTTTCAGCAGACTTAATTATATGGACGTACTGACAAAGCCATGAGAATACCAACCTCCAAATAAGATGCTTTCTCCCTCCTACCCAAATCAATGATTCGTATTGCTAGGTTATGAGCAATCAGCATCTGTTTCACTAGTTGTGCTTGCCAACGCTTAATCGCCATTAACGGATTTCGGAAGTCTCCACCTTGAATATATTCATAAGGTGGGTATTGTGAGCGGGTGATGGCGATTGCATCCAGGATATATAAGGAATCACCGATTTTTCGGGTATTATAGTTAGTATCTTGACCATCAATGCCACAAGCGAAAATCAAGCTTATAGGTATATGTTGCAAGAAAACCCTTCCCTACGGGACGCTACGCCTAGCTTGCTTCTTTGAAGTAGTACGGCAGAGTTACGGGTAAAAGATTTGGCTTTTGGGAACCAGGACTTCTGCCCTTGGAGGGAATGTCAGACCAATAGAACTACGGAGTTCTGGGGGCTATTCCCGATGAATTGGGAGAGCTACGTCCGTGTAGACTACGGGGTAGTTAACGAGGGTAATACAAGTCACAACCTGAATACTATCAAAATATGAAGTGCAGATGGGGTAATGCTGGTTACAGTCACGAATTATAAATATTTATTATGAATGGGCATGAGGCATGGGAAAGAGGCAGAGGGGCGGGGTGCGGGGGGCAGAGGGGAAAACTCTTCTCTCTTGCTCCCTTGCTTCTTCCCCTGCTCCCCATGCCCCCTACTTCCCATGCCCCTTGCGTCTTCCCCACTCTCCACTCAAGTTTAAGACGCTGGAAAAAATAACCGCAGGTAGCTAGACAAAATGGCTTCGCCGCTAAATAAAGTAATTACAGATCCTAAAGCCAGAAAAGGGCCAAAAGGCATCTTTTGTCCTAACCTTTGTGGCGATGCCTTGTGACTCGTGGCTTTGCTTCTACGCATAATGACACTGCTGCCAATTAAGGCTCCCAACGCACAGGCGATAAAACTAGCTAAGAGCAAATATTTCCAGCCTAGCCAGGCCCCCATCATGGCTGCTAACTTAGCGTCACCCGCACCCATTGCAGTTTTCCCAAATGCAATTGAACCCAATAGGGCGATCGCATCAAATAGCCATAAACCCAATACTGCTCCTACTGTAGCCATTATAAAGTGATTGACTAATGCCACAGAACTACCCTCCGGTAGATAACCAACCATCATTTGGAATAAAATTCCTATCACTAAACCCGACTGAGTAAGTGGATTGGGTAGGGTCATTGTATCTAGGTCAATGAGCGATAGCGCCAATAACCAACTACAAAAAGCCCAATAGCCTATTGTTAAAATCGAAACTTGAAATACAAAGAAAACCGATAAAAAAATTATGCCCGCTACCCCTTCTACTACAGGATAACGGACAGAGATTTTGCTTTTGCAATATCGACACCGCCCTCTTAACTAAATCCAGCCGAATACTGGTACATTGTCATAAGCTTTTAGCTGGTTTAAGCAACGGGGGCAACGAGAAGGCGGCCAAAGAATTGACAGCCCAGCAGGTAGCCGATAAACAATAACGTTGATAAAGCTGCCAATAGATGCACCCAAAGCAAAGACTATTACACTCGCCAGGACGGCGAACAAAATGTCCATACAGTCATTTGTCCTTTGTCATTTATCCTCTGTCATTTGTCGTTTATCTTTTGTCCTTTGTCGAGAGTTAATTAATATTTACTCTTAACCAATGACTAATGACTAATGACTAATGACCAACGACCAACGACCAATAACTAATACATATGCGATTCAATTTGACTTAAGGGCACAAAACATTCTTGAGGTAAAAGAACTGGTTGGTTAGTAAAAATAACCTTACCTCGAAGAGTCACACGATTAATTGCTACACCGGAAGGTTGCCCAGCTATTTCGGGATGTACTTCACAGTGAATATAGTATATCTGCCCAGCGGCTCTGATTACGGCGGGATCAATCAAAGGCGATTGGTTTTTTGGGGCGGTAAAATTTACTTGACCTTGTCGTAATGCGTACACTATCGACTGTTATTAGATTGCTAGATTTCCCTTTAGTCTACCCGAAACTTATAGCAAAGGTTGCCAAATTGCCTAAGTTGCATGATTTAATTATTTTCCTTCAAGAGCTAAAATCAGTGCATCGCCCATAGCGCGGCAACCTAAAAGGTTTTTTCCTGGAGAAATTATATCCCCGGTGCGATCGCCTTGTTCTAAAACTTGCAATACGGCTTGTTCGATGTGATCTGCTGCTTTTGGCTGGTCTAAACCGTAGCGCAACATCATCGCTGCACTCAAAACCTGTGCCAGAGGATTGGCTTTATCAAGTCCGGCAATATCTGGAGCGGAACCATGAACTGGTTCAAATACACCAGGTCCAGAAGCACCCAAACTAGCCGAGGGTAACATCCCAATACTACCTGTAAGCATGGCAGCAGCATCAGAAAGAATATCACCAAACAAATTGCCTGTAACTATGGTGTCGAACTGCTTGGGAGCGCGTACTAACTGCATAGCAGCATTATCTACATATAAATGAGAGAGTTCGATATCTGGATATTCGGTACTAAGTTGGGTAATGCGATCGCGCCACAACTGAGATACTTCTAATACATTCGCCTTATCCACCGAACAAAGTTTTCCGCCACGTTTTTTTGCCGCTTCAAACGCCACCCGCCCAATACGTTCAATTTCAGACTCGGTGTAAACCATTGTATTTACACCGCGTTTTTCACCAGTTTCTGTGGCAAAAATCCCTTTAGGTTTACCAAAGTAAATCCCACCAGTGAGTTCACGCACCACCATAATATCCACGCCTTCCACAACTTCGCGTTTCAAAGTCGAGGCATCAATTAGCTGGGGCAAGATTTTCGCTGGGCGCAAATTGGCAAATAATCCTAAACCTGCACGTAGTCCTAGCAAACCTGCTTCTGGGCGTGAATTGGATGGCAGGGAATCCCACTTATAACCACCAATGGCAGCAAGTAACACAGCATCACTGTTACGGCAGGTATCTAGAGTGGCAGATGGTAGGGGTTCGCCTGTAGCATCAATTGCTGCACCACCGATGAGGGCTTCTTGAAATTCAAACTTCAGATCAAATTGCTTCCCTACGACTTTCAGCACGTCTACCGCCACTGCCATAATTTCAGGGCCAATGCCATCGCCGGGAAGTAGAGTAATGCGGTAGTTCTGGGTCATAGCTAGTTTTACTGGGTAAATGCTTGCAGATTAAATATCATACCTAGCAAAATGTACTGATGGAGTTTTTAATTTATTTGGGTGTGGCTCTAACGTAATCATTTGGCATTGGATGAAACCACTATCAAACTTCTATATCTCTAGTTGAGCGGATCGAAACGCTGCAAGATAAGAGCTATAAACACCACTGGCAAACCTACACCCATGCAAATGAGAGCTTGGATAAATGTCAAAGGTGTGGTGTCAAACACTTGATTCATCATGCTCCACTGACTGAACAGACATTGTAAAATCACCACAACCACAATTCCGATCGCAGGTGCATAGGCTACAGGTGTGCGTTTACCTTGAATTCTAACGACTAGAGATGGTAAAAACTGGCTAATGCTTAACAGGTAAAAGACTTCTGCTGCAACCAACCCATTAATTGCCATCGTTCGCGCCAATGGTTCATTGCCTGTAGTTTGAAGTATCCATTGAAACATCCCAAAAATTACCAGCCAATTGAAGATGGAAATCGCCACAATGCGCTGGAGTAACCCACCCGATAAAAGCCTTTCTCTGGGGTTGCGCGGTGGTTGTTGCATCACCTGTCCAGATTTTGGCTCAAAGGCAAGAGGAGCAATCAACGCTATTGAACTGACCATATTGAGCCAGAGAATTTGGATTGGTAAGATGGGAAGTACGGTTGCCAGCAGAATGGCAATTAAAATCGTCATGGATTCTCCAACGTTGATCGGCAGCAGGAAAGCGATCGCTTTTCGCAAGTTGCGGTAAACACTACGCCCTTCCTCCACAGCAGCTTCAATTGAGGCGAAGTTATCGTTAGTTAGAAGCATATCCGCCGATTCTTTGGTAACCTCTGCCCCGGCTATGCCCATCGCTACACCAATATGTGCCTGTTTGAGAGCCGGAGCATCATTTACGCCATCTCCAGTCATGGCAACAATTTCACCCTGAGACTGCAATGCTTTTACCAGAAGCAATTTTTGTTCTGGAGCAACTCGCGCAAATACCATACCTTGTTCAGCCGCTTGGGCAAATTCTTTTTCATCCATCTGAGCTAATTGCTGTCCGGTGAAGACCTGTTCTTCAGTCGAGCAAATTCCCATTTGGCGGGCGATCGCAGCTGCTGTTAGGACATGGTCGCCCGTAATCATCTTCACCTGAATTCCAGCAGATTGACAAGCTTTTACTGCGGCGATCGCTTCCTCACGAGGCGGATCGATTATGCCCTGAAGTCCCAGAAACACCAGTCCTTGATCAATATCATTACGATGCAAGGATCGTTTAGTCGCAACTTCTTTAGTAGCGAACGCCAATACTCGTAACCCTTGGTTTGCCATACCAGCAACTTTCTGTTCCACTGCGGCAGGATTGAGCGCAACCTGTTGTCCTTGAGCATGGAACATGCGATCGCATCGTTGGAGAATTGCCTCCACAGAACCTTTGAGATAAATCACATTCATATCTCGCTTTGCATCCAATTCATGCAAAGTCGCCATGTATTGGAATTGAGACTCAAAGGGAATAGTGTCTATTCTAGGTAATTGCTCTAAATTCGCTTGCGTCAATAATCGCCTTACGTCGTGCCATCCGGGAAACTCCGATCGCCAAAGTGACGGTAACAATCGCAGGCAATCCTTCTGGAATCGCGCTGACTACCAGAGCTACACTCGCTTTGAAAACATCAATCCAAGATTCGCCCTGTCCTAATCCGACTGCAAATGTCAGCGCAGCCAAACCTAAAATGACATACAACAAGCTTTTGCTAAACTTGTCAATATTTCGTGTCAGTGGTGTTTTCAGATTTGTACTGCTTTCAATTAACTGTGAGATGCGACCGATTTCAGTGGCATCTGCGATCGCTACTACAATCCCTTCTGCCTGTCCAAAACTGACGAAACTTCCTGCATACACTATATTGCTTCGTTCCGCTAACGGTGTTTCGACAGCCAGCGATGTCGTTGCTTTCTCAACCGGAACAGATTCGCCTGTTAAGGCAGACTCATCAACTTGCAACCCACGCACAGTTAATAGCCGCAAATCAGCAGGCACTTTATCCCCAGATCCCAGCAGTACCAAATCACCAAGAACAAGTTCAGTCGAAGCCAGACGGGTTTTTTGACCATCGCGAATCAAAGTTGCTTCGGTAGTGACAGCTTTGGATAGAGCAGCGATCGCGCCTTCTGCTTTCGATTCTTGAATGTAGCTAATGATGACATTAATTAGGGTGACACCAAAAATTACTCCCGCATCTATCCAATCTCGAAGCAGCAGCGTCACCACTCCCGTCGTCAACAAAATATATAGTAGTGGTTGATTAAACTGCTCTAAAAATCGTAGCCAAGGACTTTTTCCACTTTTACCAGTCAGTTGATTTGCACCCATCTGCTGGTGTCGCTTGGTAGCTTCTTCATGGGTCAAACCTGCTTCGGGATGGCTGGCTAACGTTTGCACAACCTCTTGTTCACCCAGAGTATGCCATTCATGTTTAAAACGAAGTATTAATAATCTTGAAATAGTAAGCAACTATGGTTCGCAGTGTGAGCATGAACCGTACCGTTAGAACGACTCACGTAAACAACTGTAATAAAATTTGTCATATTTGCTACAGCTTATACAAGCAAATGCCACGCTTGTTAAGCCCTGTTGCTTTAGCTCAATACCCTTCTATTCCAGGATTGTTCATAAATGTGAACACAAAGTGATTGAAGAAGGCAAAAGGAAAAGCAAAATGTCTGATTGCTTTCTCAAAATGCTTGATTGCTTATTCAAACCCCAGTTTGCTTACTCATTTCAGTAGATTTAGCAAGCAAAATGCCTAAATGCTTTCTCAAACTCCAGTTTGCTTACTCATTTCAGTAGATTCATCAAGCAAAATGGCTTGTTGCTTACTCATTAGTTGCGATCGCCCCTATCTGCGATTTTGACCAATGCTCAAGTTGGGTTACTAATGGCAGCAGACTATCCCCAAATCCATCCCTCAGTGGAGAACATCATCGATAGCGCTAAGTTGATGAGTACCTTGGTCAATAACCTACTGCTGTTGGCTCGGCATCAGGGAAAATTAACTCCCGAATCTCTCAAAAAGGTTAATCTTAATAGCTTGCTAGAGAATTTAGCCATTTATTATAATACTCAAGCTGCAAAAGCGTCGATCAAGTTGATCAGCCATTTACCAGAACAACCCATTGAGTTGTGGACTGACCCCGATTTGCTGCGGCTAGCTGTTGAAAACTTGCTCAATAACGCCTGCAATTACACTCCGTCTGGTGGAACTGTCTGGTTACGCTTAGAACCTCACCCAGATCGGGCAGTAATTCAGGTCATCGATACTGGAATTGGAATTCCAGA
This sequence comes from Nostoc indistinguendum CM1-VF10, assembly GCA_019359215.1. Taxonomy (GTDB): domain Bacteria; phylum Cyanobacteriota; class Cyanobacteriia; order Cyanobacteriales; family Nostocaceae; genus Nostoc; species Nostoc indistinguendum. The sequence goes on along the minus strand of JAHHHS010000016.1, from coordinate 74,493 downwards.
GGCAGATTTACCTTACATTTTTGATCGCTTTTACCGGGTTGACACAGAACGTGCCAGAGAAAGCGGCGGATTTGGGTTGGGATTGGCGATCGTTCAACAAATTGTCCAGGCTCATGGCGGTCACATTCATGTGATGAGCAATGAGGGTAAAGGCTCAACGTTCCAGATAAAATTACCGCTTATGAGCCATTCCTAAATAACCTTTAAAAGAGGATTCATAATGGAAATCTAAAGCAAAAAGTCAAGGTTTCATTTGTAAATATTTTCTAAATAGCAGAATAAGAATTAATAAGTAGATAAAGCAAATGCCTTACCTACTTTTTTATGTCGCCAATTTCTTTACAGTCAGTTTCAATTTCCGAAACCAGCCTGACAAAAGTTGTAAAAAAAGGTTAGGTTAACTATTAATCACAAGCCGCACCCCAGCCGCGATGGTAAAAGAATTAGCAATTTGCACCCGTGGACTAACTAAGCAATTTGATCGGCACGTTGCTGTCAATGATGTTGATTTAGAAATCCAGGCGGGGGAAGTATATGGACTGATTGGCCCCAATGGCGCGGGTAAAACAACTCTCATCCGAATGTTGGCAACTGCTGAGGAACCAACAACGGGTGAGATTTATATTAATGGCGATCGCCTACTCCGTGACAAGAGTAATCCCAAACTTAAGCGTCGTCTAGGCTATTTACCCGATGACTACCCACTATATGAAGATTTGACAGTCTGGGATTACCTGGATTATTTTGCGCGTCTCTATCGTTTACGAGAACCACGTCGCACTCAACGCTTACATGAAGTTTTAGAACTAATCCAACTTGGTAATAAACGCAATAGTCGCATTTCTACCCTGTCGAGGGGAATGAAACAGCGCTTAAGTTTAGCGCGAACCATTATCCACGAACCGATTTTATTACTACTAGATGAGCCTGTTTCTGGGCTTGATCCCATTGCTAGGATGCACTTCCGCGAAATCATCAAGGCTTTACAAGAAGCTGGGATGACTGTAATCATTTCTTCCCACGTTCTCAGTGATTTAGCTGAACTGTGTACATTTGTGGGAATTATGGAACTTGGCTTCTTGGTAGAAAGTACTTCCTTACAGCAACTGTACCAACGTCTTTCCCACCAGCAAATTGTGATATCAACTCTGGGGAACCTAGAGACACTTTTAAAGGAATTGAAACATCATCATTTAGTAGAAGAGTGGGAAGTGATATCGGGGAAAAACAGCGTGCGGGTGAATTTTTCGGGCAAAGATGAAGATAGTGCTGAGTTGTTGCGATCGCTCATTAAAGCAGGCATTCCTCTGACTGATTTTCACTGCACACAAGAAGACTTAGAAACTATTTTCTTAAAATTAGGTCACAAACAAGCATCTTGATTCGTCAATAAATATCACTCCCCATTTTTGGAGAATTTTTTCCCATGATGCTCAATTTAATAGACAAAATCGGCGATTGGAATCCACAACTATTCCGGGAACTCAAAGGACGACTGAAATTTTTTAATGTAGCGATCGCAGTTGCAACATCTCTACTTCTACAAATGGTAGTTTTTTTATATCAGTTACGCGAGTTTCCTAATGATGAATACTCGCTAACTGCTAAATACTGTCGTTTGCGTCAATTATATGAACTGCGACAAAGCCAGGTTTACCAGCAATCAAATCAATCTCAAATTGATGATTTTAATCATTTCCTCTCAAAGAATTTTTGTCCTGTAAATGAAATTGACTGGCAGTTGTGGTGGCGAGATCACTGGGAATATATATTCCTCTCTGTGAGTGTAATTTTTGTATTTACCCTTTTAGTTGCAGGAACATATTTGCTAATCAACGATTTAGCTAAAGAAGAAACTCGTGGCACACTGAATTTTATCCGTCTCAGTCCTCAATCAGAAACAAGTATATTGACTGGCAAGTTACTAGGAGTTCCGAGTTTGATTTATCTCGTTATCTTAGGAGCAGTTCCTTTACACTTGTGGGCTGGAAGTTCTGCAAAAATTGCCTTTGGTTACATTTTTAGTTACTACGCAATTCTTGCTGCTAGCTGTATTTTCTTCTACAATGCTGCACTACTATTTGGCTTAGTTAGTCGTTCGTTTAGCGGTTTTCAGCCTTGGTTAGGTAGTGGCGCAGTTTTACTTTTTTTGTTCACAACGATGGTACTGGCATCGTCTTATAACAACGTTTTAAATAGTTCAACTGCTTGGTTAACAATTTTCGCTCCTTGGGATACAGTAAATTATCTGTTTCCTAACTTGTTACATATCCCCAATGGTTCTCCCATCAAAAACTTGAAGTTTTTCTATTTACCATTAGGAAAAAATATTGTTAGTGTTGTGGGTTTCCATTTGTTAAACTTGGGATTGTGCAGTTATGGAATCTTACAAGCTTTAAAACGTTGCTTTCGTAATCCTCAAGCTTCAATCATCAGCAAGGGACAAAGTTATTTATTAGTAGCTTTTTGCCAGGTGATGATGTGGGGATTTAGCTTACAATATTGGCAAAATAATTCCAACTTTCACGGACAGTTTGAGCCAAATTTAATTTTTCTGGCAATATACAACTTGGGGTTAATTTTCAGTTTGATTGCTATTCTTTCCCCTCATCGTCAAGATGTACAAGATTGGGCAAGATATCGACATCAGGAAGTTTCTACCCGCAAGAGTGTTTGGCAGGATCTAATTTGGGCTGAAAAAAGCCCTGCACTTGTGGCGATCGCTATTAATCTGGCAATTATTATTATCCCTTTGCTAGTCTGGATTTCAATTACATCTGTTTTGGATACAGACAATTGGCTAAATAGCAATTTTGGCAGGTTTAAAGTACTTTTAGCTGTAGCTTTATCTGTCAGCATAATCATGATTTACGCTACAATTGCCCAATTAATACTTTTGTTAAAAACTCCCAAACGTTCTTTCTGGGCAATAGGTACTATAGGGGTTGTAGCGTTCTTACCACCAATGATTCTAGGATTTCTTGGCATATCCTCGTGGGAATATCCTACTGTATGGCTGTTTTCAACTTTTCCTTGGGCAGCGATACAATACTCTGGAGCAACAACAATTTTTATGGCATTCCTAGCTGAGTTGAGTGTTCTAGCGTTGTTAAACTTCCAGTTAACGAAACAGGTGAGATTAGCAGGCGAATCTGCAACGAAGGCACTGTTAGCAAGACGTTAGTGCCGCAAGGCGGAAGTCAAAAGTCAAGCGTAGGCTTTCGTTCATTCGGAATGGATTGTTTATTTCCGCCGCGCTGTACTAGGTAAGTAATTATCTATTAGAACCCCGACTTCTTTGAGAAGTCGGGGTTCTTGCATTAAGGTTAAACTTTTGATTAGCATAAGTATCATTACAATTTGACAATAATGCTAAATCTGCCAACTCAAGACCTACGCCATACAGCCATTCAGTTTTTAGAACAAAGTTCTTCACAGCGTCTACAAATTCTTAAGCAACTTGGTATAGCTCGTTATGATTTTCTAACAAAAATACGACTGAATGAAGCAAATATTATCTGTATAATGCGGTTTTTTCAATATCCAAGTCAGCTAAAATTTCCGAATCTTATAGGAGCAGATTTATCTGATTTAATTTTAGATGAGGTAAACTTCATTCGGGGAAATTTATCTAGAGCAAATCTGCAAACTAGCAGTTTAGTAAATGCAGACCTCTTATTTGCAAATTTTACGAAAGCCGATTTGAGAAATGCAGATTTACGAGGTGCAACTTTGAATGATACTGTTTGGTTAGAGGCTCTAGTAGATAAGTGTAACTTTGGCGTTGGTACTGGTTTAACTCCGCTACAAAGGCAAGATTTACAACTGCGTGGAGCTAGATTTAACTCTTGAGAAGGCGATAATTAAAACACAAAAAATTATAAGATTATTGGATTAAGATTGATCTGGATAAGCTAATGAGTATTAAGTTGCCTCAAAAATTGATGCTGCTGGGTTCAGGAGAACTAGGTAAGGAATTTGCGATCGCTGCTCAACGTCTTGGTAATTATGTGATTGCCGTTGATCGCTACGCCAATGCTCCAGCTATGCAAGTTGCTGATGCCTATGAAGTGATTTCTATGCTCAGTGTTGATGATTTAGAAGCTGTAGTGAAAAAACATCAGCCAAATATTATTATACCAGAAATTGAAGCAATTAGAACAGAAAAACTTTTGGAATTTGAGCAGCGAGGGATTACAGTTATACCGACTGCGGCTGCCACTAACTATACAATGAACCGCGATAGAATTCGGGAACTGGCACATCAAGAATTAGGCATCAGAACAGCTAAATATGGCTATGCAACAACTCTAGAAGAATTGATTACAGTTTCTAATGAAATTGGGTTTGCTAATGTTGTTAAACCAGTGATGTCATCCTCTGGTAAAGGTCAGTCTGTAGCGCAAGATAAGAGTGAGGTTGAGAAGGCTTGGAACTATGCGATCGCTAATTCTAGAGGTGACAGTCAAAAAGTCATTGTAGAAGAATTTATTAACTTTGAAATTGAAATAACTTTACTGACTATTAAGCAGTGGAATGCACCCACTATTTTCTGTTCTCCTATTGGTCATCGCCAAGAAAGAGGCGATTATCAAGAATCGTGGCAACCCGCAGATATTTCTGAAGACAAAATATTAAAAGCTCAAGAAATAGCCATAAAAGTCACTGATGCGTTAGGAGGAGCCGGAATTTTTGGTGTTGAATTTTTCATTACCAAAGACGAAGTGATTTTTTCTGAACTTTCTCCCAGACCTCACGATACGGGAATGGTGACATTAATATCACAAAATATCAATGAGTTTGAACTACATTTAAGAGCTATTTTAGGTTTGCCAATTCCTCATATAGAACAGCTAGGAGCCTCAGCTAGTGCGGTAATTTTAGCATCACAAAAATCTGATTCTATTAGTTTTGATGGCGTAGCCGATGCTTTGTCAGAAAAAGATGTAGATATTAGATTATTTGGTAAACCTAATGCTCATCCATATCGGCGAATGGGCGTAGCTTTAGCAAAAGGTGCTAATGTCCAAGAGGCTAGAGAAAAAGCTATGAAAGCTGCTAATAAAATTACAATGATCTAAATCATAGTCAATAAATTCCTCTTTACTTTGTGTCCTCTGCGCCTCTGCGGTTTAAAAGTAATTTATTTAGCCGCAGAGGCACAGAGAGCGCTGAGAAAAAATAAGATATTTTATGAGTCACCTTGAAATTATTGCTGCGAGAATTACTCACAGCGTAAGTCCTAAAATCCTAAATCTACGGCAATGCGATGGGCACAAGCAAACCCAGAAAAAGCTACTGCATTCAATCCTTGACCAGGAAAGGTACTATCGCCTACACAATAAAGTCCTGGAATAGCTGTGCGATTAAAGGGCATCTTCAATAACCCTCGTAACTTGCGCCGGGCAATTGGCCCATAAGTGCCATCCTGACGACCCAAAAAGCGGCGATGGGTGCGGGGTGTCCCTACCTCTAAATAATCCAATCCAGTATCTAGTCCGGGAAAAATCTTTTCTAGGCGGTCAATAATTCGCCAAGCCGCCTCTTCTTTCTTCGCTTCGTACTCACTTGGAGAAAGTTCTTGCCAATCATCAATCCAGTGAGGTGTGAAGGTATGAATGATGTGATATCCATCAGGTGCTAAATCTGGGTCAAGCAATGTGGGAATCGAAACAAAAACTGTGCCTTCTGCTGCTGTCATCTTTTCCCAATCTTCCAGCAAAATATGGTGGCACTCTGTCCCCGCAGGTAAAACTGACTCTTTTACCCCGATGTGCAAACTCAAGAAGCTTGGAGATTTTTGATAATTCTGTTGCCATTTTTTCTCATTATGTGGCATTTCTTCTGCTGGTAATAATTGCTCAAATGTATCCCAGCGTGTAGCATTAGAAACTATGCGTTTCCCGTGATATACTTCACCATTCGCCAGTTGCACACCAATCGCTTTCCCGTGTTCTGTAAGAATTTTCGTGGCTTTAGCTTGGTATTGAATCTTACCTCCAGCCTTCTCTAGACCGTCCACGAGTTTTTGGGCAATTTGTCCCACTCCGCCTTTAGGATAGTTAACTCCACCATAATGCCTGTCAGAAAAGACCATCCCAGCATTAATCATTGGTGTCATGTCTGATGGAACCACCGACCAGCAATAACACTCCATATCGATAAATTTCAATAATTCCGGGTCTTTAATATAGCGTCTTGCGAAATCCCCCGCATTTTGGGGCAGATACTTAACTAAACCGAGACACGCCAAAGGATGTTGGAAAAATACTCGCAGTAAATACCGGGGTTCTTCCAGCGACAGCAAATCCATGCTGTTGAGACACTTGAATACTTTTTGACATTCGTCATAAAAGCGACGAATCCCCTGTTTTTCATGGGGAAAATGAGCAGTAAGATTTTGTAAAAATTTTTCATAAACCCGGTCAACCTTCAGGTCTAGACCTTGGGGTAGATGATAGTGAATCTGTACCGGATCTGCGATCGCTTCTTGGCTAACATTCACAGCTGACAGAGCGCGCGTGAGTAAGTTAGTAGTACCATTTTGTCCCAACCCAAAAATCATCGATGCGCCAACATCGAATCGATACCCTTGGCGTTCAAAATAACCGGCGCTACCACCTGGAATTAAATAACGTTCTAGTACCAGCACTTTCGCTCCCTTCGCTGCTAACTGAGTTGCTGTTACTAATCCGCCAATCCCAGACCCAATTACGATCGCATCAATATCTTGCATTTTAGTCATTAGTCATAGTCATTAGTTATTCTCCCTCATGCCCAATGCCCCATGACAAAAAAGAGGGACGAGCCTGCTACTGCTGACTAATCCCGTCTGCCGATCCTTAAAAGAGAGGAGAACACTGTATAACAATATAGCCTTGATTGAGAATTAATGTCAACTCTTAATGAAAATTTTTATCAATAAATTTGAGAGCGTCAATTATTAGCTGTCAGCCGGATGCAGGAAAGAGTATTATGGTGTTTCAGTTCTTATACAATCAAAAAGCCCCTATTTCTGGCTATGACGCTACAATTGCGCGTTTATGTTCCACCCCATCCCCTGATCAAACACTGGCTGGCAGTTGCCCGTGATGCAGGCACTCCTTCAGTATTATTTCGCAGTGCCATGACTGAGTTAGGAAGATGGCTGACTTATGAAGCTGCGCGAGACTGGTTACCGACCCAAGAAACAGTGGTGCAAAGTCCCTTAGATACCTGTCCGGCAACCGTGATTGATCCGCAGATCCCAGTAGCAGTAGTGCCGATTCTGCGGGCTGGACTAGGATTACTTGAGGGAGCGCAGACTTTACTGCCTTTAGCTTCGATTTACCATTTTGGCTTGGCGCGAGACGAAGAAACGCTGCAACCTCATTGTTATCTGAACAAGTTACCAGAAAAATTTGACCCTCAAACACGAGTGTTAATTACCGATCCAATGTTGGCAACAGGAGGGTCGATCATGGCGACAATGGCAGAATTGACACAACGGGGTGCTGATCCAAGTATGACCCGGATTGTTTGCGTAGTAGCAGCTCCACCAGCTTTACAAAAACTGAGTGCAGCTTATCCAGGTCTAATAATTTACACAGCTACTATTGACGAAACACTTAACAGCAAGGGGTATATTGTACCGGGATTGGGAGATGCAGGCGATCGCATCTTTGGGACTTAAGCTAGTATGCAGCTAGGGCAAGCAAATAGCATAAGTACTGTATAAAGTTGCAAGGTTTGTTGAAGGCGGTAAATATATGAGTCAGCGAGATGGTTTTGCCAGTGGTTTTTTAGCAGGGGCATTTGTTGGTGGCGTATTTGGCGGTGTCATAGGAGCAGTGATTGCTTCTCGACGCGATCTAGAGTTGCTAGCAGAGGAGGATACAGAACTGACGGATAGTCAAGTTGAAGCGAAGAAAGTAGCAGCAAAGCGACGTCAGATGAAAGCCTCAGAAAGCGAGAGCATTGGCATAGAAACGGCTAGGCGATCGCTAGAAGATAAAATTGCCCAGCTAAATGCCACAATTGATGATGTGCGAAAGCAACTGGGAAATGTTAATGGCGGTTCACCCCAAGCAAGCAATGATCGCTCCCTCACTAAAGACTCCTGAGGTATGTTCAGGCGTGGTGAAAATGTCAAGTGTGGTAAGTGCTAAATCCGCAAACACCATGACATGGACTAAATTAAAATTATTAAAGATAAGACCGCGTTTGACACTTAGTAGTAGGAAACAAAGCTATCCATGAGTTTACTGATTACGACACTAATTACTTTTGTCACCTTTTATAGCTATTTGCTAATTATCCGGGTTTTATTGACCTGGTTTCCGCAAATCAACTGGTATAATCAGCCATTTGCTGCTTTAGCCCAGATAACCGACCCTTATTTGAATCTATTCCGCTCAATTATTCCCCCATTAGGCGGTATGGATTTTTCTCCAATCTTAGCTTTCTTCGCGCTCAACTTAGCTGGTGGCTTTCTGAGAGCTATTCCTTTTTAACTAGTCTGTTATCTATTCGTACAGAGATTTTGATTAGTACCCCAATAAACAGTTTTGTAGAGACGCCAATTCGTAAAAGCGTCTCTACAATTTTTATGGGCTACGGTGTACAAACAAGTTAAGCTGATGCGCGCCTAAATTGTATAAACACTCTTTGCGGTTGTTAACTGTTAACAGTTATCAGTCATCAGTCATCAGTCATCAGTCATCAGTCATCATGTAAATGTTCAAGTTAAATGCGTAACAGCTTATCAGAATTTATTCTGAGGCGGTTGTTGAGAATGGTGCAAAATGTCAGCTAGACTAACCCTGGTGTATTCGCACGCTTAACTTGAGGTGTAGCAACCATCCGCATTCCGGTGGGTGTGGCTATAGTTAACCCACGGCGCACAGGACGCACAGGACGCTTGTTTACTAGCGATACTTGAAAGTCAGATAGAACAGTAGCCAAGACAATTTTCATTTCATACTGGGCAAATGCCATCCCAATACAGCGACGATTACCGCCACCAAAGGGTAAATATTCGTAGGGAGAATATTGTCTTTCTAAAAAGCGTTCTGGTTTGAACTGCTTTGATTGTGGGTAAACTTCTTCTCGATGATGCGCTAAATAAATACTGGGGACTATCGCCGTTCCCTCTGGCAGTTCGTAGCCCATAATTTTAATTGGGATCTTCACAATCCGCACGAAAGCAGTCATGGCAATTGGGTAAATTCGTAATGTTTCTTGGCACGCTGCTGTCAAATAGGGCAATTTAGCTACACTACTCAAATCGGGGTTAACTCCAATCGTATTGAGTTCCTGTAGCAACTTCTCACGCACCTCTGGAGAATGATCAATCCAGTAAAAAGCCCATGTCAATGCAGAAGCGGTAGTTTCATGTCCCGCTACTAGCAGTGTCATTAACTCATCATGTAATTCTTCATCTGACATCCCTTGACCATCGTCGTAACGAGCAGCCATCATCAAACTTAGGATATCTTGGCGATTCTGATCAGATTCAGCCCGACGTTCTCGAAGCAGAGTATAAATAAGTTGATCAATTTTTTGCCGTTGTTGCAGAATCCGGCCCCACGGACTCCACGCACCAAAATCTTTTTGCATGAACCTGAAAAACAAGGTGCTAGACATTACGGGCGAACTGATGAAGTCTAGTAAATCACTTAGCGATCGCCTAAGTTCCTCAAAAAGCTCTCCCTCATCCAAACCAAATACAACCCGTAAAATAACACGTAAGGTAATTTCTTGCATCGACTCGCGGATCTTAAAAGGTTTGCCAATTTGCCATTTATTACTCACCTGTCGGGTTATTGTTTGGATATCCTGACCATAAGCACGCATCCTTTCGCCATGAAATGGAGGAGCTAGTAGTTGCCGTTGGCGCTGGTGGCGATCGCCATCCGCTAACATAAAGGAGCGATCGCCAAGCAAAAATTTTAGTCCTATGTTCCCCCTACCAACCTCAAAATGGCTGGAATCAGCAGTAAAAATCTGCTCCAGCGCTTGGGGTTGACTAAAGTACACAATATGGTTATCCCCGCGACTACTCCTGATGGTAAAGGTGCCACCATAGATTTTGGCAAAATCATCGACATATTTCAGTGGCTGACCAATAAACTTGATCATCCGTAGCCAGCGCGGCATTTGAGGACCATCAGGCAGATTGTAAGTTGCTGTCATCGGAGTTTGCGGAATTGATCGCTTCTGAATTTTATTGTTACGAGTTTTCATGTTTTTGAGGGTCACATAAAGCGGTATATTTTTGTAATAGCAATTTAAAAAATGATTTCGACAAATGGAGCGCCTAAAGCGATTACCACTACCTCTTTCAAAATCTAAAATGGTATAGGGCCGCATCGGAAGCAAGCAGTGCCAAAAATCATCGCTATTTTTAACGGTAAAGGAGGAGTCGGTAAAACGACTACCTCAATAAATCTGGCTGCAAACTTTGCGAAGAAAAAAAAGGTACTGCTGATTGACGCAGATATTCAAGGTTCTGCCAGTTGGTGGTTTGGGCGCAGTCAGCAGGGAATGGGATTTGATTTATCTCAAGAAACAGATCCCACACTTTTAGGTGATTTACAAAAGATAACAGGTTACGATTTAGTAGTAGTAGATACGCCTCCCGCGCTGCGCTCTGAAGCATTAGTGGCGGTAGTTGCGATCGCAGATTATCTAGTTTTGCCTACACCCCCAGCCGCAATGGATTTAGCTATCCTCGTGGAAACAGTCAAGGAAGCCGTCATTCCCGTGGGAACTCCCCATCGGGTACTGCTTACCAAAGTTGATACGCGCAGTATGGGGGAAGCACTAGAAGCAAAAAACACTCTGACTCGATTAGGTATTCCTGCTTGTAATACCTTTATCCGTGCTTATAAGGCTCATGAACGAGCGGCACTTGAGGGTGTAGCGATTAGTCAATGGCGAGGAAGTAATGCACGGGAGGCGGAATTAGACTACCGCCGTGCAGCTGATGAATTACAGCGTGATTGGAGAAAATAATAATGGCTAGGAAACAAAGTCTCTCTGACTTACTACAAGAAGAGGCGCAAAAATTTACACCCCCAGAAGGCGAATCTGCGATTGAAATTACAGCAGAAGAAATTGCCGAACAAGAGGCTTCATCTGATGACGAATCCTCAGGGCAAACACCTGAAGCAAATTCTACTAAACGCACAACCCCAACTAAGGCTGAATTAGAAGTAATTGTTAAAGAGTTGACAACTAATTTAGAAGAAAGCCATAAAAAGGAAGCATGTTTAGAGCAGGAAATTGCTGATTTGCAATCAAAACTATCTAAACAAAAAACATTAGTATCTGAACAAAAATCATTAGGGCAACAAGTAGCAAAAGAACTTGAAGAAACAAAAAAAACAGCACTGCAACTAGCAGAAGCTAATTCCAAGCTTATAGAAGAATTTAATGCTTTAAAACAAACAGCAGAAGATAATTCTAAACTTGCTGTAGCTCTAAAAGAAACTAGTGCTATAAAACCCGTAAAAGAACACTACAATCCATATAACTACAAGAAATCACATCTTTCATCAGAAAGACTAGCTCAAAATCAACCAGATGAGTATGCTGGTAGTGTTGTAAAAGAAACCAGTGCTATAAAACCAGTAAAAGACCACTACAATCCACTTAACTACAAAAAATCACATCGGTCATCGCAAGCGCTAGCTCAAAATCAACCACAAAATCAACCAAATGAGTATCCTGAGACTTCTAATGAGATGTGGTTACTTGACTAGTACAGCTTGGTGCAAATCCAACTACGATTAACCAGACAAGGGGATTTTACCCCTTGTCAAAGTTAGACAAACTTCTGCCACAATATACTAGAGTCAGTCAATCAGATAAAGCCTACTTTCTAAGTGATAAACTGCTTTAAAGAAGTTAACCTCAATAAATAAATTGAAAAAATAGTAAAAAATACAACAAAAAATCCTTCAATTATAAATATTTTACTCAAAGGAGTTCGAAAAAATCCTGTATTTATGCCAATTTGATAATGTTTAACTAGCAAGAAGAATAAGTATTGCCAATATTTATGTAATGAGAATAAACCAAGAGAGTATTTAGATAATTTTTGTACTAGTAAATTCTCATTTATTTCTTTTCGAGAATAAACATAACAGAAAATAGTTATGGCTCCAAAAATAATGGCAATTCTTCCATAAATGCTTGAGTAATACCCAGCTGTGCGTAAATAAATGTCATGGAACGAAAACAATATAAATGCAATTAGGTAATAAAATTTCAAATTTAACAATTTTTCAGGAAATTTAACTAAGGAAAAAGCTATGGGAATGTAAATAACAAAATTTATTAGCCAATGATAAGGAATGCTCAAATTTAGTAAGCAACAGGCTTCAAAATAAAATAAACAAAATATTATTACTGTACAAGATACAATTCTTTTTAAAGAATCTGATTTTATGAGTTCATATAAAAAGGCTAAAATTGTCAAGCAAATTAGATTAAATAAAAAATAGAAAACTGAATAACCAACAATTGGTAAGCTTGGTTCTAAACCTATAATAATTTGCCATGAAAAACTAGGGAATTCTCTCGTAGCTATAATAAAAAATACATTTTGAACAATTACCCAAAATAAATTTTAATTAGCTTAGTAATTCTTTTTTTAAAGTATTTTACACCAGATGGTTTTTGAAAAAATAAGAAAAGAGAAACAATATAAAATATCGGAACGGCTGTTAAAGATAATTGGCTCTTGCGTTGGTTTTATGGTATGGCATTAAAATAGCCATTTTATAGAAAGGTTCAAAAATTTAAAATCCAGTCATAGCAAGGAATATAGGCTCTGATTAGGTTTTATTTATTATTCGAATCCATAAAAAGAACTGAAGAGCCAGATAATTGCAGTTCCAAATCCCTCAAAATATTAGCAATAACAAATACAATAATATCGGTAGAATCATTTATAAGAAATTGAAACGGTCGTAAATGCCAGATAAAAACAAAAGCAATGCTTAATGCTTTTAAGGTATCCAAGCTATTATTTCTCTCTATTCTCATAGCTTCTCTATAAACTGATTTTCTAGTAAATTTTTAAATCTACTCTAATGAGCTCCTGTCTGTTTGAAAGACAGGTTTGCGATCGCTCAAGCTACAGAGTTCCCTAAAATTATGTGAGAGTAACACTATTAAAGAGAAAAATAGTAGCTTTGACAGAAACCATTAGCAATAAATCAAAAACTTTACAGTTCAGCGTTACAGGAGAATTATTGATATTTATGCTACTTTGATACGTAACCTTGCTGTTTCAACACGTTCTCCCTAAATACACCTAATCAGTTGCAATAAATGCATCAGTATTCTTGGGTTTGAACTACAATCAAACTCGGAAATCTAAAATATGCTGTGCGGTAATTTGTGGTTGTTCCAGGTGTGGAAGATGGCCACAATCTGGAATCCAGACGAGTTTACTGTGTGTAATTGCTCTTTTAAATCTCATGGCATCCCTAGTACCCAAAATTTTATCGGAGTCGCCCCATAAAATTAGCGTTTGTTGTCTAATTTGTGATACTTTCTTAAATCTAAAAGCACTGTAACCACCACTTTTAGTGAAAGTAATCAATGCTTGATTCCAACTGGGCATTTGTAGGTGTAATGCACCACAATATAGCGCATCGACAGAGGCAAGACTTTGATTTTTATATCCAATGCGGGAAACGCGATCGCGCACTTTCAGATTGCTCAAAAATCGAGTTGCTAAATAATCCAACGGGGGAAACATTAATTTAGTTAATGGTGAACCACCCGCCAACCCCGCACTGTCAATTAACACCAGCTTTTTTACAACTTCCGGGTAAGTCAGCGCCAAATCAATTGCAGTCGCACCCCCCATCGAAGCGCCCACCAAAATTACAGGTTGGTTAATCAGGCTTTTCCAGAAATAATAAAGATGGGTTTTAATCGCACTTGGGCTATAGGGAATTCCTGAGAGTCTATCTGTAAACCCAAAACCTAACAAATCTACTGCCCACGTTTCATTATCTCCAGAAAGCAGTGGCAAAAGCCGGCGAAATTCTAATACAGAACTGTCAAAACCGTGAATTAATAAAATAGGAGTTCCACCGCTTCCTTGGTTGACATAGGTTGTGGTAACTGGTTGATTAATTAAAGGAGTGGCGATCGCAGCAGTTTGAATACTCCGAGCTAGTGCGATCGAGGCAGATTCTGTCAGTTGCCCAACTGCTTTAGGAAGAAAATTCGGAAACATAAATTTCAGTTTATCGTACTAGCTTGCTTCTATACATCGCTGATTTTGTAAACAACAAAATTACACAAACTAACACGCTGAGGTATTATTTGTAATATATAAAACAGAGACTAGCGGCTATCAAAACATTCTAACTCCCCATTCCCCACTCCCGATTCCCCACTCCCCCAATAATTAGGGCATCAAAGAAAGTTTACCAAAATGTCAAAATTGGGACTAAAGCCACGTACAATTAATATCGCCTATCCCTTAATCCAGGAGCTAATGCCATGCCAATGGCCGTTGGCGTAATTGAAACTTTAGGTTTTCCTAGTGTCTTAGCAGCAGCAGATGCAATGGTCAAAGCTGCCGCAGTCACAATTGTGTATTATGGTCAAGCGGAAAGCGCTCGCTTGTTAGTCGCTGTCCGGGGACATGTTTCTGAAGTAAATAGAGCTGTTGAAGCCGGAATTGTCGCTGGAGAGCAAGTAAAGGTTGGTACAGTAATTACCCATTACATCGTTCCCAATCCTCCGGAAAATGTGGAAACCATATTACCAATCCATTTCACTGAAGAATCAGAACCTTTCCGCATGTTCTAAGCAATTTTGCTATCAAAATCTGTAGCGAAGCTTCGTACAATTAATTTGTAGCCCCCACGTTTATTCATACAGGAGATTAATAATGTCATTACAGGCAGTTGGAGCACTTGAAACGAAAGGTTTCCCTGCGGTGCTAGCAGCAGCAGATGCTATGGTAAAAGCTGGTCGAGTTACCCTCGTTGGTTATATTAGAGTAGGTAGCGCTCGCTTTACAGTTAATATTCGTGGCGATGTTTCTGAAGTAAAAGCCGCTATGGCTGCTGGCGTTGAAGCCGCAGAAAATGTTTATGGTGGTACATTAGAATCTTGGGTGATTATTCCTCGTCCCCATGAAAACGTTGAAGCTGTTCTACCAATTGCTTATACAGAACAAGTCCAAGGATATAGAGAATCTGTAGAAAATCCCATTGTGAGATCAAACAGTCGATAGATTCAACCTGCTGCGGGGGAATTCAAAACAAAAAATTACCATAAATGAATTTAAAGAAAAGTTTCTTGTCAGACTTCTGACTATTAAAACTTTAGACGATTGCATTCTTTCTGTTTTTAGATTTTGCAGAAGTTAAATTTTGAAGCAGAGGGAAAGCAATAGTCAAAGTCAATAGTCAAAATCAATATTGACTGTTGACTATTCATTTTTGGGAATATAAAACTTTTAAAATAACTTGCCAATATTTAGAAACACATTTGTGGGTAAAGCTAGTTTAAAAAGGATAAATTTACTTATCAGTCCCTACTAACCAAAAAAGCGATTTCTACGTATATACGCTTAATAGACTTAAAAATATATTATTAAATTTAACTTAAGCTCATCCCACCCTGAAAACGGGATGGAATAACACGAAAGACTGTTAACCGTCAACCGTCAACGGCGTCGGTGCGTCTCTCATGCCATCTTTAAAAAGAGTGGGTTTTCCCAACGCCTTTTTATAACTTTACAAAAAGTATAAATTACGAAAATCGCCTTAAAAACTTTATAGGTATGGGTTTTGGGCATTTGGAAATTGTAAGCAAAACATAAATATAAAAATTTCTGCATAAATCTAGTGAATTAAGACGTAATTAAAGTGGAATCACTGAGTTATTTTCATGAAACTCATGAAATCCTGGCAAGTTGCCAATTAAACAATTAGGTGGGACGAATGGGGGTTGTGATGCAAACTTCAAAATTGAGTTTCGAGGAGCGCAATCTCACTATGACAAGGGATGTGGAACAACTGGCTTTAGATTGGCGAAAGCGCTTGGCTGCGGAATGCCCAGACCAAAATGAAGCTGCTAGGCAAAGTATTATTCTCTGGCTATTGGGATCTGACTCAAAACGCTTTGATCTGTTTAATCCGAAGGAACTCGATATCGCCAAGCAAGCAATGGAATATCGTTGGAGAATTTTACGTCAACGCTATTTGGGGCTAGGGCGAGAACGTGCTTATCGGAACTTGATAACGCGATTGGGGAGTTTAGTCACATTGCGGAATAAAATTCAGACTTGGGTTGCCCTAAGCCGCGATCGCCAGCGCAGCGTCATGGATGTATTGCAAGAAGTACTCCAAGAATTACTGCAAAGCGATAGCCAGATGCAACAGCAAATGGCTGATATTGCCAAATATACAACTGATAGACGATTGGGAGATGCTCTGCTGTTTGCCAGTGTGGAAGAATATTGTCTACGACCAGTACGCAATCAACCCCTATTAGCTTATCGATTTGTAAACTACTTGCGTCGCACTCAGCGCGGTGGCTTAACCCAAGTACCTGGGCGTGACTTAATTAGACTAGTGTCGGAAGAAGTTCTCACAGACGACAGTGACAATCGAGTTAATTTAGTAGATACTCAGGCGATCGCAGAATATCAAGAAGCACAACAGTTAGAAGAACAACAAACACTGCGTCAGTCAGTACAAAAAGAATTTGAAAATTATTTGCAAGAAAATGTAGGGAAAGATGCAGTAGAGTGGCTACGCCTGTATTTGCAAGGTAAATCCCAGGAAGAAATCGCCCAGAGATTAAATAAGCAGACTAAAGAAGTATACCGTCTGCGAGAAAAAATTAGTTACCACGCTGTGCGTGTTTTTGCCCTCAAAGGTAAACCAGAACTAGTAGATAGCTGGCTCTCAATTTCCTTGCAAGAACATAACTTAGGTTTAACCCAAAACCAATGGCAGCAACTTGATGAAAAATTGACTCCTCTGGGGCAGCAGATTCTAGATTTGCGGAGAGCGGATAACTCAATAGAAGCAATAGCCCAACAATTAAAACTCAAAACCCATCAAGTGCTAGGTGAATGGACAAAAATTTATCTTGTAGCCCAAGCTTTAAGAACTCAAGAGTAGCTTGTGAGGCATTTAGTTGCTCAAAGCAGTGTATCAAAGTAGGAGATGGGGAGCAGGGAACAATTCATAGCAAGTTCCTTCTCTTTGTCTTTTCATCTCTTCGTATCTCAGTAACTAGAGTAAAACTTCACAAAGTAGAAGAAACTTACGCTTAAAAGCATGGGATTGATCTTGGAGGTCTTGTGCTCATGCTACGTATCTCGATATATTTTTTATACTATTAGGCTTTACATCCACAATTAAAGTTTTGATTAATATTTCCAGCCTTGTGCCCTCTGCCTTTCCCAAATCTACATCTGAAATTAATCTTCTACTTACGTCTACTTAAGTAGATATAAATATAATTTAAATTTTAACAATCTAACAAAGTATCTTTATTAACTACCTACTAAATTAAAGGCAAAATATTATATAAGTAAACACCAAGCAATCAAACCTATGTTGTCTTTAGAAGGTGAACTAAATGATACCGCAGCGAATGGACAGCAGATGCTAACTGCCATTCAAACTAAGTGGGAGGAAGGAGGGGAACGCGAGCAAATATTCCACCTGATTGATAGTCTTTTGTCCTTTGAAGCTTGTCTCTACCACCAAATTTTGCCTTTTGGATTAGAAGAAAAAAACCTCTTGCTAGGTATGGTTCATCCACAAGATAGCGAGGCGCTAGATTATGTAGGTCGCATTTTATCTTATATCAATTGCACAATGGTGATTGAGGCGATCGCAGCCGATGCTCACCGCAGAATACTGTCAGCCTACCTCAACCATAAGAATACATCCCAGCTAGATGTAAAACTTGTGCATCAGCCAACGCCAGGTTTTTCCCCAACAAATAGTGCAGCTAGCATTGCTGACAAACCTATTTTCTCCATAAATGCCGACTCTGAGTCAAATCAGCAACCAATATTGATGGTGTTTGAGACACAAAAGCGTCAACATTCTGGGCAGCGAGTAGACTTGCCTCCTATCCCAGAGTTAGATAAATCATCTCAAACTATGAGGAGTCAAAAGCCGGAAACATCCGTTGCAGCACCACAAAATAATTTACCTATTTTGCCCACGCAAGTTCCCGAACTATGTAATCCTATTGAGGTACTACCAACACTAGCACCCAAGAAATTACTAGAAGAATTGCTAGAGCGAATTCTGGCCGGGGGAATTGGTCGGCTGTACTTAGAAAAACAAGGCTTATGAAGGCAGGATACTGTGGAGTGACAATGGAGTTTTGCAGTCTATCTTAGACAAACTGCCGCTTTCTGTTTTCCAAGGAGTACTTAATGAATTAAAGCGGTTTGCTTGCTTACCTGTTACCACACTTGTAGAACCAAAACAGGTAGAGAAGGAATACGTATATCAAGAAAACCGCTTGTTATTACGCTTGCGAGTCATACTGGGAATTTACGGTGAAGAGGCAACACTCCAAGTCTTGCGAGGAGCAGCATTAAAGTTCTATCAACAACAACAATTGACGCGTCTAGGCCACGATGCCTTAGTAATTTCTCAGCAACTCAGCTTCAAGTTGCATGAGCTACAACAACGGTTTTTCATGAATCCTGAACTCCACTCTCAGCAATTAGAGGCTTTAGTTGCCCTGAATCAACTAGTAAAAAATTTAGACCAACAAATCCAAATACTGGCAGTGAAAAGCGCTTACCCAACAAACCTCAAATCATAATTCTGTAAGTGAAATCGCTGATTCCAATCTTATACAGAATTGTTATGTTGTAATCGAACTCTAGATCAATTAACCTGAGAGTTCAACTCAAATAGGTACAGATTTTGCTGCCGTATTCTAAATAAGATTACGGTTTAAACAAATTTATAATGACAAAGTTAGTTTCCTGCTCTTAAATCCATTTTTTGCAAATATTTCATGCAGACTGAGGTTTTTAGTGAACTTTTCCCCTTAATGAGTACAGCCACCCCACAGACTTTGGAATGGGTGCTCAACGTTGCAATTGAACATGAATATCCATCTGGGCGAGCCGTTGTGATGGAAGATGCCTAGGGTAACGCCGTTTACTTCCTTGTTTCTGGTTGCGTTTTGCCCATGATTGTTTGACCGTTACTGGTAATTAAGATGGGGAGGCGACGCTTTAAACGGTGGGCAGTACGTACTTGTGGTTGTTCAAAGCCAACCAGCAAAGCAGCTGTCAGTAAAACCAGATTAAAAACAGACCACATGGTGTTGACTAAGACCGCTTGCCAATCTTCAGGATGTAGCAGCAGCCAATAGGGAACAGCTAGCAAGGAAGATACTACAAGTGCTGTCACCACCAAAAGACCACGCATCGATTCCCAATCAAAGGTACGTTTGGTTATAGACGTTCCTTTGTCAGTAACGTTAAATGAACCCAGCTTAGGGTTAAACAGCGCCAACATCGTCACCCATCCAGCCTGGAAAGCCATCGCAAATTCAAAAATTTCATTCCAAAAGGAGAAACGAACGTTTTTGTAAATGATGTAGTTAGTAAAAAGAGAGAGGAGAATATGGGGTAAGGCGTAGGCTAGAGTTTCTAAACCCAAACCTTGGACAGAGTTAACGCCAAATAATAAAAATAGTGTGGGAGCGATCGCATATATTAGACGAGGGTAACCATATAAAAAGTGTGAAGTCGCACTAAGGTAACAAATCCGTTGTGCAAATGTTAGGTTCAGCTTCGGATTAAAAATTGGGTTTTCTAATCGCAGAATCTGCGCCATCCCCCTTGCCCAACGCACTTGTTGTCCCACGTAAGAAGAAAACGTTTCTGGCGCTAAACCAGCCACCATAATTTTGTCGTAGTAGACAGACTTATAACCCAACGAATGCAATCGCAAGGCAGTATGGCAATCTTCCGTCACGGTTTCCACCGCAATTCCCCCAACTTCTAAAGCGTGGGATTTGCGGATTAATGCTGCGGAACCGCAGAAAAAAGCGGCATTCCAAAAATCGTTAACTTTTTGCAGTACCTTATAGAACAGTTCATTGCCTGCGGGGATTCTACCTTTAGTGACCAAATTACGCTCGAAGGGGTCGGGGTTATAGAACCAGTGAGGAGTTTGGACAAACGATACTTTGGGATCGAAGAAAAAACCCATTGTATGCAAGAGAATTTGCCGCGATGGAATGTGGTCGCAGTCCAAAATCAACACTAAATCGCCGTCGGTTTTGTAAAAAGCAGTATTGATATTACCAGCCTTAGCGTGGTCGTTATTGTCCCGCGTCATGTGTATACAGCCGAGTTATTGGCACATTTGCCGTAGCTGTTCCCGTCTTTTGCTAAACTGTTCTCGGCGTGGCTCGTTCTCTTTGTACTTTTCTGGACGACCATCATCAAGAACATAAACCTTTTTTTTATCAGGAGCATAATCACAGGCTAAGGCTGCCACAGCCGTCTTGCGAACAATCTCCACGTCTTCGTTGTATGTGGGGATGTAAATATCAACTTTGAACCATTCTTCAACAGGAATATTTGTGAGATTAACTGGTTGGCGTTCTTGAATTTTTAGGGTTTGAAAGTATGCCAATACCAAGGTCAGGATGGCATAAAGTTCGGCAGCGAACAAGAATACGCAAGCGATGCTGTTGAGCCAACCATCAAAGTTGAGAGTGTAGCTGGTGCGGTAGTATAAATAACGCAGCGTTGTTACCATACTCAGCCACAGCATAAACAGGTGATAATAATGGCTGATTTCTGAAGAAGACTCTTGAAACTCTGCGTGTATAAGCAGTTGACCGAGTAGTATGAGAAACACTGCTACTAATCCCTGCTGCCAAACTTCTATCGGGGTAACAATCAGTGGCACTGAGAGCAACAACAGCAGTAGAATAAACCACTTAAACTGTTTTACACCCACCCCTTGAAGAGTGCGATCAAAAAATCGGGGGGTAATATCAATCAACCAATTGCTCAATTTTAAGCCCTGGCGATCGCGTGATTTTCGGGGCGATGTAGGTGGGGAAGAAGTCATTTTGGATCTAAATTTTGAAATTTAAATTTAAAATTGGCGATACCTGGTCGAAAGTGTCTACTTTTTGTCAGCATTCAAGCGCTTGATATACAACTGAAGAATCCCGTAAAGAACCAGAGACACGGTGAAAATGCCTATAGGTAGCAATAGCCAATTTTCTTGTAAAAAGCGTGATGCCTTACTGAGAAGAGTGGTATTTTCCCAGCGACGAGTACTTGGGGCGCTTTGGAAAAACTGTAGTTGATAGGCATCAGCATCGTAGGAAACCAGGTCTTTTTGATCACTACTAATTAGCACCGTATCCTTTTTGAGTTGGAAGAACCACGGATCTTGATTGAGGACTTGCCGCACTCGCTCTAAACCAGTTTCGGTTTGAGATGTTAAAGCTAGAACGACGCGATCGCTGTTCCAAGGAGAGATAATTTGCTTAATCATCCCTTGTGTGTCCTGCGGGGTCTGAACCACAGCATTGACAGAGGAGCGGGAAAATGCCTGACTCAAGTTAAAACCAATGGAATTAAATACTTCAGGGAAAGGAAAGTCTTCTCGCGTTCCAATTCCTACCAAATGATCATTTTTGCGGGCTTTTGTTGGTAAAGCATCCGGTGTATAAACATTTAGTTTGACCGCATCTGCTTGACTGAGCCTTCCTAAGCGTTCGCTAAAAGCTAACAAGGTTAACACATCTGTCTTCGAGGGGATTTGTGGCACGACAATCGCTGTCTGAGACAAATCCTGGGGTGCAGCAAAGGGGAAACCAAATTTCAGCAGGTTTAAGTCTGGTAGTTGTGTAGAGATTTCCCGTTTCAGGTCGAAGCTAGTATCAGAATGCACCGTACCTGTCAGTTGTTGATCTGGTGGCTGAAGACAGTTTTGTTTATCAAACGGTTCTCTCGGATTCATTCGCAAGAAAACTTGCAATTTCGAGTTAGGTTTGATCAAGTTTTCTGGCAAATTGACTTTCAGGTTTATGCGAGTTTCTCCCGCCTCAGAATCAAGACGTGCCCCACCAATGAAAACTCCATCCAGTAAAACTTCGATCGCAGAAGTTCGGGGATTAACCTGCGGCCCATAGCTATACACCAGATTCATGGAACTACCCCGAACAAACCGATCATCTGGTAAAGCGCGAAAATCAATTTCAATTGGCGGCGCTCCGATCCCACGCACTGTTACATCACTAAACGGCTCACCATTTACCTGGGTTTTGATTTCGCCCAGTTTAAAAGAATTTTGTTCTGGCAAATAACGAGGCCATTGGCGGAGTCCTGGTGTTGAACCTTCCTTAAGAGTACTGACAAAAACCACCTGACCAGTCCCCATTTTCCGCAAGTCTGGCTGTGATAAAAATTGGGTTGCCTTTTCTACGGCTTTTGCACTGTTACCAGTAGCAATTAAAACTGGAACCCCGCTCTTTTCAGCTTTAGTTATAATCAATACCCCTGTCTCATCTGGTACGGGGTTATTATCACGATCAAGAATTTGATTGCTGACGACTTTTAGGGGCAAATTCTTCCAAGTATTTAGAGATGGTTGCTCATTTGGAGTACCAATAATTACCAAGCGATCGCTTGCCTTCACGTTTGCGACATCAGACACTAAGCTCGTTTGAATCGGGCGAAAATCTGCGATCCTCCCCAATGCCGCTTGTAAGCGAGCTGCTGTTTGTCGTCCTTCGGGGAACCCAGTAAAGACATCAGCGACTTCGCGCAGTAGTTTGGGGGAAGGGTTGGGATCGGTTTGCAGTGCTTGACGGTAGAGATTGAAAACTTGCTGGGTGAGAGTGGGGTTATTGGTGTACTTGCGAATTTCATTGAGCGATCGCGCTAAGGGCAAAATCGCCTCTGGCCTTCCCTGTAATACATCTAAAACCGCCAATGCTTGAGCTTGTTGTTGATTGACAAGATATGCTACAGCCAGTTCTTTACGAGTTTCAAACTCTATTTGGTCAAATTTATTGGAGCGCTGCAATTGCGCTTCTAATACCTGTACTGCCCCCGCAGGATTGCCTGTTTCTCGTAAGGTGCGACCATAGGCTACTGCTGCATAGCCTGTAATGGCTTTGCCAGTGGAGCGATAGCGGTTAAACAACTCTAGTGCTTTAGGAAAATCCCCACTGTAACTATAAGTTTGAGCTGCACCAATGACTGTTTCTGGTGTGGGGTTGTTGTTCAGTGCTATTTGGTAGTCTGCCAAAGACTCGCTTAATTGTCCTTGATAGGAGTACAGTAGAGCACGGTAACCACGACCTTCTGAGTCATTGGGATTTAACTCTAATAAAGTTGTCAGAGCCTCAATCCCTTTTAAGTTCCACTCAGGACGATAAGTAGCCAATAGACCAACTGTCTTTAAAGCTAGTTGGTTGTTGGAGTCTACTGCCAGTACTTGTTGATAAGCACTCCAAGCTTCGGGAATACGTCCGGCTCGACGATAGGCGATCGCTAATCCCAACCTAACTTGCGAAGATTGCGGTTGACTTTTGAGGGGTTGTTGGAAGGCTGCGATCGCATCATTGATAAAGCCTTTTTTTAAAAATGCAAAACCCTTTTGTGCCGATGCTGATAAATTCTGTGCTTGAGCAGGGGCAATGCTGCCCAAGGGTGGCACGGTTAGCAAGGAAGTAAAAAGGAAAAATGAACAAATAAAAAGAGAACGATATTGAATTTTTTTAGCTTTTTCCTTATTGTTTTGACTCATTGGGTAATTCTCCCTGTGGGAGTCACATCAAATTCTGATTTCACCCTGATACCAAAGACTGTTTCTGAGAAATCATCACGTGCTTGAACCGAAAAGCCTACCCGTAGATTGGAAATAAATTTAAAATCATAGAACATTTCCAATACATCGGGACGCTCTCCACGACGCAGGCGATCGTTAGAGAGAGCGCGTCCATAAGCTATTCCGAGCCGGTCATCTGGGGTAAACAGATCCAAAAAACTAGCTCCCAAAACGTAAGTATTTGCACCCTCTCCTAAAGTGCGATTTTCGTAACGGCCATAGCGCCCAAACAAACCTAATTTCAGATTAGGAATAAAGACTTCGGCGTTGACACCGTATGCTTCTTCGCGATCGTTTTCATCAGGACCAAATTGATTGTTACCTCTGGCAATGCTAAAGCTTTCAAGAAAGCTATCACGGACACCAGCATCGCGATCGCTGGCATAAGTACCACGAATAATCGCATTGCCGTAACGGATGCCGATTTCGCCAGCAAATCCATCTAAAGAGAAGTCACCGATTTTATCTGCTGATGAAAAGACTGCCGCTTTCGCTTCAATATTGTCAGTGACACTCCAATCGGCTAACAAACCGGTGCGTGAACTAATCCCTGTCGCCGCGAGTGCTGGGTTGGTTTGAAACACCGGATTAAAGAATTGACTAGCTCCATCTTTAGCAAAGCTGTTGCGATCAAAATAAGACGTTAAATCTATTTGACCGATCACAAACCGCAGATTAGGTACGCCTCCTAGTGAAGTTGCCAAATAAAGCTCGTTAATGTTCAAACCCTCGTTTCGGGAGTCATCCAAGCTGCTACCTTGGCTTGTTAAGTCCAGGGTTGCTCCAACCAAAGCTTGAGGAGACAGTGGATAGATACCACTAACTCTCGCCCGCGCCGAGGTGTCACCGCCTTGGGTGATATAAACTCCTTGGAATTGTAAAGAGGGTTCCCTTAAACTACTGCTATCGAGTTGACGGCGTTGTTGAGTAGTTACCGATTGGGTAACTGGTACTGGAGTGGGAGCTGTAGTAGGAACTGATGGTGTTGTCTGTGGATCGAGTAATTGTTGATTAAAAGTTGGTGCTGCTGGTGCAGTGAATTCTTGCGTTGCAGCCGAGTTGGGAAGTGGTGGCAGGGGAGCTGTTTGAGAACTAAGTAGTTGATTAAAAGTTGGTGCTGCTGGTGCAGTGAATTCTTGCGTTGCAGCCGAGTTGGCGAGTGGTGGCAGTGGTGCTGAACTACTTGATGGCTTTGAGTTGTTCATCTGTCCCTGCAATCCTAAATTCAGGTCAGAAGTGTCCCCACCTGCTGCCACTCGTGGTGCAACAGAACTACGTGCTGCTGCCGGGGCTTTTCCAGTTACCTGTTGCTGGATGAAGACACTCTCCAACTGTTGGAGATCGTTGACTGGTTTGGGTTCCCCAACTTTGGACACTGGATTAGCGAGCGGTGCAGTTGCTACACCAGTCGTTGCGCGTGGAGGAGGCAATGTCTGCGACCCTGACTGCGATTGACTTTTCTTGACGGGTAATTTAGGCGCTGGTAGCGGTTCTGCTAAACCCAATTGGTAGTCGATAGAGTCTAGCAAGATTACAGTGGCCGCTGTGCGTTATTTGCGTCCAGTATCAGGACAAACAGAAGCTTTACTGAATTCAGACACGAATACTAACCGTTCAATTCTGGCTCGTCAAATTGTGGAAGTGAAACAGGGACAATGGGAGGCTGCACTGAATCTGTGGCAAGTTTCACCCGATGGTCATTTTCAAGAAGTTTGGCAAGCAAATCCAGCACAAATACAACTGTTTCCAGAAGATGGTGTTACATTTGTAGCTATTTTCGATCCTGCTAGTCAGTGAAAACAGCCAGATAATCAAAACTCTCAAAAGTTAAAGTTAGAGAATCAACAGTTTGACACGCTTGAAAGCAAATTGATTCGTTTTACTAACGAAGGTGAAAAGTATTTACAAGTTAGCCAAACCTTAACAATACCCCTACCTGCGGGGAAAACAGTACCACCTCGTCCGCAACTGGAAGACTTGAATGGTGGTTGGGGAAACCGATATCAAATTCCGCCGCAATCCATAACTTCTAAAAGTACTTTACCTCCACTGATTAAAAATAGGCAAACAAATGCCTATGTGACTCCTTCAGAGTTTCTCAGGTGAAAATTATAGCGGTTCTCGTTTACGTGAGGTACACCCCTAGGGGCACGGGATGTTCCCTACACCTTGGAATATAATGTTGTACCGTATTTGAATGGGAACCGCTATAAGATGATCATCATACTGATAAAATAATCCTGTCTATTCTATAGTGGTTCTTACTTTGGTGGAATACAGTCTGAACCTCACCCCATATTTACTTACGCAAACACTTCCCTGTCCGATGCTTTGGAGAGGGGGATGAGGTTTAAAAATGTACTTCATGCAAAAGGTACCCCTATTTTACTTCCCACTTGATTAAGGGCGGGGTACTGTAGCCCTCCATCACTCCCTTTTGATAGATAAAAATAAAAACTGGAATACCAGCCTCAATATGAGCGCTGGCAGATAGGATTTAACTATATCGCTAGTCAGAATATCGCTCCCATCTTGATTGGGGAGTTTGGGGGACGGCAAGTAGACTTAAATTCCAAAGAAGGTATTTGGCAAAATGAGTTGGTAAAATACATTCAAAAAAATAACTTGAGCTTTACTTACTGGAGTTGGAATCCTAATAGTAGTGATACAGGCGGAATTTTATTAGATGATTGGCAAAGTGTTGATCTACCCAAGCAGCAATTACTGTCCCAACTGCTCCCACCAGTACAAGTTCAACCTCTAGATCAACCTAGTAATCCTCCTGTTTCCCCAACTCCTACTCCTTCTATCTCCCCATCTACTATTAGTACTGTCCAACTAAAAGTCACTACTGAAATCAGTTCTAACTGGGAAACCGGATTTTGTGTCAGCTTCAAAATTACAAATCAGGGTAATACCAAGGTTAATAACTGGCAACTGGCATTTAACATGAATCAAGCTAAGATTAATAACTTTTGGAACGCAGATTTTAAGCAGCAAGGAGCTATACAGTATGTAGTGACTCCTTTGGACTGGGGAAAAACAATTGAACCAAATCAAGTACGAGATACTGGGTTTTGTGCCAGCAAACTTGGTTCTGACTATCAGCCGCAGCAAACAGCCGCCGTCTCGATTTGAAAAAGAGGCAAGGGAGCAGGGAACAAGGAGGATGCTTTAAGTGGGGATTCGATCCCGTCTGTTGGGCTAGCTTCCGGCTCTTTACGAGAGCCATTTAGTAGAAGTGGGGGATTTAGATTCAATAACTGCCTCTTCGTTGAAGCCAAAAGTTAAAAGGCGAATTTGTCATGATAGGAGAAATAACCAATCCCCTTAACCATTGAGTATTAACTCAGCACACAAGATGACTGAAGCAACAGCAACTCGTCCCAACGCCTACGTCCAGGAAACCGGGCCAACCATTCATTACCTGGTGGCAATGTCCCAACCAGAAACCCATCTGTTTGAGGTGACTTTACACCTTGTCGATTACCCCTCACCGATTCTCGATTTAAAATTGCCTGTGTGGACACCCGGTTCCTACTTAGTCCGTGAATATGCTAAGAATTTACAGGATTTTGTGGCTTTTACAGAGGATATACCTTTACCTTGGCGGAAGATCAGTAAAAATCACTGGCAGGTAGATAAAAAGGGTATTTCAGAATTAACTGTACGCTACCGCGTTTTTGCGAATGAACTATCGGTACGGACAAATCACTTAGATGCTACCCACGGTTATTTTAACGGTGCGGCACTATTTTTTAGAATAACGGGCTGGGAAAACCAACTAATTCGCGTCACTATTGTACCACCACGTCCAGAATGGCAGGTAACTACTGCCTTGCCACCTGTTGGTGAGAAAACAAATACTTTCTTGGCTGCCAATTTTGATACTCTTGTTGATACTCCGTTTGAGATTGGTCGCCACCAATTGTATAATTTTGAAGTTTTGGGAAAACCCCATGAATTGGCAATTTGGGGGCAAGGAAATTTCGAAGCCCACCAGATGATTGCTGATATTCAAAAAATTATTCAGGTAGAAGCGCAAATGTTCGGTGGTTTGCCCTATGAACGATACGTGTTTCTACTACATTTATTTAGCCAGGCTTTTGGCGGTTTGGAACATAAAGACTCTTGCTCCCTAATTTACCAGCGTTTTGGATTTCGCGCTCAGGAAAAGTATGATCGCTTTATGCAATTGGTAGCACACGAGTTCTTTCACTTATGGAATGTTAAGCGAATTCGCCCAAAAGCATTAGAGGTTTTTGATTACGACCAAGAAAATTACACACCATCATTATGGTTTTGTGAGGGTACTACTAGTTACTATGACTTGTTAATTCCTTTGCGGGCGCAAATTTATGATGTTCAGTCTTATTTAAATAAATTGAGCAAGGAAATTACCAGATATGAAATGACACCGGGGCGTAAGGTACAACCCGTTTCCGAGTCGAGTTTTGATGCCTGGATTAAACTCTATCGCCCGGATGCTAATAGCGGTAATTCCCAAATTTCCTACTATTTAAAGGGAGAAATGGTATCGTTATTGCTGGATTTGTTGATTCGCTCTACTCATGACAATCAACGTTCCCTCGATGACGTGATGTTGAAAATGTGGCAGCAATTTGGACAAGATGAAATTGGCTATACCCCAGAACAGTTGCAAGAAGTTATAGAATCTGTTGCCGGAATCGATTTGACTGATTTCTTTAAACGTTATATTGATGGCATTGATGATTTGCCTTTTAATCAGTATTTAGAAACTTTTGGCTTGCAGTTAGTAGCTGAACAGCGGGAAGAACCTTACCTGGGCGTAAGAATAAATACAGAGCATGGGCGCGAGATGATTAAGTTTGTGGAGGCGGGTTCACCTGCACAAATAGGGGGAATTGATGCAGGTGATGAGTTGTTAGCAATTGATGGGATTAAGGTAACAGCAGGTGGCTTAAGCGATCGCCTCAAAGATTACCAACCAAGTGATGCAATCAAAGTGACAGTTTTTCACCAAGACGAACTGCGTACCTATTCCATTACCCTCGCCTCACCACGTCCCACTCGATATCAGGTAAAGCCTGTTGAGCATCCTGACTCCACACAGCAGCAAAACTTTGCTGGATGGCTTGGGGTAGCGATCGCAACTGTTTGATAAAGGGATTGGGCATGGGGCATTGGGCATTGGGCATGAGGTATTGGTTATTAATTCTCCCCCTTGCCCCTGCTCCCCTGCTTCTTCACCAATCCTAATGCGTTCTCACCGCCCCAGAGTAAATCAAACCCCGTTGCAGATCCAGCGTTATGATCGCCCCATCCCGAATCGCCTGCGTTGCCTGCTTCACGCCGACAATAACTGGCACACCGAGACGCAAGCCGATGATTGCTGCGTGACTTGTGAGACTTTCCTCTTCCGTAATAATTCCGGCAGCTTTACGAATTGCTTCAACAAAATCAGCACTAGTGCGAGGTGCAACTAATATGTCTCCAGGATTAAAGTTACTAACATCCATGCCAGTATTAGCTACTCGTGCGCGACCACTCACTGAACCTTGTCCCAGCCCAATTCCGTGACCTAGTATTGCCGTCACCACCTCAACTTTAATCAAATCTGTGGAGCCGGAAATTCCTTGGAGTGTGCCAGCAGTCATTACTACTAAATCTCCCTCAGACAGTAATTTAAGCTCTTGAGCCACGTTAATCGCAGCTTGAAATGTCTGACCAGTCGAAGGTAATCCTAGTACTAACAGGGGTTTTACTCCCCACACCATCTGTAGCTGCCGCGCCACATTCACATGGGGTGTCACTGCCAAAATCGGTGTTTGGGGACGGAACTTAGATACATTGCGAGCTGTTGCTCCAGTTTGCGTTAGGGTCATGATTGCTGCTGCGCCTAGTTGTTCGGCAATTTGCCCTACAGCTTGACTAATCGCATTGGGAATGGAGCGCCGGGAATCTCTCAAAGAACGTAAGTTTAAGTGTTGGGCTTCTTCCTGCTCCATACGCTCGGCAATTCGCGCCATCGTCGCCACTGCTTCTACAGGGAAGCTACCCACAGCGGTTTCATTAGAGAGCATTACCGCATCCGTGCCATCTAAAATCGCATTTGCTACATCCGATACTTCAGCGCGAGTGGGACGGGGATTGCTCACCATGCTGTCTAACATCTGAGTGGCGGTGATGATGGGAATCCCCAAGCGATTTGCTGTAGCAATTAGCCGCTTTTGCAGTACTGGGACATCCTCTGCTGGCAGTTCCACACCTAAGTCGCCTCTAGCAACCATTACACCATCACACAAAGCCAGAACTGCCTCCATTTGTTCTATGGCCTCGTGCTTTTCAATTTTGGCAACTACTGGCACTTGCTTGCCTGTACTGGAAATTAACTCTTTAATTTCGATCAAATCCTGCGGATTGCGGACAAAGGAAAGTGCCACCCAATCTACACCCTGATCTAGACCAAACATCAGATCCTCTCGGTCTTTGTCGGTCATTGCTTTAACTGACAGGTAAACACCGGGAAAATTCACGCCTTTGTTGTTAGAAAGTTTACCAGGTACAGTGATGCGACAATGCAAATCACCTTTGTCCCGGTTAATTTCCTCCACAACCATTTCTACTCGTCCATCATCAAGCAGGATTTTTGCGCCAACTGGAACTTCTTCGGCTAAATAATCGTAGGTGACGCAGCTAATTTCTTGCGTACCTACCACCGGGCGATTTGTCAAGGTGAAGCGATCGCCTTTTGTCACAACTATAGATCCGTTGTCAAACTTCCCCAAGCGAATTTTTGGGCCCTGCAAGTCTTGGAGAATAGCCACTGGTTGATTTAGTTCAAAAGCCGTTTGCCGAATTAAGCGAATACTACGCTGATGGTCGGCATGAGTTCCGTGGGAGAAATTGAGTCGTAGCGTCGTGGCTCCCGCTTCAATAATCGCCTTGAGCATTTCAGGACTACTAGTAGCGGGGCCAATAGTAGCGACAATTTTTGTCCGGCGCAGAGAATCTCTTAATTGCATAAGGGCTGAAGTTAGGGAGCTATCTGGGAAGTCATCGTAACTTAAGTGGCATCTCCTTTTCAGTTACTGCTATACCAATAGATATAAGCAGTTAGAGAGTGTTTCTTGGGAGAGTGGGTTCTGTGGGATAGACTTGATATATTACAACAATCTTGTATCCATCCTCCTCACTAAGGAGTTTATCCCTTTAACTCCTTGCCGATTGTCATATCCCAATTATTAGTAAAGATTAGGCTTTGTTTGGAATCATAGCGTTATTCATCTACTGATATTTAAAGCTGTAGATAAATCTTGCTATACAAAACTTTACATAAATTTATTCTTTCCTAATCTTTATCGTATATTTGTAATGTTTGATTAAGAAGGAGTCAATGTTAGAGATGATCGCATCGGAGGCAAAAAAGCCACTGACAATCCCGCCAAAGGAATTTTTAGCGCCTCCTGGTGATTTTAATCCCACGCTACTGCTGTTTTTGGTAGCTGTAATAATGCTGGTGTTATCTAACTTTGGTTACTGGCTTTGGGAATGGCCGCACTGGCTGTGCTTTAGCGTTAACACTATTGCTTTGCATTGTGCTGGGACGGTAATTCATGACGCTTGTCACCAATCTGCCCATCGCAACCGGGTAATGAATGCGATGTTAGGACATGGCAGTGCATTAATGCTAGCTTTTGCTTTTCCAGTGTTTACGCGGGTGCATTTACAGCATCATGGTCATGTCAATCATCCCGAAGACGACCCAGATCATTATGTTTCTACGGGTGGTCCACTCTGGCTGATTGCAGTGCGGTTTTTATACCATGAGGTGTTTTTCTTTCAACGGCGACTGTGGCGTAAATATGAGCTATTAGAATGGTTCATTAGCCGTTTAATTGTCGGTGTAATTGTTTATATATCGGTGCAATACCACTTTTTGGGTTACATTCTGAATTTTTGGTTTATACCAGCTTTTGTGGTGGGGATAGCACTGGGATTATTTTTTGATTATTTACCGCATCGTCCTTTTGCAGAGCGCGATCGCTGGAAAAATGCTCGTGTCTACCCAAACCAAGTTCTTAATATTTTGATTATGGGGCAGAATTACCACTTAATTCATCATTTGTGGCCTTCTATTCCTTGGTATAATTACCAAGCTGCATACTATGTCAT
Source organism: Nostoc indistinguendum CM1-VF10 (assembly GCA_019359215.1). Lineage (GTDB taxonomy): Bacteria > Cyanobacteriota > Cyanobacteriia > Cyanobacteriales > Nostocaceae > Nostoc > Nostoc indistinguendum. Next base: position 42,454 of record JAHHHS010000016.1, on the reverse strand, counting down.
GAAGCCACTTTTAGATCAAAAAGGCTGTTATCAAACTTCAGGATTGTTGCAGAAAAAGGACTTTTTTGAGTTTGTTTATGACATCTTTTTAGGAATTCGGTTTCATCATTAAAAAGAATAGAGTTGTTGTATTAAGCTCGCGTCAAAAATATCTGATTTCAACAACTACACCTGGAGCGATCGTTGCTAGGACACTACGAACACTGGGTATCAATGGAAGCAAATCAGGTAGGCGATTACTAGATGCTACTAGAACAACGACTGCAACTCCAACCTGTTGCAAGTTTTGCTGATATCGTAAGTTTTGGTCTGTTGTGAGGAGAATTGTGAAATTCTCCTGGATCATCAGTTGCAACAGTTCGCCATTCTTTTTGCCCGACCATCCCATTTCCACAACTGTGCGTACCTCATAATCAGTGAGTTCACCCCTTAAGGGTCGTGGAACACACTCATCAAGCAGAATTCGCATAGACCGTTAGCATTTCCTTTGCTAATTCGAGAGTGGCGATTGCTTGCTGACGGCTGACACTAGGAAAGTGATCTAAAAACTCATCTAGTGAGTCACCCGCTTTTAGATAATCGAGCAAGGTTTTTATCGGCACACGAGTGCCAACAAAAACAGGGGTTCCCCCCAATATATCGGGGTCACTATAAATAACACGCGATGTGGATGTCATATACTTAGCTTGTCAGCTACAGCCTACCTTCCGATCCTAACTCTCGTTGTCTCAGAAATCTCCGCATATATTTTATTCCCCTTTGCAAAGGGCCATCGCTGAACAGTATCACTATTGTTACATTGTCGCATTGGGTTTGACTGCAATTGTCCAATACTGAAATGTTTCACTTCCAATGCGATCGCTATTCTCCTGGTAGATTTGCTGCAAGCATTCATAAAATGCTTGGGCTTCATTCTCCAATCCAAATGTTATTAAGCACTTTAATATACGGGTGATCCTAAGATAATTGTGGTCACATATACAGACCCATTCGGGTTTACGATTCGGATACTCTTCTGACTGGCTGACAATTATTTTTCCGTCATTACTCTGGTGGCGTTGCAACCCATAAAATTTAAGCATGACTGTGAAGGAACGCAGCAAATTTTGACGTAGGTGTGGGTTGCTTTGAAATGCTCGAATTACTTTCTCATCAACAATGGGTGCATCACGATTGAATGCACTTCGCTCAGGCAAAGGGAACAACCACTGAATATAATCATGGACACACTCCAATTCTTCAAAATCCCAAGTCCACATCTCTTGAATTGTGCGACCTTTTGAATCTTGTTGCTCCCCTAAATAGAATGGAACAAGCATTGCAGTGAGTTGTTTTTGATGATTCATTTCAAACTCCCTTCACAACTCAACATCTTGATTTTGGCCGCGATCGCCTCACCAATGACTCCAAATTACTATGACAAACTAGTAATATTTTCCTACCAGCAGCAGGTTGAACAAACACATCAGCACACAATGATATTTTTGTGCTGTTTATTACATATATTTTATTCTAAGTATATTTACACTTTTGACTTCACTACTGGCTGTGATGTTTGTAAAGACTGGGGCAAACTCCAGTCGGGACGCAAGCTAGCAGCATTGCGTAAATAAATATGATGAATTGAGGCGGAAGCTGGCAGATAAGCGTGGATTAAGAACCGAATGCAGCGCTGTAAGCTGCCTTCGACGTGCATTTGCTGCACATCCAACATGGCCACATTATCCCAACCAGGACGCGATCTAGCGATCGCAGCTGGAAAAATAGCATCTAAATCGCGTGTCACTGAGAAAGTCACACTAATCATGTCCTTCGGCTGGAATTGATTCCGGTTTTCTAGTTCATCTAGCAGTTCTGTCACTACCTCTCGCATTGCCTCAACGGTATTTTCTGAAACGGTTGTTGCTCCGCGAATAGCCCGCATTTGCCACTCCACGCCCAAATCCTCCTTAAAACAAAAAAGTTAGGAATTAGGAGTTAAGAGTGACAAATTGAGAGTTTTAACTTCTAACTCCTCACTCTTATCTCCTAACTCATATTAAGGTCGATATAACCACAACGGTAAACCACTAGTAGACACTTCAAATTCGAGCCAATCAATTCCAGATCGAATTCCTGATGAAAACTGACGACTCCCTGGTAAAAGGCGACTCAATAAGGGTTTACGTTCTTCTAGGGTATAGCAGAGAGTTTTTTCTGGATCAAGTCCGACTAGTTCTGCTGTCCAGCGACGGGCATCTTCTTCTGTGCCCAAGCGATCTACAACACCCAACTCTAGGGCTTGCTGTCCAGTAAAAATCCGGCCATCGGCGAAACTTTTCACAGCTTCTACTGTTAAAGAACGACCATCAGCTACCGTTTGGACAAACTGCTGATAACTTGTGTCAATCAACTCTTGCAGGATGTTTTCTTCTGGTTGAGTCAGTTGCCGATCAAAAGACAATATGTCTTTGTAAGGGCCAGACTTAATTACCTGGAAGGAAACACCAATTTTTTCTAGCAAGCGTTCCAAGTTATTCCCACGCAAAATCACACCAATACTACCCGTAATCGTTCCTGGGTTAGCTACGATGTGTTCGGCTCCCATGCCGATGTAGACTCCTCCAGAAGCCGAGATATTCCCAAAACTAGCGACGATTTTAATTTTTTCGCGCAAACGCTTCAGGGCGCTGTAGATTTCTTGGGAATCTCCGACTGTACCACCAGGGCTATCGATCCGGAGCAATAATGCCGGAAACTTTTTTTCTTCTACAGTTTTCAGGGCTTCTAGGACGCGTTTGCGGGTAGCACCGGCGATCGCACCAGTAATTTCAATCCGCGCAATTTGTTTTCTAAACTTGGGCTTAAACGGCCAAATCATGATCTGTCAACATACCTCGTAATAAACTTAATATAAGATGCCCAGCAGTCAGATGACCTGCTTTGCTCTGTTAAGAAACATAAGCAGACATTCTGAGCATCAGAATTTTAAGGAAATTTTTATATTTTGCAGTGGGTTTTATTTGATATTCTCAATGAATACTAATCAAGTCCTTAAAAATTACAGCTAGCCCAAAATGCCAAACTCTAGTTTAGCGTTCAGCATGATGATTTAGCACACACTATTTTAGTTGTTTTACAGGATTCAAAATTCTACAACCCTTGGTATTATCAAATTTTTGACTTTTTGAGGATTGATTTACTACAGTCGCGCACCTGTACTAGTTGCCAGTAATCAATAACTAATAACTAATAATTAATAAATATTTAATTAAAAAAATTCATTCAGCAACACCAATTTCTACTTAGCTTAAAACCAGTAGTATTTTGACTTATGGGATATTACGTTTCCCTCTGTTGTACTATGGGATATTACGTTTCCCTATGTTGTACAGCCCATTAGCGCCTGACAAAGCTATTTCTACTGTTTAGGAATCAATTCGTAAAATTTGACACCGATAATAAGCGTACATATCAAACAGGGCCCCGACGAAACTACAGGTAAAACTAATCACAAATAATCCACGGAGGGGAGTTCCACTGCCAAAGGTGGCGAGAAAATGCATAATCTGAGTAGCGATCGCTTCAGTTAACTCTTGTAAACCTGGGAAGTAACCGATGAGGGGTAAAAGGAGCAGTCCACCGCCAACTAGGAATATGGGAGCAACAAAACTAAAAATGATCGTGAGTAGTAAAGAGCGGAGAAAGTTACTGAAAATAGTCATTTAAGACAAACTCCGTGAGTAGATATGACAAGAGCTAGATAGCAGTTCGTCATTTTCTACAATACGTGCGATCGCTCTTGAACAACCAATCTGTCAAAAATCTTAAGTTTTCATTAAAATAAACGGCTACCCGTTACAGCATATGCTGCGGTTATACAAAGGAATTTGAATCTGCAAAACCTTTGCAAAATAAAGGTTATAGCCAAGAGTAACACTTATTTATTGATTGGCAGCACGTTCAATAACAGCTTCATTTTCTGAGAGCATCTTTAATCTAAGTTAATATTTAGCCCCATTGGGGATTGGAGACTGGGGAAGAAGCAAGGGAGCAGGTGGTAACTGAGTGTAGCCGTAAAGCCTGCGGCATAGCTACGCTTCGGGTACAGCCTCTGGTAGAGAAGTGGAGTAAGGGAGAGAAGTTTGTCCTCTGCCGTCTTTTCAATCCCCAATCCCTATGCGAATGACCGAAGAAGAAAAGGATACAGAGCAACTAAATTTATTTATGGGAATTGTAATTTTGAATTTTGAATTCCCCGAAGGGGTTGACTTCCGGTATTCTTAAGGCAGTTACCGAGTTAGCTACAGAACATTGAACCAGACTACATCCAAATCCAGTTTAGGAGAATGGAGTCAGCGGCTGCTGGCGGCGATTTTTCTGGGTGGGCAAGTACTAGTTCACCTATTGAAGGGCAAAATCCATCGGCGCAACACCTTGCAACAAATGGCAGCAGTTGGGCCAGATTCCCTATTTATTGCCCTATTGACAGCTATTTTTGTTGGTGCAGTGTTTACCATTCAGGTGGCGCGGGAATTTATCAACTTTGGCGCAGGAAACATTATCGGCGGAGTGCTTGCTGTCGCGTTGACACGAGAACTATCTCCCGTGCTGACAGCAGTGATTTTGGCTGGGCGAGTAGGTTCTGCCTTTGCAGCCGAAATCGGTACCATGCGAGTCACAGAACAAATCGATGCCATGTTGATGTTGAGAACAGATCCAATCGATTACCTGGTTATCCCCCGCGTTCTTGCCTGCTGTTTAATGCTACCAATTTTAACCCTCCTGTCTTTGGTAACAGGGATGTTTGGGGGATTAATAATTGCGACAAATATCTACAACCTGTCTGATACGGTATTCCTAGACTCAGCCCGTAACTTTCTTGGTATCTGGGATATTGTTAGCGCCATGATTAAGGCGTGTTGCTTTGGCATTTTAATCGCCGTAATTGGTTGCAGTTGGGGGTTGACGACAACAGGAGGAGCTAAAGGCGTAGGACAGTCAACCACAACTGCTGTTGTGACTGCCTTGCTAATTATATTTGTTTTCAACTTTTTTCTTTCTTGGTTAATGTTTCAGGGGACTGGCAGTGCATTTCTAGGGATGTAAAAGTGAGGAATTAGGAGTTATGAGTTATCAGTTAAAACTCCTCACTCCTAACTCTTAACTTCTAACTCTTAACTTCTAACTCCTGACTCCTAAAATAGGAGAGATGCCTAGTAAATAAAGCAGGATTTAAGACTGTGACCAGTTCATTTGCTCCTAACTCCACATCAACTGTGGAACTCAAGCCTAGTTACAATATACCTATAGTGTTGGTGATTGCCGCTATTCCACTACTGTTGGTACAACCGTTGGTAGGCTCCGTTTTTACACTGTTTGGTTTGTTTCTCATGTTTCAGGCGTTAACGCTGCGTTTGCAATTTACCGCCACCGATTTAGATATTTACAGAGGGGAAAAATTGATTCGGCGTTTTCCCTACCAGGAATGGCAAAACTGGCGGATCTTCTGGAATGGAGTCCCCATCCTGTTTTACTTTAAAGAAATTAAAAGTATTCACTTTTTGCCGATTTTATTTGATCCCAATACCTTGAAAAGTTGCTTAGAACAACGTTGTCCGCGTATTTAGTTCTAAGTTCCATCTGTGCTGAGTCGTTTCGATCTAGACTCATAACTCAGCACTCATAACTCAGGACTTTTATGGCAGGTCAATTGTAATATTTCTGAAAGCTATTTATTCGCGTCATAGGAATTACACTATTGTTTATGAACCCAGAGGCATCTCAAACCCCAGAACCAATTGATGAGCGGTTGGCAGAAAAACAAGAACAGAACAATGTAGTTGAACATCCAGTCAATCCATCTGTTGAGTCAGTGGGAGAAACAGGAGCCATTAGCTCATCAGAGGATTACACAACTTTTGAGCCACTCATTTCCAATGCAGAAGTAGTAGATTCTACACTAGAGCTAGCAGAAAATTCAAATGGCGAGTTTGTAGCGCAGTCGCAACCGGAAAATACTACCGCACTGGGTTCAGAAAACCATTCTTTATATACAGAAGCAGAGCAGCGAGTGGCAGAGTTGCAGAGCGCTGAAGCATCTCTTAAGGAAGAAATAGCCAAGCTGCAAGCTTCTTACAAAAACCTTCAAGCACAAGTGAGTGAAACTCAAACCTCACTGGGGCGACTGGTGCAAGAATCGCTAGTGCAGTTAGAACAACGCAAACAAACCCTGCAAATTTCTGTAGAACAACTAGAACGCCGTCAAGAACGTATTCGCAACGAGATGCGAACCACTTTTGCAGGAACATCCCAAGACTTGGCAATTCGGGTGCAGGGTTTTAAAGACTATCTCACAGGTAGCTTACAGGATTTAGCCGTTGCGGCTGAACAGTTGCAACTGACGCCAACTGTGGTAGAACGAGAAAAACCATTTGTAAAAGAAAAAGAGGCTAAACCAGTTGAAACCCAACCTGGAATACCGCAATTTGCCCAACAGCAGTTTCAAGATACTACTAAGCAAATTCGCCGCCTAATTGACCAATACCGCAATAAACCAGATTACTACGGACCAGCCTGGCAACTACGCCGTACCTTTGAACCAATTCACGCAGAACGAATCTCTAACTGGTTTTTTACCCAAGGGGGACGGGGTGGTTTGCGGACAATGGGTAGCCGCTTACAGAATATTTTGATTGCCTCAGCTGCAATTTCGATATTACACAAGCTATATGGCGATCGCGTCCGTACTTTAGTCTTAGCTAATACACCTGAGCGATTGGGTGAATGGCGGCGCGGCTTGCAAGACTGTCTGGGAATCGGTCGCCCAGATTTCGGCCCAGACCGGGGCGTGGTACTATTTGAGGCGTCTGATGCTCTAGCTCAGAAAGCAGACCGATTGACGAAAGCCAATCAACTGCCCTTAATTATCATTGACGATTCAGAGGAGCAAATCAGTTTGTCACTGCTGCAATTTCCCCTGTGGTTAGCCTTTGCCCCTGACCCCAAAATCATGAGAAACTATGATGATGACTTTTAAATAAGTCATTAGTCATTGGTCATTAGTCATTGGTCAAGAGTAATACCTCTTGACTTTTTTAAATTTTGAATCTTGAATATTATGGCTATTTGGTTAACTCTGTGCGGAGCAATTGTGGTCATAGCTTACCTGTTGGGTTCTTTTCCCACTGGCTACATTGCTGTAAAGCAGTTAAAAGGTATTGATATTCGGGAAGTTGGTTCAGGTTCTACTGGAGCAACTAATGTACTAAGAACTTTGGGAAAAGGGCCAGGAGCATTCGTTTTAGTACTTGATTCTTTAAAGGGGGTATTAGCGATCGCTCTAGTTTACTGGTTATTCAATTTTAACCCAATTCAAAATTATATCCCTCTAACGGTAGATGCACAAGTGTGGCAACCTTTATTAACAACTTTAGCTGGTTTAGCTGCCATCCTGGGACATAGTAAATCGATTTTTTTGGGCTTTACTGGTGGTAAATCTGTTGCTATCAGCTTGGGGATCTTGTTGGCAATGAGTTGGCAGGTAGGTTTAGCAACAGCTGGTGTGTTTGCTGTTGTCGTGGCAATATCGCGGATTGTCTCTTTGAGTTCAATTGCAGGTGCGATCGCTGTTTCCATTTTCATGGTATTTTTGCATCAACCTTTACCATATATTCTGTTTGGGATTGCTGGTGGATTATATGTGATTTTGCGCCATCGCACTAATATTGAACGTCTGCTTGCTGGTACTGAGCCAAAGATTGGGCAAAATGTAGCGACACCAGAACAAACTACATAATTGACCAACTGCAAATTGATAAAGAGTTTTTGCTACATACTTCGCCCCAAACGATGCCCTGAGCAGGCCGTTGGGTGAGTTTGGTATCTCTTCTGGAGTTTAGGCTAAGCAACAAGATTTAATCTGATATGAACCTTTAAAGACTTTGCCATCTAACCCAACAGTTTCTCTAGTATTTGGTTGTATATTAAAGAATTTGCTCAGACACACGGAATAATCTTCATAATCTTGTAATAAGGCACGACGCATAGTGCTATAAGAAAGTAGTCTATTTTTTGCGGGTTGAAAAAGGTCAATCAACGGCTCACGGTAGCTTTAAATCCAGTCTCCAATTACCAAGTATTTTAGACCTATCCAAATCCCAAGATGCCCTCTAAGCGAATCTTATTTATCAGTAACGGCCACGGAGAGGACAACCATACCTCTTATGTTATTCAGACCCTGCGCCAATTGTGTCCTTCTCTGGAGATGGCAGCAATGCCGATTGTGGGGGAAGGAAAAGCTTACCGCAACTTGAACATTCCCATTATTGGCCCGACGCAAACAATGCCCTCTGGAGGATTCTTTTATATGAAGCGCCTCTATATGCTCAAAGATTTTCAATCGGGATTGATTGGGTTAACGTGGCGACAGTTACAAGCAGTGTTGCAGTATGCTCCCGACTGCGATTTGATTATGGCTACTGGGGATTTTGTCTCCCAGACATTTGCTTACTTAACAAAGCGCCCCTTCGTCTCCTTTATCTCTTGTCTTTCTGCACTCTACGAAGGGCGGTTACGGCTCAATCCGCTTCTGTGGCACGACCTTAATTCTTCCAGATGTCTGGCAGTTTTCACCAAAGAATCCTATACGGCTTATGACCTCCAACGGCAAGGTTTAACTAAAGCTCAATTGGCTGGCATTCCGGCTTTAGATTGGCTCGTCCCTACTGGCAAAGACTTGCGCCTGAAACCGGACGAGAGAGCGATCGCTCTCCTACCAGGGTCACGGATGCCTGAAGCCGCGCGAAATTTTTGTTTGCAGTTGCAACTAGTGGTAGAAATCGCCAAGGTGATGCCTGAATCAGGATTACAGTTTCGCGCAGCCTTGATACCGGATTTGATGAAGCAACTAGACGACATCGCCAAAAGCCAAGGTTGGCAGCTAACTGAAGGCATACTCACTTATTCTCCCCCAGGAAATTCTCCTGACGAATCACCGATTGTGGAAGTGAGATGTTATTCAGATGCCTTCAGCGACATCCTATGTAACTCTACTCTCGTCATTGGTATGGCAGGGTTGGCAGTGGAGCTAGCTGTAGCGATCGGGAAACCTATCATCCAGATTCCCGGAGAGGGCCCTCAATTTACCTATCAATTTGCAGAGGCGCAAACACGGCTGTTGGGCACAAATGTCCAAACCATCGGCACCAAGCCAGCAACCCCTGAGATTCTCAAGCAAGCAGCTCGACGAGTAGTCGAGACTTTACAAGATTCAGACTACCTCGCTAAGTGCAAAGTAAATGGCCGTAAGCGATTTGGCTTGCCCGGTGCATCTGAGAGAATTGCTCGCCTTCTGCTAACCTATTTAGGAGAAACTTAGTAGAAATTACTGCTACTGCCAAATTTCAAGAGTACAAAAGTTTATCTGCCAAGGTTCCACAACAAGTTTTGAGATTGTTGGATAAATCATGGAAGGGATACTTTGCAGCGCTAGCACAATATAAGCATACAGAATTGAACTATGAAAGTCCGCTCTAGCTACTGGCAACTGTTGCCTTATCTCTGGCCCCAATGGCCGCGGTTAGTTCGGGGGTTGGCTTGTATTTTAGGGTTTGTGTTGTTCACCTTAGCAATACCCTATTTAGCAGGTAAGGTCGCTTTGTTTCTTGGTCAGGGAAATGTTACCCAGATTGCCTACTGGCTCGGACTAGCCACTTTAGTATTTTTGGTTCGAGGGTTTTGTCAATACGGGCAGAATGTCTTTATGATAGCTGCTGCTCTGGAAATGGTTTTAAACTTGCGTAAGCAAGTTTACGCTCACCTGCACAAACTCGGATTGGATTACTTTGAAACCACACAGACGGGAGACCTCACTTATCGCCTAACTGAAGATATCGACCGGGTAGGGGAGATTGTTGACAAGTTATCCCATCAGTTTCTTTCCAATCTCTTGCAGTTAATTGTGATCCCGCTTTACATGCTCTACCTGAATTGGCCGCTCACGCTTACAGGTTTGATTTTGGCTCCCTTGATGGCTTGGTTGATCGGAGGATTTGGTCAGCGATTACTCGTGCTATCTCGCCAGAGTCAAAATCAGGTTTCTAATTTGTCAGCGCTGCTAACAGAAGTATTTGGCGGTATTCGTGTGGTTCAGGCTTTTGCAGCACAAGAGTATGAAGTGAAGCGATTCAATCAGGAAGCAGAATCCAATCGTCAGGCTCAGTATCGAACTCAACAACTCAAATCCATTCAGTTTCCTGTTGTTGGGTTTTTGGAAGCAGTTAGTATTATGCTCCTATTTTTATTGGGAGGATGGCAGATTTCTCAGAATCAGCTGACATCTCAAGGGTTTATCAGTTTCTTAGCTGCTGTGGCTTTACTGATTCAGCCAATCGACATGATGATTAGCAATTACAACGAGTACAAACAGACCGAAGCTTCCGTCGAACGCATCTTTGAACTGATGGCGAAGCAGCCTAGCCTCAGCGAAAAATCCAATGCAAAGGAAATGCCAAGAGTTATGGGCAAGGTAGAATATCGTCATGTCGATTTCGCCTACAATCCCAGCCAGCCGGTACTCAAGGATCTTTGCTTGCAAGCTTCTCCTGGTGATGTCATTGCTTTAGTTGGTTCTTCTGGAGCCGGCAAATCGACATTAATTAACCTTTTACTTCGCTTTTATGACCCTCAAAGGGGTCAAATTATGGTTGATAATATTGATATCCGCGATGTTACACTCACCAGCCTGCGCCGTCAAATTGGCATTGTTCCCCAAGATGTTACCCTTTTTTCAGGAACGATCGCCCAAAATATCGGTTACGGTCAGGAAAAATTAGATTTAGCAGCGATTCAGGAAGCAGCAAAGATTGCCAACGCTCACTCCTTTATCAGCCAGTTTTCCCAGGGTTATCATACCTGGGTAGGCGAACGTGGAGTTAACCTATCGGGAGGACAACGCCAAAGATTAGCGATCGCCAGAGCGATTGTCAACGATCCTCGAATTCTCATCTTAGATGAAGCTACTTCTGCCTTAGATTCGGAGTCAGAATCACTAGTTCAAGAAGCGATCGAGCGAGTGATGCAAAACCGTACCGTGTTTATTATCGCCCATCGCTTGAGCAGCGTTCGTAGAGCTGACTGCATTCTCGTACTAGAACAAGGACAGTTGGTTGAAGCTGGTACTCATACCTCCCTCCTGTCTCAGGAAGGACGCTATGCCCGTTTTTATGCCCAACAGTTTTATTCTACAGATGAGGATTAAGCTTACGAATTAACCTTGCCTTTAATTAAACGGTGGAAAAGGCGGCAAGGCCACCAAAAAGCTCCACATATACTTACTGAGGCGATCGCGGCCACAACTCGCCAAGTTGAACTAGACTCAGTGGCAGACTCTGAAGGGTGAGCTTGTGTACTTTTAGCTAATTCTGGCACTGAATGAGATAGCTGACTGGCTGTACTCACCCCTTCAATCGCTGCTCCAATTAGATAAGCTACTAGGGCAATTACTAGCCAGTTATTCATAATATTCCACTGTTTGAACTCTGAGCGTATGCTTGGCGAGCAATCATTTGATGATTTCTCGTACTATTGATTGCCGCCTTGCCCGAAGGATAATCGTCCTTCAGCTGTATCACGAATAAGGGGCAGTTTAGATTTTATGTAAGTATTTAGGGTGCTATCTGCCTGAGGATCAATAGCCTGCTTCGCTTTTAGCTGCTGGAGGAGCAATTGTACTAAAGCCGCATCGTCAAAATGCAGCAGGGTGTTGACCTGGGTAGACTCGATTACAGCCCAAAGCTGTTGCATCATTTTGGTAGTGACCATGAGTCTGTAACCTCTTAAGCTTTTCTTTATATTTACACGAATTTAGAATTTTCGGTTAGTTTTCATCTAAAGATTTATAAACATATAGGCTGATAAGCTGTTAAGCATATAAGAAAGCACATTGAGATCGCAGGGAAGCAAGGAAGAGGGTTTGCAGGTTTTATTACCATGAAAATGGTACAATTTAAATGACGATTAGCTTAATGCATGAGTCAGTTAAATCAGTTGAGTTATGGGGTTTTTCAATTGATTGAACTACAGCACTACGTACGCCTGATCCTAACCGTGCTTTATAAAGAAAGAAAACTGCCTAAAGACTTAGATGCTTTCTAACACTTTTGTCTAAGTAAAGAATTTGAGCAAGGCTTTTGAAACGCTACAATGCAGATATGCGTGGGCATCAGGGCTTTTTGTAGAAGGGGCATTGCAGAGAAAGTGGGATGATTTAGCAACTTGCAAAATTCCCTCCCTACTCCCGGTCACTGAGGGTAGTCGTTCGCGCAGCGTCTCGCAGAGAAGTGCTGCCTCACCTGCCTCAAGAGCTTGCCGCAATTCATCCCATTGTTCTGCAACGCTGTAGAAGGAAACTGTCGGGTACTTTTTGCTAAAAGTTTATTGTGAAACTGTAGCACAAGCTCCTTCCTGACCAGAAGGATCGGCAAAAACTGCTAAAGTGTGATATTCAGGGTTATCTGTTTTATATATCACTCGAAAAGTATACAGCTTATTTCTACCTTGCCCTTCGGTAACAACTGTCAAAAGTGTATTGCTAGTGGGAGGAAGCCCAGGAATATCCAGTTTTTGAATTCGTCTGAGTTGAATTACATTCGCTGAGGAGTTTGTACAATCTCCTGCATTACTATTAGAGTCTTGACCAAACTGCATACATACTGGGCCATCAAAGTCTATAGTTACTTGTGATGGATCGTTTAACCAAACTTTTTTAATTACTTCTCCAGCGGGAATAAAGCTTAAGTTTGTTCCTTGTTGATACCAAATGTCGATCGTAGGTATTGCTCCACCTAAACCCTGTGCTTGGCAAGAAAATATGGAACGCAAAACAGCGTTATTAGCACCAGCGCGACCTACCAACAATAACATAGCAACCGAGAAAATTAAGGAAGCTATAGGTAGGAAATAAGAATTCTTCGGGGTATTTCCTGATAATTTAGTATTCTTTTTCATGGTTGCAAATGGAGGAGATTGGTAGAGATAATAAGGAGGCATCCGAAAGAGGGAAAGAAAACTAATTACCAATTACCATTACCTAATCTAAAAACTAAAATTGGTATAAATTTTATCTCCTAAAATTAGATTGCTTGATTAACATATAATTCAACAGTTGTGCCAGCTCGCATAAACCAAACATTCGTTGGTTGTGACATTTGGGCGATCGCCTGTTGATTACGTTGGGCAATTTGGGGTACTACAGAGTTAAAACCACCTTCTACAACCGCAGCTGCAAGGTTGCGTCTGTTCTCAGTCTCAGTAACAGGGTAGGCAATGTAGGAGTTGTTGTTCGATTCGCCGTCACCGGAGTTGGCAGGTGGATTTGGATTTGGATTTGTTGGAAATACAACTTTGGTATCAGGGCGATTTACTAACTCTGCTGCTTTACCAAGACCACCCAAAACGAATAGTCCTAGATCCATTGATGCTATGGACGAACTTTGTCCGGGAAATTTACCTGCCATTAAAGGTTTACCTTGGGTACCACGAACAATAATTGCATTGTTGGGTAAGCTTTGTTCGGTAGGGTTGCCATCATTTTGCGAGATAACTTTAGTTACGTTCATCTGCAAAAGACCTTGTTCGTTAATGGAACTAATTTCAGCTAGGAATTCGCTGTTTGCAGGGAAAGCGATCGCACCGTCCTTGGATTTGAGTGCTTCTTTTAATCGGATCACAAATACGTTTTTCGCATCGCCTGTTTCATCACCACCGCCTGACCTAGTAGTAGTTTCCCCAAATATCGCTGTTGCTAACACAGCTTTAGCACTAGTCCCTACTGCTAAGGATTTTTGTCCCAGAGGTTGCGCTTGGCTCACCGCAGGAGCAGGAGTTTCCGGTGGTGGTGTCTCTTCCTGTGGTTGCGGATTGTTTGCAGGCTCAGGAGCAGCTGCGACGTTATTAGGTTGATTGGTAGCATTAACTTGACCGTAGCTACCTAACTTTGCTAACCTTCTCCACTCTTCAAATGGGTTTGGTGGAGATGGTGGAGTTATATTGACTACAGGTTGAGGTTGAGTGTTTGGCTTCACAACTGGTAGCTGAGGTGATGGCAAAGGTTGAGAAGCAGGTACTTTAACAATGCGCTCAACTGTCACTGTTCGAGGCACATAAGCTGTTGGTGGGGGCGTTGGTATCATTCTCTGTCTCCCTCTAGAAGAAACTGACGGTTCTTGTAAGGCTGCTGTCTGCGTTGATTTTGCCGTTCTGAGCTGTTCTTGAGCAGCTTTCACCATCTGCGCTTGTTCAGTCAGGGCTAATTTTGTTTTGAGAGTATCTACTTCGCCTTCTAGCTGTTGAGAGCTAGACTCATTAATTGGCTGCTCAGGCACTTGTGGAGGAACAATATCTTTTGGCTTTTGATTGCCGCCACTCATCAACTGAGACAAAAATACACCACCCACCAAAACGATTGCTAAGGTAGCAGCCCCTACCAAGCCTAACTTTGCAAAGGGATTAGATGAGAGGGGTTGCTTAGTCTGAACTTCTTGTGGTTGAGAAAACGACTCTTGCGGTGTTGCAGAGTCTTCTGAACCTTGGGTATCGTTAGAAGATTCTTCTTCAAAGCCGACCAACCTTGACATCCGCGATTCCCAATCGAAAGATTCTACAGATTGTTGTTGGTGATCATCGGTGGTTAAAGTAAATTCATTTTGGGGAGGAGTTTCCGCAGGAGTTGAGTATCTAGTCATGGTAAAGCTTGGTTTGGATTCCCAGAACAATTTTTATCTTGGATTTCACATACATTATAAATTTCTAGTCTGGCTTCACCAAGGCGGTAAGCTGCAAAGTGCGAAGGTAGTGGAGCATTGGGTAGCGAACTTGCTGGTTCATCTATTGCTCTAACTAAAATTTTTTTATTAAAGGAAGTTGATTTTCCCAATCTATCATAACCGCTAAAAACTAATTGATTAGCAAGCATCTCCACTTCCCACTTTCCATTACCTATTTCTTTAGGTTGAGAAATTTTTTGGATTACTAATACATTCTCTGCTCCTCGATTAACATTTTCAAATTGGCTATCTGGATTTAAATTGGTAACTTCTGACTTAAATTTTTCTTTAAAATCATCAGCTACCAGTTGGGAGGTAATTTCCCAAATTTGTGTTGGCGGCTGTTGCTGTGACCAGGTAAGCATTAAACTCATAGTTTCACCCACAAAACGCCGAATAGCCTCTGGCTGTCGCTCTAAATTTGGTTGGGGGTCTACAGTTATAGTGCGACCATCAACAAGTTGCACTAAAGTTTGAGGTGTAAGTTGCTGACCTAACTGTTGTAACATAGACCCGTTAAATATTAGTAAAAGCAAGGTAAATACATGTAAACCAAATGTTCCTACTGCCAACAGTGGCAATGGGTTATTTTTCCTATTTTCTGGTTTGAGTAATTGCATTAATAATTGATTATATAAATTGAACTATTAGCCAGTAAACGAGAAACCTTTTATCTGATAAAGCTATCAGATGTCTGTC
This sequence comes from Nostoc indistinguendum CM1-VF10, assembly GCA_019359215.1. Lineage (GTDB taxonomy): Bacteria > Cyanobacteriota > Cyanobacteriia > Cyanobacteriales > Nostocaceae > Nostoc > Nostoc indistinguendum. Next base: position 26,951 of record JAHHHS010000016.1, on the reverse strand, counting down.
CAGCCCCGCATTGCGTTAATTTATCTTGATTAAGGTTGTTGTAACCATCTAACAAACATAAGTTACGAATTTCATAAATTTCTAGTTTCTCAGCGCGGACACTGTAAATTGCCTTTTGCAGGTCTGTGCTATTACCTGCTTGGGGATTACCGAAATAATCTGCTGCACGTATAAGGAAATCTTTATTAAAAGGAGTGATGACTTTTGCACCACCAACTCGGTTTTGTTGAATTAAGTCGGCTACCATACCCACTTGCCACTTACCTGGTGCAATTTGTTTTGGTGGATAAACCCGCTTAATAACTAATTCTGATGTCATAGCAAGCTTTGGATCTTCAGAGAAAACTTCTGGTGGTGTCATTTCTGCAACTGTCCTCAAGAAACCTTTGCGAAAGTCCTCGGATAAGGCAAAACTAGCTATCCAACTGCTGGTACTAACTTTTTGACTACCCCCTTGAGGTGTTGGAATAACAATTCCTAAATCTGGTTTGGGGTTTGCAACTTCTTCAATCCTTTGTGGTGGTAAGTTTCCAGACCAGCTAAACATTGATATCATCGTTTTGCTGATGAATTGGCGAATTGCTTCTGGTTCTCTTGCTAAATCATCAATATTAGCTACTGCTTTACCGTCTATTAATTGCACAAAGTTGGGAGCTTTTCTCACACTGAGTTGGCGAATATTTAGCCCTTGCAATAAGAATAAAAATAAAACTAATAGATGTAAACCGAAGGTTGCGATCGCAAAAAGTGTCAAAACACTTGCTATTGTTTGTCTTTTTTCCAGTAAACGCACCATTTCATCACCTCTTCTGCAAAAAACTTCAGTTATTATATATTAATTATGATTTGCATATAATTCAGCAGTCAGGATACTTTCAACAACTTTATTCATTTTGAATTTTTTATATCCTCTCTTTTACTAAAGAAGCCGTATTGCTAATAGCACTGAATACTGCAAAACCTCCAGCAGCAGCCACAACTAACGACAAAATTGGTGCTAAAATTCCTAGAAAAATTATGAACCACATTAAGTCTGGATCAACATTAACATCTTGACCTGGCCCATTTACAATAACTGCGGAAGTTAGCACAGCAATAATATTGAATGAAATCTTGGCGATTCCAATAGATAAAAATCCGGTCAGCCATGCAAAAATTGGTTTACCAGCTACAGGCAGTAAAGATACACCTACGGCTATTGGTCCTAAAGCTGCTATCAGCAACATAGTTGCTTCTATCAAATTCTGGAAGGCATATTGTAAGGAAATTAAAAAGTTTTTGATGCTTGTTTGGACTGTAGAACCTAACAAAGAATTAAATGAGGTTTCTGATACAAAGCCTTTGTCATATCTGATATCCTCTACCTTAGTTTGTAGCCTAATTATCCAGTTTTGATTCCTATACGTATTTCTATATCTCTGCAAGAGAATATTAACTTTTTCGGCAGCCTCAGTAAAGCATCGGCTTTGTTGTTCACCAGTTAGCGATTGGCAAGGACGCAGAAAAGAACCAGCTACTTCTTCAGCAACACTCATACTCAATGCTTGCTGATACATTTTATCCGCATCTGCTGTTACTAATACTTGCTGATTGACAGTGTTTATAAAGTTCCGCACTCCCAGTGTCAGGCTAGAAAGCATACTTCCATTGCCTGTATTACTTAAGAGGATGACCACCACAAAAGGCCAGATTAAAGCTGATATTGGACGACTGTATTCGTAGGATATTAAGTCTTTGAGGAATTGTATCATAAAAAATAGCAGGGTTCCTACTGCAAAAAAAATACCCAGAGTTGTCAGCGCTCCATACAAGCTATTACTGGTGGTATTCTGTAATAAATTCAGCCATTGTTTGTCCCATCCTTCAGCAATACTTTGAGAAGTGGCGGCACCATTATTGAGGACCTCATCAATGCCTACTTGGGAACCTAGTTGAGCAAAAATTAATTGAATAGCAAGTTGCATTTTGAGTTGATAGGCTGTTTTTTAGATTTTCTAGGGTGCATTAGGAATCTAACGCACTATCCCACATACTTGAGGTGCGTTATGCTTAGGCTGCCGATAACGCACCACTACAAACTGCTTTTTAGATTTGTTGTTGGTTTGTAAAAAGTTTATGGATTTCAAAAATTGTATAGGAAATTAGAGTTTTTTCTTCTAAAATCCTACTTATCAACTTCTCTACCAAACAAATCTAGTTGAGAAGTAGCTCGTAAAAGTCGCGCTGCTTCTGTAGATGTATCTACTCTTCGAGCACGATTTGCCTCTTCTGCCTGCTGAGAAATATTTGCTAAATTTAAATTAGAATATTGTAAAGACTGATTCGTTTGTATTGTCTGGGCAAATGTTTCACCTAGAAATTGTGATTGTGCCTCTTGAATTCTGATAGTTTGTAATTGAGTAAAACCTATTAATTGTGCTAAAAGCGAAATAGCCCTGATATTTTCATTACCTCCAGGAATACTACTAGTAATACTCCTAAAATTCCCAAGATATGTTTCTTTTGCCGACTCTGCCTGTCCGGCAGAACTGGCAATATTTTCTAATGTATTTTCAGTATTTTCTAACTTTTCTTGTGTCCGATTTTGTCCATCTTTACCAAGAAGAGCTTCCGCTGCTCCACGAGTAATAAAACGATTGAGTTCATTACTAGCTATATTTCCCCGTACTGCTACATTATTTTCAAAGCGGCTTTCTCTAGACTGTGAACGATAAGATTCGTTGATAATATTATCACGAATCTTTTTTCCCGCAGCTACAGGATTAGGTATCTTCAATTCTCTATCTCCCTTGGCACTATCAAGAGCATTTCGACTCTGTGCTTCTAAAGGCTTTAAGTTATCGCTGAGATTATTTTGAAAGTATTTTTCCATTTCTGCGGAATATAATTTAATATCATTCCAAACCTGGCCTAATTCCGTGTTAACTTGTGCCATTGCTGGTAGGATTGCCAGGGATAGCAACGTAAAAGTAAAAATGGTAGTTTTTCGCATACATTTGTGCCTGAAAAAGGTAGACGATATTAAGTAGCAAGTCAGAAATTTCGAGGATATTTTAAAAGTATTTTTGGTAAGTTCAAAGGCTCCCAAACCTAACCCCCCTAGCCCCCCTTCCCTAACAGGGAATGGGGGTTTCAAAGCCTCTCTCCCTGTGGGGGAGAGGTTTGGAGAGGGATTTCTGCTAAAATGTGCGACTTTTCAAGCATTTTCTGAGCTTTTTAACTATGATTTACAACTTTTTGAATCACTGTTAACTACTTACAGAACCCGATTAACTACTACGTAGTGTAGCCACTAACTGACGTGCAAATGCAGAAATTGCTTCATATTTATCGCTATGAACTTGCATCATCTTACTCCGTGCAGTTTGTTCAGCAGGGTTATTAGCAACTGCTGCCAATTGTTCGTAACCTGGATAATAACGACAGAATGTATAAATACCATTATCATCTAACAGCCATTGGCTATAAACGCCTTCTTTCCTGGGAAAAAAGCTTTCTGAAGCATTACGAGAAATAATGTGGCGGGGATACTTTAAGATATCTGCAAAACTATCGACTGCAACTGGCTGAATGCGTCCAATCAATCGTGTTGTCAAGTTTTGCAAAATCTTAGATGCAGCTTTAGATTTGGCAATAGTATCAGGATCTTGTCCTGATAAGATGACTCTGATACCAGCTTTAGCACCGTTCGCACAAACTCTCCCAACTAAGTCAGAAATCTGCTCAAATTCAAATAGAATTGGTGCTTCATCAATGAAGAATATCGAGGCCGGACTACTTAATGCGCGTCGTAATGCTGCTGAATAGGCACTCAGAGATAGTACGGCTGCATCTTCACTATCTGATAAGTTTCTGAGAGCAAAAACTAATAGTTGTGCATCGGTAGGAAAACTAGATGGTGCAGAAATGGCTTGTCCCACCCGGCTAGAAAGCCAAAACCGTAAGCGCAGCTGAATTTGACTTAGAGCATCTTCTACTCTGCCAGTTAAAGTACTTAGCTGCAAGTGTTCTGATGAACAGAAATACAGAAAATCTTTTAAAGTAGGGGTTTTCTGCCAAGCAAGAGTGCCAAATCCTCCCGCCATCGCCTGTCGATATCGCTCTTGTATGCCCTCATCAGCGAAGAAGGCTTCTAATGCTAAGTTGAGCAGCGATCGCACGGTTTGCGATAAAATTTGACTTTCAGTGGATGATCCTAAAACCATTGTCATCAAAGCTGATTCTAGGAAGGCGGTATAATCGTTAAAGCGATCGCGCTGTTGTTCTGGATCTAGCGATCGTAAGTCTGGCTGTTCAAATAAGTTATTCGATTGTTTGGAAATATCAAAGTAGGCTCCATTGACCCCCATAAACTCAGTGTAGTCAGTAAAGGTAGATGTCCCATCAGGTTTAGGGAAATCTAACGCTACAACAGGAATACCATGCGCCAAAGCCTGAGTTAGAATCCCTGATACCAAAACCGATTTACCAGCACGAGTTGTAGCAAACAAAGCTAAATTTTTGTGTTGAGTAAACAAATCTAAATGTACGGGTGTTCCGCCTTCTTCGGCAATCAACTCAAACCCTTCTTTATCACCCCGTTTAGTTAAAACTAAAGGCATTAATCCGGGAACTTCACTTGTTAAATATAGCTGGCGACGGTTAAAGGGGGTTGCCAACAAACCCTCCCAAACTATTGGTAGAGTTTGCAGCCAGGTTTTCCAGGCATACTCAGTTTCCCTAATTACCCTTGCTGGACGTTGAAAACAGTTTTCAATATATCTTGTCGCCTCATCTAATTTTTCTACAGTCGGACGATGTACCAAAATAGCGATACTCGTATAAATCGGGACTGCACCTTCAAACAATTGTTCTTGTGCTGCTACCGATTTCTTCAACTTTAATTGAGCGTTGACATCAATAGTTTTACTTTTTTCTTGAGCCATGATTGTCGTCATGTTTGACTGCTTCAGCACTCGTTGCAAAGTAGTTTTCACCAATGCTGGATTTGCCGCAGTCAACTCACAAAAAACTTCTGTATCTACTACTCTTTCTCTGGCCAATAGTTCCCATAAATATCGCAGTTGAGTAGATTTATTTGGCCAACCTCCGGGTTTTTCGAGAAATGATAGTACGCCGATATAACGATTGTTAACATTAACCCAGCGGCGATCGGCACAAGGTACGCTAGACTCCATTAGCAAAGTTGTGCCGTGGATATTGTCTATCAACAATTTAGTACTAGCTAAATCTGAATTAACTTGTTCGTGCAGCCCTTCTTCATCTAAAGTCATCAACTGGGGAATCTCTATTGGCTGCGTATCATTAAACCTTTTCCAGATGCCCTCCCAAAGTTCATCTGCCTTCAAAGGCTTGACATCCAATCCCATTTGGTTAGATAAAATTTGTTCCCAGCGTAGAAAACCCTGTTTATAAGCATTTGTTATCAGGGTTTCAATGCGCTGGTTTTCTACTTCTGAGAGTTCACCTTTAAATTTCAACCACCAAGATTCAGCTTTGACTAAAAGTTTCTCTATCCAATCATCTGCATTTGCCGAGTTGGATTCAACGGTGTAAGTTACATAAATACGCAAAAATTTAGGCTTACGAATACCAGAAATAGTCAATTCTTTGACTCTGGCTCTTTCTGCCATCAACAAATATTTAATATCTCGTGAAGGCGCATTTCTTATTAGCGATACTAATTCTTTTTGACGTTCTTTATCAGAACTAAAAGATCCCAAATGCAGTGTCATTCTTTCACCGCTAGGGATATCTTTTAATCCGGCTTCAATGTTATTAAAAAGTGTATCGATTTGTTCGGGTCTTAAAGTGGTATGAATTCCCTTACAGTCAAAACCAAAAACAAAGCAAAACCGATCTCTTTGATTGCCTTTTGTCAAAAGGTAAGCACCAATATCACGCCCATTCAATGCTACACGTAGCATTGTCGCCAAGTGTAAGGCATCTTCAAATGGTGTTAATCTACTTTCATTTCCGGCGACGCCGACGCTTTGTTTTCCGATTTTTTGCTTCATGGTTAACTTCCAATAAGCTTTGATAACGAGCAAAGCCTCTTGTCCAAGCGGGAACGCCAATAAATTTACTTAAAAAACTCCAACTCCTACCACCGGTTAAGATCCACCAAGTTCCTATTCCCCAACCAGTCATTAGTATGGTCCACAACCATTTTTGAAACTCTTCTTGGAAAATTCCACCAAAAATTCCATTGATAATAAAGTAAGAGGCTAAGGCAATTACCGTCCAAGGAAGAATTTGATCGGCAGGAATTGGTCCTAATGACGGTTGGCTTCCCAGAACCTGATTGACTGGACGAAATTCTTGTTCCCGCTCTTGAGACATTTGATGAAATATGAAATATTTGAATTATTTACTGCTGTTGTGGGCCAATTACAAAGCGTGTGAGTACATCAGCAATGGTAACAGCAACAACGACTAATAGGGGAGTTCTGGCAATGCTTTGCCAATCTTCATCTTTACGGACTGCGTTAATCACACCAACCAAAGAGATTGCAATATAGAGTAAGTAAATGGCCCGCAACACATTAAATATCAAACTTATTGCTGCCTCACTACCACCACCAACTCCTGTTCCACCACCTAAGTTTCTTTTGAAAAACCTTTCAGCTTCCCCAAAAAACTGTGCTTGTGCGGGGGCTGCAAACCAGTCTAACCAATATAAACTCAGAATTACGGCTGCAGCTAAAATTTGTAATATTATTAGCGATCGCTTTGGTAAATTCACTTGCTGCCCAATTTCTTGGATGATGACTGCAATTAAACTACCAACTAGTAAACAAAAAAGCAGGATAGGACTTTTTAGGCTGATAACGCTTACAAGTACAGCACAAGCAATCAAAAAAGGTACAGATTCAATCAGAATAATCAAGATAGAGTGGAGTCCCAGTCTTAACTTATGAGATCCTTTGATAGCGCTACCAATTAAAGCTTTGAAAAAGTTTCTCTCGTGAGAACTTTGCCTAGACATTTTCTAATTTTCCTATGGTGTACTGTGGGCGTTAGTTGTTTCCAATTTTACAAGCATTCCGATCTTACATGATTTAACATTTATTTTTCCTCAAATTATGAAGTTTAGCAAAGTTCTATACTATACATAAATTTGTATTAATTTAAGTTAACAAAACATTAATATTTATTTAATTAGGTATTTATGGTTAGATAAACTAGGTTTCGAGCTTTTTAACCAGAACTGCTACATTCTTCCTTAAGTTTTTCCATACTATAGGAATCTGCTTTGATTTCTGTTCACGCAGCGCTGCGTAGCCATACTTATTTGCGTGGTGCGCGTTCGCGTTTGCGTCTCTGAAAGAGAAGCCTCTGTGCAAAGAGAAGGGTCTCGCAGAGAAGCGCGATAGGCAAAGAGTGGGGAGTACGGAGTAGCAAATCAGCTTTTTCGAGTTGTACGGGGTTTTTCAAAAACCCAATATGAGTACTATATCTCCATACTATCAATTATCAGTTTGAGTAATCCAGTATAAATGCTAGACAATGCTTGGTAGCATACCGCTCTTTAATTGATATGGCCAGATTGACACTCCCCGGCGTGAACGCACGGGGATTCTTGAATCTAAGACATAACTTGCTCATGCAGGTTTTCACCTTTCTTGAGTAGAGGTTTCATCTCCGCAAGCGTTGCCTACGTCTAGCGCAGAGGTTCCGATATGCCCTACCGTACCCAATCCTCGACTAAGGATAATTCTAGCTGCGTTTTCATCCCTATCCATTACACAACCACACAAACATACGTGTGTTCTGGTAGATAGAGTTTTCTTAACAACTTCACCGCAGCGAGAGCATTCAAGGCTTGTGTACTGCGGATTAACCGCAACCGTGACACGTTTAAATACTTTACCAAAGTACTCAACCCAGACACGGAACTGATACCAAGATGCGTCATTAATAGACTTAGCAAGACAATGATTTTTCACCATATTTTTAATCCTCAAATCTTCATAGGCTATCAAGTCGTTAGACTGAACTACGCACCGTGCTAATTTCACAGCATGGTCTTTACGTTGCCTACTTATTTTGAGGTGGCGCTTACCTAAAACGAGTCTTGCTTTGCCTCTGTTGTTTGAACCTTTTACCTTTCTGGAAACTCGACGTTGTGAACGCTTGAGAAGTTTTTCGCCAACTCGAAGAAACTTAGGATTCTCGATCCTAATGCCGTCAGAGTCGGTGTAATATTCCTTTAAACCGACATCCAGTCCAACTGTATTACCAGTTGGTTCTATGTTTTCACAACGGTCTACATCAATGCAAAATTGAACATACACACCATCGGCACGTTTTACCAATCTAACCCGTTTAATCTGGTTAATTTGGTAGAAGTGCAAATCACGAGTACCTTTGAGTTTTAATCTTCCAATACCTTTCTTGTCAGTGAAAGTTATTGATTTTCGATCATCTGCAAGTTTCCAGCCTAATGTTTTGTACTCAACAGAACGGCAATCTTTCTGGAACTGAGGATACCCCTTTAAACCTGGAATACCTTTCTTGCAGTGGTCATTTAAGGAACAAAATCCCCTCCAGATAGAAATTAGGAGGGGTTTATGCTGAATGGAATTATTACTATCTATGGTATAGGGCAATACGCTTGGGTTAAGCATTTCTTTCTTCTCTTTGCGTCCTTCTCTAACGAGACGCTGCGCGTTGGCGGTAGCCTCTCGTAGAGATGGTGGTAGCCTACGGCAAGCCGTTTTGCGTCTACGTTACAAAGCTGTTCCTGTAAAGTTGACCAGTGTGGTCAAAGTACTGAAACCGCCACCACTCAGCTTGAATGCAGTTCCGTTGTTAGATGAGCCACCGGCAGAAGTAGTTCCATAAAGATTGAGATCCTTACCCTGAAGTACGCCAGCTCTTGGCGCAGCTCCGTTGGCACCGTTGAAATTTACAACAGTAGTCAATGATGGAGCAGCTTGAGCTTGTTGCAAAGGCAATACTAATGAAGAAGCTAAAACAGCCAGTGAAGTCAAAATTGACACGCTATTTTTGGTTGGGCGTTGTTTGCAGAGATTATTCTTGTTCATTTAAAACCTAGAAAGAATTTGATGTGACTGGATATAGTGCTTAAGTCAATAACGTAAAATGACCTCGTTTATGACTTCGTTTAGTAGCATAAATAACTTTTATTTTTTTGGATGTCGTGACCAACACAAAAAATCCGAAATTTTGACAAAATCAGGCTTTTTTATTACTCCGGCGAGAGTATAATCTAAAATCTTCGTACAAAAGCGGTTTTACGAAAGATAGTTAATGATTACTCTAATCAGATAGCCCAGTGCGATCGCACTTGCCTATTAAATTAACCCCTCGTCAAATTAAAGACATCCAACCCATCCAGCCTCAATAAGCTTGGGTTAAGCTCGAAATCCTTTGTAGAAATGTTTGTAAAGTGTATACACTCTGCTAAATACTTATTAAAACCTCTAAAAAAAGCTTAATTAAGAACAACCATATATAGGCGAAAGTTTTCGCTTTCCCTCTGATGAAATCATAAAAACGCCACAAAAAACACTTACTTTTAAAACATATCTAAATCCAAGAATATTATGCCCTTGAATATCTAGCAAAAATAGGGTATCTTCAGCAGTCTATTGTCAAGTATTTTAGAAATTTATCTCATTCAAATAGAGAGCTTTGTGATCAAAGGAATTAAGAGCGTTGACTCCTCAGACAGCAATGGGAAACATTATCGGCGCGGTGTTTGGCAGCGATCGCAATTTTAGTACCAGTCTCTACCTCTCTAGGCTCGACGCTAATATCCGTAATATCTATAGGTCAGAATAGTTAAAAAAGTTTCACTCGTCAAGTATGTTATAATTAGTATGGTTGAGAAATATTTTCGGTCATGTAACTGACTATATATAGACGCTTCTCCGAATCTAAATCTCTACACCCTTTGATTCTAGAGGTGTTTTATGTCAGTTGCTATTGCCAATTTATGCCTTTAGAGATGAGAGTCTTCAAAATTGATTGCGAAAACGGAAATTTTGACTTAGCGCAACTTTGTTGGAATATTTCGTGTAAAACTGATACATCTGACTGCCCAAAAATGCGCTAGGAGAACGGACAAGTTTAGTGTGTCACAAGCCCAGATAATATACGCTTAGTACTTGAACTTATGCCAACGGAGATAATTACCCGTCCTGAGTCACTCACAGAAGATTGCTTTTTTACTTATGCCCTTGGGACTGATTTGCACGATACTAATTTGACTGCCCAATATTTACGCAGAATCAGGAAAGAAGATAAACCCTATATCGATATAGCTGTTTCTCCCAGACCAGGCTATCGATTTGAGGTCTGTCTTATCCCTGTTGAAGGGTTCGCTAAAGAAACAATATTGACAAAAGATGGGTTCGCCAAAGCTTTAGCGATTATTTGTGCAGTATCTAACAAAGCTAGAAAGCGATTTCCGTCAGGAAATGGACAAGAAATTGTCCGGTGTCAATTTAGCAACTTAGCTGATGCAGTCGCTGTAGCGAACAGATTGTCTGCATTACCCTCTAATATGTATGAAACTCTCGCCAAGCTGCCAAATGCCTTGTGAGATGCCGTCCGCTTGAAGATTTATTTTTTAGGACTGACGTAAAGACATTTTAATGGTAAGTAACTAGACGGACAAGAGAATAAAAAACTCAATGGTTCATATTTTATCTATTGAGAAAAGGCTTGTTATACAAGCCTTTTAACCCTAGTGGACAATTTTCCTGTTTTTGCATAGTGATCCATAATTCAAAGTGAGTTTTTTTATGCCTACAAGCCCTTTGCGTGAAGAACCTCGTAACCAACGAGCGCCTGTAATTCGTACAAGTAATGAATTTATTCTCTTGGAATGGTTAAAGTCAACTGGTCGTCTAATAGAGCGGGAACATCAAGAATCTGAGTATCTAAATGAAGTAGAAGAAATTTCAGAAATGATAGACCTTGACGATATCCCTTATGATCATGACGATGATGATGGTGATATTGATATAGAAGCTTAGTAGCGTAATTCGTAATTCGTAATTGCTTACTCCAAGCGTTTCATTGATTTGGAATGTGTAATTTATTTACGCTGAAAGGCTAAGAATCCTGACTTTTTAGAAAAGTTGGGATTCTTAGTATTAAAATGCAAGTTTGTTTAATTATTGGACTTGATTAATAGATAAAATAATTGTCCATTGCTAATTGTAACACCAGCGCGATTGCCTGCTATTTTACCTGTACCTAAAAAATAATCTACCCTACCTGCACCTTTAATTGCGCCTCCAGCATCTTGGTCAAGAACATAGCGGCTAACGATGCGCTCCTCCATCTTTCCGGTAAGATTAGTAAAGGGAATAGAAGCGCGAATCAACGCTAAAGCACCAGGAGGCATGAGAGATTTATCTGTGGCGATAGAACGCTCTGCTGTTAGTGGTACATTGATAGAACCTTGCGCTGGTTTCCCGTGGTTTTCTTGAAAAAAAACAAAACTGCGATCGCGCGGAATATAAGTATTTAATTCTTGGGGATGCTTTTGGAAATAGTCGAGAATAATTGGCATAGTCATACCTTCTAGCGGTAATTTGCCATCATTCGCTAATTCTCGCCCAATACTTTTGTAGTTATAAGCGATATTACCCGCATAGCCGATTGTTGTCTGAGTTCCATCGGGAAGCTGAAGTCGCGCTGAACCTTGAATTTGAGCTAGATATGGTTCAAGGCGATCGCGAAACCAAAACAACTCTAATCCTCGCAACTTCCCTTTTGCGCCTTGTAAACCATCTGCTCCTTCTAACTCTTCGCGGGTAGGATGAGGCTTACTCCAAGAGTTTAAATCAGGAGGTAATCGATAAACAGGATAGCGATATTCTGCTGTGGGGACGCGACTGGCTGCGTAAAGCGGTTCATAATAGGCGGTGAATAAAACGGAACCTTTGGTGTCTTTACCAACTGACTGGTAAAGAACAAATTCCCGCTCGATGGCTTGGTGTAATTCTGTTGCAGAATTAGTTTTTAATAGGAGTTCGTGGAATCTTTTCAAGCTTTTAAAGACGCGATCGCGCGTAATTCCAGCTACCTGATAGTTTTGATAAGCAGCTCCAGCATTAGCCGTTTGCAGGTATTGGAGACTCTGAGCGATCGCACTCACCAGCGCCTTTTTGTCTGGTATTTCTCCATAGATAAGTTCATCTAAACAAGAGGTATCACTTTGACAACAAGTAACTGGTAGCCTCTGAATTAATGGTACTTTTTGATTTTCATCAATCAATGATATTGGTATATCCCACTTTTTCACGCGGCATTCTGGCGGGCTAAGTTCCTGATACGCTAAAGATTGCATTCGTACCAGCAAAACCGACAAAACTATAGGTAAGCTGATAGCAATAACTTTATTAAACTTTTTTAACTCAGCAAGTACCTCTTTCATCAAAATCCAAAACTTTTGAGATTATCCACTTCGCTCAAATTCAAAAATCAAAAACCAAAAATAATTTACTTGTTTTACACCACCAATATGTTTCCGCAAGTCCCAATGCCCCATGCACAATCCCTATTCATTCATATTACGATAAGTAGCAACTGCTGAAGGCGATATTCTGTTTAAATACCGGAATATCCAGTATTTAAAAATTGTATCTAAAATCACTGGAAATGTAGCAATAAATAAGAAGATAAAATCCCGATTTGCTGGTAATCCCCAATGACGCGATACACCTTCTAGGAGTACTTCCCAGCCATGAGGAGAGTGAAAACCTACAAATATATCAGTAAACAAAATAATGATAAATGCTTTGGCACTATCACTAAGTCCATAGACAATATGATCAAAGAAATCTTTGATCACAGCAATAGAAGATTTACTGACGACTAAAAGCCAGATAAAAGCAACCACCGAGAACATATCTGCAAAAACATTTTTGATAGCATTAGAGCTTTCGTGGCGAAATTCTTCAGCAAGCCCAATAGCCCTCTTTTTCAGTTCAACTTCAATCTGATCAGGTAACAACGGGGGGGCATTTCTAATGAGATTTTCAAACTTGAGCTTTTCTTCAAATCTATGTAATTCTACAAGAGCTTCCTCTTCCATTTCGGGATTGAGGAATATCTGTATTTGCTCATTGTCTCTAAACTCCTCAACAAGTGGCCCTACTACGAAAGCTTTTGCTATTTGATGCGTTAGAAGTGGTACGATAATTAATAGTAAAATAAACCTGATAGATATAATTGTTCTTCTTTGAGCTTGACGAAAATTATGAATTACCTCTTGTTCAGAATTAGGGTCTAATTCAACTTGCAGGCGAGTAATAGTACTTAAAATAGAGCGGGGTAAAACGCCCATTGTATCGGCTTTAAGCTTTGATTTTGGTTTCTTACCCGAGTCTAGAGTTGGTATTTTGGGCGGTACTGTTGGAGTATTTACGAGCAACGAATTGTCATCAGATATCACATTAGCTGGTAGATTTGGAGGTTTGACTACTAAAGCTTTAGAACTTATTTGAGCAGAAGTTGTTGTGTATTTGGATATAACTTGATCGATAAAGTTTAGCTTTTCCAAAACCAAAGAAGGGCTGGGATGCTCGATACCTGCTTTCTGAGCAGCTTTTTGATTCTCTTCATTTAAAAACCAACGGCTTGCTCTAAACTCTGTTAGCCGCATTTTGGCAGTCTTTAATAGCTTATTTAGGTCTGACTCAAAATAATCCATTACGCTGTTGCTGTACATGGCTGAGTCAATGTCTATTTTATTACCATTGAAATGCTTATTTTCTATTTCCTTAATCTTTAATGCTGCATCATAAGCTTGATGTAAAGAACGTTCAGGAGTCTGTAAGTACCATCGGTAAGTATCAAGTAGAAAAGAATAGATTTTTTGGCTAAAAACAGAGTTTTTCATTGGAGACAATCATCCAGCATTGTTTGGTGATTCTTAACCTTAAGTTAACGCACGGGGTATATTAGCAAATCTACAAGGAGAAAGTTTGTGATTTCTCATTCGGTTTGGATTGTTGGCAATAGCCGCAGTGGTAAGACAGCTCGCTTGGTAGAGCAGTTTTGTAGTTGGGTACAACCTGACAAACAGTATAGTGAATCATTTTATACTAAAACTCCAGGACGTAAAAAAGGCGTTCATATACCCGAATTTTTATATCTTAAACAAACAGAGCCAGGAGTTTTAGTCTTAGCTGCCAATGATGATAATCGTCGAGAATTGGGAGATATAATTGTTACATCAACATTAGGGAAATATCCGGTGCGTGCCAAGACGCCACTAGGTTTTTTCCAGGATGAAGTTATTTTATTTTGGCCGTTGCTAATTAACTCGTTGAATTTAAAAGCACAGTTTCCGGTAAGATTGCGGCCAGAAACAGAGCAGGAGTTAGCAACTAAACTCTGGCGTCCCCAATTAGACGAAGAAATTTTAAGGATTGCGGGAGTGAATGAGTCTCGCTTGGTGCGTCGCATTCTAGACTTGTTGCAACTAGCTGCTTATAGTGGTGTACATTGCGAAGATATTGCCCAGATTTTGACAAGGGGTCTGGGGGAAAATACTACAACTTTAGAGCCGGAATTTTTGGCATCTTTGCTGCTAGATTGGCGTAACTGGTGTTTAGAAAGGGGGTTACTAACTTATGGCATTATTACCGAACTCTATAGTCAATATTTGTTAAGCGATCGCAACTACCAACAACATCTAGTTAAACGCTATCAGGCGGTATTAGCAGATGATGTAGATGATTATCCTAGCGTAGCGCGTCTTTTGTTTGAGTTGCTATTAGATCAAGGTGCTGTAGGGGCGTTTAGCTACAATCCCGATGGTGCAGTGCGATTAGGGTTAGGAGCAGACCCGAACTACCTAGAAGGGCTAGCAGAACGCTGTCGAGTAGAAATCTTGGCTGGCCCGCCTCCAGAGTCTCTTGGTGAGCAAGCTAAACAGATGGTGGAATTAGTCACAGAGCCAATGGTGCTGTTTAGCTTACCTGAGATTGTGCATTCAATTCAAACCACCTCCCGCGCCCAACTATTGCGACAAACAGCCGAGGTAATTGCTAATGCCATCCAATCACAGCAAGTAGAAGCACAAGAAGTGGCGATTATTGCACCGGGTTTAGATGCGATCGCTCGTTATACTCTAGTAGAAATCCTCATCAAGCAAAATATCCAAGTCCAATCGCTCAATTACCAACGTCCCCTAATTAGCTCACCCGTCATTCGCGCATTACTCACCATGTTGGCACTAGTTTATCCCGGCTTAGGCCGCCTCGTAGACCGGGATGCCGTGGCAGAAATGCTAGTTGTATTGAGCAGGAAACAACAAGCACCAGAAAGCTCCTCACTTCTAACTCCTAACTCCTCACTTACCACCGATATTGACCCGGTACGTGCTGGTTTGATTGCAGATTACTGCTTTGTACCACATCCCGATCACCCCAACTTGTTGCCAGTGTCAGCCTTCGAGCGTTGGGATAGAATCGGCTATGCGGCTACTACAGCCTATAATGAGATATTACAGTGGTTAGAACAGCAGCGATCGCAACAAGAATTGCGGTTAATTCCCAGTCCCATTTCCCTCTTGGACAGAGCAATTCAACGCTTTTTGTGGAATGGTAGTAATCTCCCCTACGAACAACTAGCAGCACTGCGCGAATTATTAGAAACCGCCCAACACTACTGGGAAATTGACACCAGATTACGACAAATTGCCCCAGTTGAGACAACGCCTCACACAACTATTATCGAATTCATTCAATTACTGCGACGTGGTACGATTACCGCCAACCCTTATCCTGTGCGCCCCATAGGTGGAGCAAGAAAGGCCGTTACCTTAGCAACTATATTTCAATACCGATCTAGCAGGCGATCGCACCGTTGGCATTTTTGGCTGGATGCTGGTTCACCCCTGTGGGCTAAAGGTGGTGCAGCAACTTTGTTTGGTGCGCCGTTTTTCCTGCGAGACAGATTAGGCGAACCTTGGACAGCAGAAGATGAGAAATTGGCAGAAGAACAAAGACTGCGAAGAATTTTGACAGATTTACTCTCTCGTGTATCCGAGAGAGTTTATTTGTGTCACAGCGATTTAGCAGTGAATGGACAAGAACAACTAGGGCCGCTGTTACCCTTAGTGAATGCTTGTGTAACGGTTATTTCTGAGGCTACTGCTAAGTAAAGCTCAGATCCCCAACTTCTTTAAAAAGTCGGGGATATTGTTGTAAAATATTTGTTTGTATTGAGTAGTAATTGTCCCTTTTTTAACATTGAGGTTTGGGGTTGATCTTTGCAAATTTCGCGACTGTGGTTGAATTGGAACAGGAGAACGAGCGGGGACTTGATCGCGCCTTAAGAGCAAAGGAATACTGAGAATTCCCAAAATAATTACTACTCCGGTCATTATCCAAACCATTAACCTATTTGGTTTATAATCTGCTCGTTCAATTTGCCAGAAAACTTGATTGTATCGCCACGCAGCTAACGCAACAGTCAAAATTCCAAAAATTACCAAAGCCAAACCCAAATTTTCCGAATTGGATAATGGATTTACCGGAGGTTCTTGTTGAGTAATAGCAATATTCAACTGGCGCAGAAATATACCAAATCGTGCGATCGCAAAACCAAAGCCAATCAATGCAATAGAAGTGCGTAGCCAAGCTAGAAAAGTACGTTCGTTAGCTTGATGCTCCCTTTGACGATCAATTTTTGGTATTTTATCCATGAGTATCTTCTAACGCCAATTTACCCTTGAAAAGTTTCATAATATTGATGAATAGCATGGACTAGCGCCACAAGGTTAACAAAGCCCATTTAAGTAAAAGCCTGTACTTAAGACTCTGAGAAAACCCCAAGCGATCGCGAGAATCTTTAGAATAGTAAATAAGGTAAAGATATATATCATCAAAATCAATGGGACTATTCGGATTTGGCAAAAAGTCAGTTATGCCCACACCTGAAGAAGCTTTGTCAGGAAGGGCACAATCTATGTCAGTACCTGCGGCTCATTATGTCAACAAGAATCCTTTACAACCTCCTTATCCCGATGGATTAGAGAAGGCAATTTTTGGCTTGGGCTGTTTTTGGGGTGCAGAACGCAAATTCTGGCAACTTAAAGGAGTTTACACCACTGCAGTAGGTTACGCTGCCGGATTCACACCCAACCCCACTTATGAAGAGGTATGTAGTGGGCGGACCGGTCACAATGAAGTGGTATTGGTTGTATTTGATCCCAAAGTAATTAGTTATACCGAACTGCTCAAAGTCTTTTGGGAAAGCCACAATCCAACCCAAGGGATGCGTCAAGGTAATGATGCTGGCACTCAGTATCGTTCGGGAATTTATGTATATTCCGAAAGTCAAAAGCAGCAAGCAGAAGCATCACGGGAAGCTTATCAGCAAGCCCTCAACGGTGCAGGTTATGGCAAGATTACTACAGAAATCTTGGATGCACCAGAATTCTATTATGCCGAAGCTTACCATCAGCAATACCTGGCTAAAAATCCCAACGGGTATTGTGGTTTGGGAGGGACAAACGTATCTTGTCCCGTAGGTGTAGTTGAATCCCAAGTTAGTAGTTAAAAATAGAGTAGGGGCGCACATCTGTGCGCTTCTACTTAAAATACAGATTTGAGTACAGCGATCGCTCGAAGCCACAGCATAAGACTAATAGGTGCTCCAAGTAGAATTCCAGCAATCGCCCAGCCTCTCTGATGCGCTTTGAATTGTTCAACATTGCGCCACGGTCTACTTTTCCAAGCCCATTCATTGCCATTAGCACCAAGAGCGATCGCCATTAACCACCAACCGTGGGGTATAAAACAGAATAGCCCATACCACACTTGATTTGGCCACATCCACAACCAAGGCATTAGGAATGCGCCCCAATTCCAACCAAGAATTTCCTCTGGGACTGTTTCATTGTAATTATTTATCCCACATCCAGAATTGTTGATTATTTCTTTTAGCGGCAAAAGTTGATTCTTGTTTGCAGATTTGACAGCCAGACCAGATTTGAGAGCATTCAGCGCTTGGCGAGCATTAGTAAATCGTTGTTCTGGAGCAGGTTCTATCAACTTTTGTAGCCAACTGACAAAACTGGGACTGAGATTAACTCGGTCGGTAAATTGCAGCCGCAAATCCTGCTGGGGTAAATCAGAGGGTGTGATCGTCGATACAAAAATAATCTATATATCGAGGGATGCGGGGATGATTTAGCTGTTTGAGAATTTGTGCTTCCCTCTCAAAAAGTTTCAAGTCATCCCACTGTACAGTACCGCCAAAGGCCAAAAGTTTGACCACAACGGTCGAATTTTCGCCACTAGAGGCTTGTAAATCCTTAGCTAGCCAAGTTTGACGAATTCCATTATTGCCGAGTTGGCGTTGGATTTGATAACGATCTTGTAATATCTCTTCTGGTTGCAGCATCTTACACCTGCTAGCAGTTTACGATAATCTGATTCCCTTACTATTTAAGGATAGTCATTATCTAGAGAAACTGTGGGAGCCAGATAATTGACTAAAACCAGTTGAAGATTTCAATTTTGAGTTTTCTAAAAAGATTGGTGCGAATAATAATTCGCATATGTTATAAATAACAGCACAACCAAAACGGATTATCATCTATGCCAATCAAGACGGCTACAAGCCGTTTGCACAGTGGATGAATAATTTACGCGACCAACAAGGAAAACGACGCATTTTGCAACGCCTACGCCGACTTGAACAAGGCAATTGATGTAGCGCCGAGAGGAGATGGTTTGAGCGAGTTGCGAATGTTCTTTGGTTCCGGTTATCGCGTCTATTTTGGCAAAGATGCTGAAAATATTGTTGTCGTACTGTGTGGAGGCGACAAAAGCACATAGGTTGAGGACATTGAGGACGCAAAAGCTTACTGGAAGGAGTATCTAAGCGGTGAGGAAATTTAGAACACTCTATGAATTTGAAGAAGAGTACTTCCGCAACCACCCGGAAGAAATCGACGATTATTTGACCGAGATATTTCAGGAATATGCAGAAGACAACGATTCCGGCGCATTATTGGCATCCTTGCGCGTCGTTGCTCGTGTACGCGGAATTAGTGAGATAGCCGAGCAAGCAGGCATGACACGCCGAGGATTACAAAAAGCCTTATCCAGCAATGGCAACCCGCGCCTTGAAAACGTCAATTCCATTATGAAGGCGCTGGGATATTGTCTTACGCCGCAAAAAATTATGCCTCCAGTGACAGAGTGAATCACAACAGAAATTATCGATTGTGACATTATTGCAGAATGTGGGTTAAAGATAATTTTTACGATAATAAGCTTGATATTCCGCAGACAGTAAAGGTTCCCACCAATCACGATGATTGAGATACCATTCAACAGTTAAACGTAAACCCTCAGCAATTGTTACTGAAGGTGTCCAACCAAGCTGAGTTTTAATCTTGTTCGCATTAATTGCATATCTCCGATCATGCCCAGGTCTATCCTTGACAAAAGTAATCAAATGCTTTGCCGGATGCACTGGTAAATTAGGTGCTAATTCATCCATCATCTGACACAAAAGTTGCACCAGGTTGAGATTTTCCACCTCATTGTTGCCACCAATATTGTATGTTTCCCCTGGTTGACCGTGATTAATTACCACATCTAAAGCACCACAATGATCGCCCACATAAAGCCAATCGCGCACATTTTTACCATCACCATAAACAGGTAATGGTTTACCTATCAAAGTGTTGATGCACATCAGAGGAATTAGCTTTTCGGGGAACTGATAAGGGCCGTAATTATTAGAACAATTTGTGATAATTGTCGGGAGTTTATAAGTATGGTAATAAGCACGCACTAAGTGATCGCTACCAGCTTTTGAGGCTGAATAGGGACTATTGGGAGCGTAAGGTGTAGTTTCACAAAAACCTGCATCATCTGGGCCCAAACTACCGTAGACTTCATCAGTAGAAACGTGTAGAAAACTATAATCAGATGGCTGTGCTTTTGCTTCCCAATGTTTCCGAAAAGCTTCTAGCAGCGTGAAAGTTCCTACGACATTAGTTTGAACAAAAGCAGCTGGCCCAAGAATCGAACGATCAACATGAGATTCAGCAGCAAAATGGGCGATGGTATCTATATTTTCGGTTGATAATAACTCGTCTATGATGGTGCGATCGCAAATATCCCCCTGCACAAACCGAAAATTCTCTCTTCCCTCAACTAGCGCCAAATTCAGACGATTTCCCGCGTACGTAAGCGCATCCAATACCACCACTCGGTCATCTGGATAAACCTGACACCAGTGATGCACAAAATTTGCCCCAATAAACCCTGCACCCCCAGTAACTAATAACCGCCGAATCATCCCATTTCCTCTTTTCTCTCTGTGTTCTTAGCGCCTCTGCGATAGCCTGTGGCAAGCTGCTACGCGTCTACGTTTCTATTACTTAAAGTATTTCTTCCTCAGCTTACCGTATATCCTTTGAGCGAGTAATTTTGCCACACGTATTTTAGTCAAACTTTTAATATTAGATGGCTGCTGAATTTTGTGATCAAAAAACTCATTTAACTCATTTAGAATAACTTGGAAACGTTTAATAATATTTTCAGTTCGATATTCAGCCAAAAACTCCTCAGACAAACTAAAAGCTCCTGAAGAATCAATGACCTTCAGAATACGTTGGACATCATATTCTTGTGAATATCCAGCAATTTTATAACAATTAAACCCCGGATCTAAGTAATCAGCCAGTCCACCGTTGACACTAGAAAATACTTGACAACCACAGGCAAGAGCTTCCATTGGTTGTAGACCAAATCCTTCACTAACACGCTGTTGTGCCCAGTACTCAGCCGAATCATAGAGGTAAACCTTAGCTCGGTTAAATAAGCCAGGTAAATCTTCTACATAGGAGTCAACAACCAATACTTTACAACGTTTTTGTAACGCTGGAATTAATTCTTTAATTAAATACTCAGAAGACTTCCGAGCCTGAACTAAAACATCGATGTCGCGTTCTAGACCTAAATTTTGAAACTCATCAGAAATTTGATTGGGCAAATAATAAATGAGAGAATTGGGCGATTTTTCTCCCCAATATCCCATTGTATAGCGGCTAACAGTGATGATCGGAATACTCGCAGGTAGTCTAAATGGATAACCTGCACTATGTGCATGGTAAACGACATTGTATTGCTTAAGTTTAGCCACAAGTTGAGCTACATCAAATCCCCAACTGATGACAAAAATTACATCACTTAAACTATTCTCTTTTAGCAAATCATCAATAAAAAGCTTATCTTTTTCCCGTTGACGGTAAGTTACAACATCAGCACTACAGAACTGTTGAACCAGATTAAGTGCTTTTAACTCAGCCCAAAGACCACCACACGCAAATTTGCCATCTGTACCGGGAAGTAAAAAGTAAAGCTTTCTCATTACACTCTTTTCTAAGAACTGATTTATCAAGTAAATCTTAAATTTGTAGTAGCTTGTCTACTCTAAATTAGTGCAATAAATTTTGTAGATTGGCTTGAAATATGAAACATAAAATTCCAGTGATTGTTAAGTTTTACTTTGCTCTACAAACCTACATTTAATACACTAGGAATGAGGAGACAAAAAGTATTTAGACTGGCTTCACCGTTTGCTAGAGAGCATCAACCTCAGATGGCGTGTATGCAGTTTCCGACGCAACCGTTGTCATATCCGCGAGGCGTCCAGCAAGAAACTAACGACCAACTTTGATGAGATCGTTCTCTGGATAAGAGGGATGTACCCATAGCCCAATCTCTAAGGAATCTATTCCATCAGATTCTACCTTGAACACAACTTTATGGAACGGCTCGGAAAAGCCTGGTCGCTGCTGGTTACGAAACACTTCCTTAAGGGTGATACTGGTTTCAAAATGCATGATGGGTTCCTTTACTTTTCAGTTTTTATTCTCGCCAGTTTACCTTTACAAAATGTCCCTGCTTTCCCCAAACGTCGCGTGTACAGGTAATATTTTCAATTGTTAGGTTAAAAGGAATGGCAGTTGTTAGGTAACGCTGTGCCATAGAACCTAAATCAGGTGCGAGTTCGGCGGCTGTCGTTGCTGCTAACCCCAAACCGATAAGTTGCTCGATTGGTCGAAATGGTAGTAACAAATGCACGCCGACAGCTAGTCCAGCTGTTAAGAGCATTGCTACTGATAAATTTGTGCCGCAACGGGGATGTACAGCCAAATCCCATTCTCCACTGGTGAGGCGATGTCGAGCAAGTATGACCGCACGCCGCAAATCACTAATATTCACCTCACCATAGAGGTAAAATCCCTGCTCAGTTGACAAACCGCCTAATAGTTCATTATCTAGTTGAACGTTAGTAGGTTTTCCTTTAGGAAGATAAGCACTTTTTGATTCGCTAAGAACCCAAACAGTAGCATGTTCTAAAGCGTGAACCTGCCGTATCATTAAAATTTCTTTCAACCCTGGAATAAACGATAGCTGTCTAAGTAAGTCGGCATCTTGTGTGGGTTGTGGAAAGTCTAAGGGTCGGTATTCTGGGGTCGTAACTTTCTCAGATACAGGTGTCGTAAAATCAAAGTTAAAAAATTCAAAGGGAGACGAGCCACCCTGAAAAGAAGCAGAAGTATTCATTGGAACACTGCTCTCCAAGCCGATGGAGCAACATAGATTTCTTTCAAATGTAACGCTTGCACCACTGAATTGTTGCTAATTTTTGTAGATGATTGTTGAGTTTGGGCATGGGGCATTCTCCTCTGCCCCTTTGCTCCTCTGCCTAAGTTTTAAATCTTGTGCCCGGAATTTGGAAAGAAATTCTGATCTTTTATAGTTTCCGAGTCCGAGCGTCAGCTGGCTTCACTAACATAAACTCCGGCTCAGTGAAGGACTCGGAACTTTTGGTAGAATGTTCACACTGAAAACTTAGGCGTGAAGAGGGGAACAATCAGTAAACCTCAAAATTGGCTTGCAATTATACCAGACCAGAACAATTACTTTGCTACTAGTAAATTATTTATTCGATCTGGTTAGGCAGAAGACAGCAATTGACATCATTCAAACAGACTTTGCCCCACTGTAACGCCCAGCGAACAAGAGCTACTCGATTTTCTGTCTCGGTTTTGGTAAGAATGTTACTGATATGGTTATCAACTGTACGCTTGCTAATCTCCAGTTTTCCTGCAATCTCTTGGTTAGTTAAGCCAGCAGCTACTAAATCGATAATTTGCAGTTCTCTGTCTGACAGACTAACGGGGGTCTCAGACTTGCCACCAGCCATGACTATTTCTATCCTCCGTTGGTATATGTACTTAATCGCTCTTTCTAATTCTAGAAGATTCTTTTGTTGGGAGGGGTTTCAAGTGTTAGCAGTAATCCAATTGTCAATATTTTCTTTGCATTTAAAGTTAGCAAAAATATAAAGCAAAAATAAATTTAGTAATTTAATATACTAAGTTAATTTAACTTATTTAGTGTAAACACTTATATTATTTAGTTGATATTCAGAAGCATATAGATGTTATGTAGTAGTAAAAATTGCTATTTAATTCTATGAAGGACTGGCGACAGATTAGCAAAAATTGTTGTAGATTTTATACTGTAAATTTCTAATCCAAAATCGAAATCTAAAATCTAAAATGAAATGAGCAATCCCCGTGTTTTGTGCCTCGGCGAAGTTTTGTTTGATTGTTTAGCCGATCAATTAGGGCTAAAGCTGGAAGAAGTCAAATCCTGGACTCCCTACCCAGGAGGAGCACCAGCTAACGTAGCCTGTGCTTTAGTCAAGCTGGGGACACCAGCAGGATTTATCGGAGCCGTTGGTGAAGATGAACCAGGAAATGCACTGGTCAAGCTATTACAAGATGTAGGTGTAGAGACAACAGGGGTACAACGCCATCCTACAGCACCAACGCGGCAAGTTTATGTTACACGTGATCTGGCTGGCGATCGCACCTTCGCCGGATTTGGTCAGTATGACACCGCAGAATTTGCCGATACTCGCCTGCAAGCCAAACAATTGCCAAATTCGCTGTTTGAAGACGCAGATTTTCTGGTTTTGGGTACTTTGGAATTGGCTTATCCTGAAAGTGAACAGGCAATTCACCACGCCCTAGAGTTAGCAGAACATTATGATCTGAAAATTATGCTGGATGTCAACTGGCGGCCTGTATTTTGGGACGAGCCAAATATCGCTCATCAAAAAATTCCAGAATTATTTAAGCGAGTCGATTTTCTTAAACTCTCCAAAGAAGAAGCTGAATGGCTATTTGAAACCGCAGATCCTGGAGCCATCACTTACCGTCTGGCTTCAATTGAAGGAGTACTAGTAACAGATGGAGAAAACGGTTGTGCTTATTGTTTGGGTGAGAATGAAGGCAAATTACCTTCCTTTTCCATGCCAGTAGTTGATACAACTGGTGCAGGAGATAGCTTTTTGGCAGGATTCATCCATCAATTGAGTCAGCACGGCATCCACAGCTTGCGGGATGCAGAAACAGTAAAGCGTATTGTCACTTATGCCAGTGCTGTTGGAGCGCTGACTACCATTAAAGCAGGTGCGATCGCTTCCCAACCGACTGCTGCTGAAGTCGAAGCTTTTCTCGCCACACATCAACTCTAGGAACTAACATAAGTCACTGGGATATCAGCCACCACAGGCTGATACTCCCCTAATACGGTTCGGTTAACAAAGTTATCTGTTGAGGCGAGCTGTTCTTGAGCAGGGGGAGAAGATTAATAGAGACTTAAAAACCATTAATCAATGGTATTTAAATGGTGCTAATTACTCAAATACCCTCAGAAATTGGTTGATAAATTTTGATCAAAATCAAGCAAAAATCAAAGATTTAAATTATGGCATGAACTATGGCAAATTCTGCCGAATGTGGAGACTTTATTTGCTCTTGTGCATACTGTATTTTGACGGTTGTAATGGTTAAATTCTTGGTAACGGCCAATACCTGTTGGTTCATACGTGACAATTTAATTGGGTAAGTCCTAATGATTTAGCGATCGCCCAACCTATCAAGAGCAATCCTTCGCTCCTTAGCTTGCTGCCATAGAGTATCAACAGTCACAAACTCATAGCCTTGTTGTAGCAGTTTCGGAATGAGGATTTGAAGTGTGGCAGCAACATCTTGTCCACCACAAGCACCATCATGTAAAACAATCAACGAACCATTTTTGACCTGCTGCATAATTCGCTCTACCACAGTGTTTACGCCTGGCCGCACCCAATCTTCTGGTACAACGCTCCACATAACTGGGCGGTAATTCCACTGCAAAAACAATTTTAAAGTGGCAGGTGTAAATAAACCATTTGGGGGGCGGACATCTCGCACTTGTTCAGGTTGCAGATTGCAGGCATTGTAGATCGCAACTTGAGTTTTTTCTAAACTGTCCTTCAGGTCATTTGGGGAAAGCATGGGAAAAGAGCGGTGATCGTAACCATGCAATCCGATCCAGTGTCCGCGATCGCTAACGGCTTTGGCAATGTCTGGTGAACGGTTGACGCAAACACCCAACCAAAAAAAGCTTGCTGTAATCTGATAACGGTCTAACACTGCCAAGACTTCGGGTGTGTATTGAGGATGGGGCCCATCATCAAAGGTTAGGGCGATCGCTTTAGCATGAAAATTTCCACGCCAAAGGCAGTTGGGAAAACTCGGCTGGAGAATGCTGTAGAAAATTGGGAACAGGGGAGCTAGTTGCATTTTGCGTTTATTTGCTGCTGACAACTTTTTGTAGATGTTGTTTACGAAACTGCGTAGGCGTAGCCCGTCGTAGACATCGCACTGCAATGCCTCAATATTCTAGCCAAATTGGATGCCTTGGCAGACGGTTGCCACAGGAGGGGCAAGGAAGCACAGGATATCTTTCAGCAGCTCTCATAAGAGTGAAATGATCTTGATTGCTCTCATCTCCAATATATGGATCGATAACCATAGGATTAGCTGTTTTCCCTCGCCAATTACAAGAATTACAGGTTAACGTTTCCAAGTGGACTCTTTGGAAGTTTGATTCTATTTCAACAAAAATATATGGCATCCATTTCTTTTCCCTCATCGATAATTTTCCAAGTCCCAAGTGAAGCTCAGGGTATTTCTGAGTAAATTCAAGTGCTGACCAAAGCAAATCTAAAACAGCCAGTGGCATCTCATCAATGAAGGCGTTTAATCGCAAACTTTCCCAGTCTTCTTGGCTGGGGAATAAAATTTTTTGACCGTCAATACAAGTGTGTTTGATGCTGGGCTGATCTGAGTTCATGAGCTTGTGACATACTTTTATACCAAACCTCTCTCAATACGGTTCGGATAAGATCCCCCCGCCTGTGGCGACCCCCTTAAAAAGGGGGTTAAGAAGTAAATGAGCAAGCCTTTCTAAGGGAGGGTGGGGGGATCTTCGCAGGGTAAACAAGCTAACCGAACCGTATTGAAACCTCTCTCCCTTTTACCAAGAAGATGCGGAGAGTGGGGACGCTTTGTAACAAAATCTGTAACAGCAATACTATTTGAGCTAGCACTCGTCTAAATTAATGAGAAATCTAGGGGTAATCCCGGAATTTATAGATTAATGTTGCTCAAAGATATACGAGATTATCAAATACTATTTCTCGGCTTATTCCTAGTCTTGGGAATCGGTACACGAGATTGGACGCTGCGACCAGAATTGATTGGGGTAGTGATCGCCACTTGTCTTGCAACTCAATGGATATTGTCATCGTTAACAGGCAAAGAACAAGTAGCAAATCTTCGCAGTGCTTTAATTACCTCGCTGGGACTAAGTCTACTGTTGCGGGCTGATCATTGGACGACAATGGCAATAGCCGCAGCAAGTGCGATCGCTAGCAAATTTCTCTTCAAATTCGGTAGACATCTCCAAAATAGTAATATTTGATGGTAAAAGAATATTACATGATGTTTTTGGGTGCTAAAACATGAGTTCTATACTGAGCCATATTGAAAAAAATCCTCAAGATGCACAGCGCTTGATTGG
>JAHHHS010000015.1 GCA_019359215.1 Nostoc indistinguendum CM1-VF10 | reverse complement strand
GCTCTCAAGGGAGTTGTCTTTGCATTTGATGCAATTAATACTCAAAAAAAACTTGCGAGTTAATTGTAGAAAGTGGGAATGATTATATCGGTGCTTTAAAAGGTAACCAGTTGGGTTTATTTAAAGACGTGACGTTACCCAAGGTGAAGATGCATCCAGAATTCGCACTACCCCTCTGACCCAAATATTTGCACTCGCTCGTAATTTTTCACTCAATTTATACCGGGATAATATGTTTAATAATATGGCACAAGCTCAACGTTTATGTTCTTTTGGATTAGACACACTCAAGGGGCTTTTTAGAATGAAATAGCCCTGTGTTTCGAGCAAATCGTGATAACTTTGACTCAAAACAAAGTTTTAAGGGAGATTTAGGTTATTTAGGGGAAGATTTAATTGATACTCCAATTAAGAAACCAAAAAATAAAGAGTTAACAACTGACCAGAAAAAATCAAACAAGGAGTTTTCCTCTAAACGAATATTTGTCGAACATCGAATCCGTTCGGTAAAAATATTTCGAGTTGTTCAAGACAGATTTAGGTTGAATTCAAAAAAGTATGAACAATTTATTATGACAATCTGTGGATTAGTCAGACTACGAATTAGAGCGCTAATATTACCATTAGAAATATCTGCTATGTCATTAGGTTAAAATTAACGCATATAACTAAATCTTTTTGCCTAATTATCAACAGTAAATATCTCAAAGCCTTATTTTTTCGTACAGACTACCTAATTTAGGATAATTGCATTTACGGACTATAGCCTAGCCACATAAAGGCTTGAGGGGCTGCAAGCGATCGCAAAAATTCTTTCACTTTTGACCAACAGTTTTCAATCGGTGAAAAATCAGGAGAATAAGGAGACAAATACACTAGCCTTGCACCAACGGCTTCAATCGCTTCCTTAATACCCGTGACTTTGTGAGAACTAAAATTATCCATGACAACAGTTGCGCCCGGCCACAGATTTGGAACCAAAACCTCCTTATTTGATAAGGGTTTCAGCCTTAGCTTATAATTTTACCGTTTTGGCACAGTGATGCCGAATTGAAAAAACAGACATCGTTGCTCAAGTAAAATTTGTTGCTAAAATTTTGGGAGTAACCGCATAACTAGTTCTGATTTATACAGAGCTTTTGTCTTTTACAAGTTTTTGCAATACAACCATCTTATTTGCAGTCAGAGCATTTTCGTTTTAGAAAGTTAATCATGACTCGCACCTTGTTTGGTAAGTAGGTTTTACTAGGGTATAAAAGCCATGCAGCTGTCTCGAAATCCGTCGCAGCAATAACTTGTCTTTCTTAGGAAATCAATTCGCCTCACTTGATAATCTCTCATTCAATGTGAATATTGAGTTGGTATAAAATTACCACGAGTCACAACTCCATTGCCATGATCTGGATAAGGCATCACCCTGCTAAAACGGGAAATTTGTACGCGCTTGGCTGAAACCAAGATGGGGCAAGCTTTTCAAAACGTGATTTTTACCATCATTTTGGTGAAAATACTATGATTATGCTGCTAGTTTTGATCAAGTTTGAATGAAAAATCGTCGTTTCAGGCACTTGAAATTTTCGATGCTTAAAATACTACTAAAGAATGACTATATTTATTACTTTAGGTATAGATAACGCAACAATGAAAATATCAAAAACGTTAATGTTTTAGTAACAGCTTATGTTAACAAAAAAATTAAGTCTAAGTAATAAAATCTAAAGCTTGCTTTCGAGAATAAAAATATAGCGGAGTTCTCCACGGCTTTTCCACTATTTAGATTTAATCTAAGTTTCAAACGATAAATTAATGTAATTTTCCTTATATAACCTTTTTTGCTACCTTAAGTAGCAGTTATTTTACTATGTACCAATTTTACGGACAAAAATCAAGTGTTAATTGAGTATGAGATACATCTTTAAAAAAATCTTTCTTTGGGTAGTAGAGTTATTGTCTGAAAACGCAAGATGGTTAGCGGCAGGAGGGTAGAATGCGTCAACT
The DNA here is from genome assembly GCA_019359215.1 of Nostoc indistinguendum CM1-VF10. Taxonomy (GTDB): domain Bacteria; phylum Cyanobacteriota; class Cyanobacteriia; order Cyanobacteriales; family Nostocaceae; genus Nostoc; species Nostoc indistinguendum. The sequence goes on along the minus strand of JAHHHS010000015.1, from coordinate 112,020 downwards.
CATTATCCAAGTACCACGGGGAAATGGAAAAGCTGTTATCGATATTGCCAAATCTCATAACGGCACAAATCTGGCTCGATTTGAAGGAAATGGAGAAGAACCGATTGATGTAGTGATTGTTCATGTTTCTAATGGAGAAGTTGGCAAAGTTCTGGAGAAGTTGCAAGACTTGCCCAAAGTACAAATTACGCTCATACCAACTGGTGTGATGACTCTGCAACCCCCTGCATCGGAAGCGCCGCAACAAGTTGTAGATGTGGAAGAACGCAGTCCGATTGAGATTTTTCTTTCTGGTTTGCAAAGTGTTGGCTCTTGGGTTTTCTTAGTTATGCAGCACTGGCAGGCTTTGTAGTCTGGATTGGCTTGTATACTAGTACAGCTTACTTGCTGGTGGCGGCAATGCTGATTGCACCGTTTGCAGGCCCGGCAATGAATACAGCGATCGCTACTGCATGGGGCGATCGCAAACTCCTGGGGCGGAGTATTTTACGGTATTTTGCCGCTTTAGCAGTCACAATTGCCGCTACTTGGCTACTTAGCCTGATATTACGGCAAGAAATTCCCACTAGTTTAATGGTAGAAAGTAGCCAAGTTTCAGCAGTCGCAGTGATTTTGCCATTGGCAGCCGGAGCAGCAGGAGCGCTCAACTTGGTGCAGTCAGAACGGAGTAGTTTAGTTTCTGGGGCAGCAACCGGGATGCTAGTTGCCGCTTCCTTAGCTCCACCTGCGGGAATTGTCGGTATGGCAAGTGCAATTGGCAGATGGGACATGGTAATTTCGGAGCTATTCTTGCTGTTTTTGCAACTATGCGGCATTAATTTTTCAGCATCCCTCTTGTTCCGAATATTCGGGCTGTCTGCTCAAGGAACTCGCTATGGGCGTGGTAAAAAACGGGTATTCTTTTCTGCCTTGGTGATAACTGTCATAGCGTTGGCAGGTTTACTAACCTGGCAGTTCTCTAATTCTCCCAATTTACAACGCTCTAGCCTTGCCCAACGTGCTAACGCCCAAGTTCAGAAAACTGTTGAACAAGTTGGTTTAGCAAAATTAGTCGAGTCGAATGTGCGCTTTACACGATCCAATATTGAAGGTCAAAATACCTTGCTATCTGTTGTTTATGTGCAGCGTCAACCGGGAGTTACAGCGTCTACTGAAGAAATTCGCCATCGCCTCACCCAATCAATTCAAACTCAATTATTGAAACAGGACTTTAATGTAACACCTTTAGTTGATGTCAATGTGCTAGAAACACCTGCTAGTAAACAATAAGACCATTTATGAGTAGTTCAAAGCTTTCAAAAAAACAAGCCCTAGAAAAAGAACGTAATGAAGTCTTGCAACAGTTGGAAGATTGGTTAGAAATTCCAATGCTGGTGCTGGGCTTTGTATGGCTAGCATTATTCATCATCGAGATCATCTGGGGATTAAACTCTTTACTGGAAGCCTTTAGCATCACTATTTGGATTATTTTTATATTAGATTTTCTACTTAAACTAGCGATCGGTCCTCATAAACCTGACTATATCAAAAGCAACTGGCCAACAGCTATTTCTTTGGTGTTACCAGCGCTGCGGACTTTTCGGATTATACGAGTTATTAGAATACTACGAACAGCGCGGGCTGTGCGAGGTTTACAGTTGTTGCGAGTTATGACTCGTGCTAACCGAGGGATGAGGGTTTTAGCAGCAAGTATTAGCCGTCGAGGGTTTGGTTATGTTGTGGCGTTAACAATGATCGTTATTGTAGTAGGAGCAGCAGGGATGTATACATTTGAAAACGAAGTTCCTGTGGAATCAGGGCTGCACAGCTACAGCACTGCTTTTTGGTGGACAGCAATGCTAATGACAATTGGTTTTGCTTTCCGCGATATTTTGCAAAATTTCTAAGAGGGTGTTTGAAAAGTTTTGAGAGGTCAAATTTTAAGCCAACCGCCTAACCATAATACGGATCATGGCAAGGTAGATAAACGTCTCCGATGTTTCTGGCAATAACTCGTAGTCCCGAACCAATCGTCGACACCCCATCAGCCAACCCAGAGTCCTTTCTACGACCCATCGCTTTTTCACTAGCACAAATCCCTTAGTTTGCTGCGGACGCAGCACTACTTGCACAATCCAACGGCAGACATCCATCACCCACATTAGGAAGGGTGCCCCGTCAAAACCGGCATCAACCCAGACTGTCGTCAACCGAGATACTGCTTTGCTCATGTGTTTGACTCGTTTTAGCACTCGTCTGCCTCCTTCCCGTTCCCCGACATTGGCAGTTGTGACTAGTACCCGCTGTGACTTTCCCCAAGGTATCCACTGTCAAAAACCGTTTGCGTCCTTTGAGGAGCTTGCCACCATCAAATCCCACCTCCTGATGCACTCCAGCAGCACTTTTGACGCTTTGACTATCGATGATCGCCTCAGATGGACTCTTTTGACGTTGATTTTCGATCCGAACCCACTCCCTGAGACTGTCGTGAATTAAGAGCCAAGTTCCGTCTCTAGATTCATCCACCACGACGGATAGATGATCTGCAATCACGGGATAAAGTGATTACTGCAATTAAGAAAACGCTTGTTGCAAACGGCATTGATTTGCCCTTCCCAACTCAACAAATTTTGTTCCACGACCAGACAGAAGAGACAGATGGAAACCGCTCCCGTCAGCGTGAAGGTTGGCCCGCAGGTAAAGGTGAAGTACCGAAACCTCGCCGCATCAGCGATTCACTCAGGTTACTTGCTCAAGCACGCTCCTCACAAGATAACAACGGTAAAGTAGATTCTCAAACCAACGAACAATGAGAAATGTCAAGATAAGCAAATTGTGGGATCAGCTCCACTCAAGTTATTGGTTCATACCGGCGGTTATGGCGGTGGTAGCTACTGCTTTGGCTTTCACAATGCTTAATCTTGACCGCACAGGCAAGGTAAACATTGATTATTGGTGGGTTTACACAGGTGGAGCTGATGGAGCGCGATCGCTGTTAGGATCGGTTGCAGGTTCGATGATTAGCGTTGCTGCTACAGCTTTTTCAATTACAATTGTGGCGCTTCAGTTGGCTGCTTCCAATTTCGGGCCGCGACTACTGCGTAATTTTATGCAGGATACGGGTAATCAAATTGTACTAGGCACATTTATTGGTACGTTCATCTACTGCTTGCTTGTACTGCGGACAATTCATGGAGAAGGAGATGGATACGAACAATATGTGCCACAACTTTCAGTTACAGTTGGCACTTTACTCGCAATTATTAGCATTGGTGTTTTGATTTATTTTATCCATCATGCTTCAACAATAATTCAGGCATCTCACGTAATCCAAAATGTTAGTGAGGATTTACATTCAGCAATTGAGCGGTTATTCCCTCAAAAAATTGGGCGTGGTGAACCAGAATACAGACAAGGAGTTGAAGAAATTCCCATGTCCTTTGAGAAAGAAGCTTTACCGATTCGAGCTAATGGCACTGGTTATTTACAAGCAATTGATGACGAAGAATTGATGGAAATTGCTTCTAACATAATTTGCTAGTACCCTTAAGGTTAGACCGGGGAAATTTCTAATTCAAGGTAGCGATTTAGCATTGGTTTTTCCTGGAAAGAAAGTAAATAAAAAACTTACCAAACAAATCAATGATGCTTTTATTTTGGGCAAAGAACGTACAGAGCAACAGGATGTAGAGTTTCCAATTGATCAATTAGTAGAAATTGCTCTGCGTGCCATTTCCCCTGGAATAAATGATCCATTTACTGCAATTCGCTGTATTGACCGAATTAGCGCAGGGCTGTGCCACTTAGTTCAACGAGATTTCCCTTCACCCTATCGCTACGATAAAAATAAAAAATTGCGCTTCATTGCCGAAGGAGTCGATTTTCAAGGATTGGTTGATCGTGCTTTTAACCAAATTCGGCAGTATGGAAAGTCGGATGCAGGAGTAACTATTAGATTATTAGAAGCTATAGCTGTAATTGCTACTTACACCAACAATTCTAAATATCAAGCAAGCCTGCGCCATCATGCTGACATGATTTTACAAGATAGCCGTGAAGGACTATCACAAGAACAAGATTACAAAGATGTAGAAGAGAGTTATTATCAGGTTATTAAAAATTTAAATAATCATGACACTAATAAAGATTGGGATTAATCAGAAAAAGTTTAATACTTGAAATAACTATGAATACTTTTTATTTACTAAAGCTATATTTCTAACTAGTTATGTTCGCTTTAGACGGTTCAGTATACAAGTGATTATTTGTGAATTTTTAGCAGTTTTGCTTAGACAATCATCAGCACCGATCGCAAATATTTGCTCAACAATATCTGCTGATAAATTATCAACCAGAAACAGTACTGATAAAAACTTCCAGTACGGATCGTTACGTACTACCTGACAAAGTTCAATGCCATTAATATGAGGCATTTCCACATCTAAAATTAGCAGATCTGGAGAAAATTCTGTCAGAGTATCCCAGAAGTAGTGTGGATCTTCAAGAATTTTTAGAGTAAGTCCTAAAGCTTCTAAAGATTGTTGTATAACAGTTAATGTCTGTGGTTCATCGTCTACAACCATTATTCTCGCTTTAGTAATACGAGTTTGCTGTAAAACTTGGGCTACTGACTCCAAAATTTCGTTAGGAGGCATGGATTTTTGCAAAAAAGCACGTCCGCCAGATCGTGCAACCTCTAGGCGTAGGCGAAGCCCGCCGCAGGCATCGCTAAAATCATTTCGCTCTGTAAAAATTAACACAGGTAGTTGTGGCGTTGGCGTTTCGCCCACCGTAGGTGTTCGCTGGGATAATTCTCTTATTAATTTCAAGCTGTCTTTCTGAATATCAATATCAAGTAGCACCACATCGGGGTTTAAGGATGAGATTATACTTTTGGCGGCGGTGAGATTAGTAGCAACTTTAATTTGTAGTTCCTGATTCTCAGCCTCCTTTATCAATTCCTCAACTACTTGTTGATCATTGCTAATTACTAATAGTAGATTTTGGATTTGTTCAACCGGGCTTTTTTCTAGCTCTCGTTGCAACTCCATCAAGAGCTTATCTAAATAAAAACATTTAGCTTGGCTAATAAATTTTTGAGTTTGAAATAAATCTTCTATCTCATTGGCTAATAACGAACCTTTTGCAAAGCCAAAGCTACCCAAGGAACCAGCTAGCTTGTGAGCTTCTTGCTCTGCTTTTTGGCGCAATTGAGCGTCAAGTGTACCTTTTCTTAAAGCATCAGCTGCTAGCTTCAATACTGCAATGCGCGAACCAACCTTAGCTTTGAAATTTTCCCGCTCTTGAGCAATGGCTGTTAATAGAATTTGCTGTTGCTTTGAATCTATTTCTGGCTCAGGTTTCGGGAAACTTTGCTCATGATCTAGAGCTTTTAAACGATAACCCATTCCATAGACAGTTTCTATAAAATCATAGTTAGCACCTGCTGCTTTTAGCTTTTGCCGTAAACTTTTGATATGAGATTTAATCGTATTTTCTTCAGGTGGATCTTTTTCAGCACTCCAAAGTTGATCTACAATGGCACTCCGGCTAAAGATGCGCTGGTTGTTACGTAAAAAAAGGTCTAAAAGGCTAAATTCTTTTGCTGTTAAATTTAGAGCAATGTCTGCATAACTCACTTCACAAGTACTAGGATCAAGACGCAAGGCTCCCCATTCCAAAACTGGAGGCAAAGAAGTATTTCCCCGACGTAATAAAGCACGAATACGAGCTGATAACTCTTGAAAATCAAATGGTTTGACTACATAATCATCTGCTCCAGCATCTAAACCGATAACTTTATCAGTTTTAGTCTCTTTTGCCGTTAAAAGAAGAATCAGCATTTGATAACCTGACTGCCGTAATTGCCGGCAAAGACTTATGCCATCTAGCTTTGGTAGAATCACATCTAGCAAAATCAGGTCATAGTTAGAAACACTTATCAATTCCCAACCGGCTTCACCGTCAGGTGCAATATCAACCACATAATTTTGTTTTGTAAGAGCTGTCGCTACAGCTTGAGCAAGCAAATCATCGTCTTCAACCAACAGAATTCTCATGAAAGTGTTTGCTTGTAGAAGCAGCCCTGAGCGCTGTAATCGAATTTCTATAACTTAGGTTATGCCCTTTTCAGTTTTATATGGCATCTATCAAAGGCAAGGTTTAAGCAACAGATTCGCTCCATCTAACCTATTTTGACAAAATTTTGCACCTGGCGCTGTTACAAGTCAGGACAGTAGAAAACCTGATATTAATGTAGCATTAACAGAGCGATACTGATACAGACTAAAGCGAAAACATGACGAACTTGCGATAATTGAGCAGTTATTCACCCCAAGAGTTAAATAAATAAACCGTATTAATTACACAATGTCATTGCGAGCGATCGCAATGACTATAAATATTTTTGTTCATCTAGTTACGAATAGCTACGGTATGATTACGCCGGATGTCGTTGGGCTAACAGCCGTACCAGTGATACATCATCGATTTTGTTAAAGATCGCGTCGCGTCTCAGTCAGCAATTCAAAAAAATATCTATCGTAATCATTTTCCAAATGGGTATTACAGTCTTTGTATGGATAACACCATTTCTCTCGTGAATTACACTTTTGAAGTTATCTAGGAAAAGTGGAAAAGTTGTGGATCTGAGCAATATTTGCAAAATTGCTCAGATTTTACCAGACATTTTACCGAGGCTGGCAACAACGGCAATTAACTCAGCTGCTCTAACTGGTTTCGCAACATATAGCTGAAACCCTGCTGCTAATGCCTCCTTGTAATCTTCTACCCTGGCATACCCCGTCAGTGCAACAGCAGGAATCCGCCCGCCTTGTTCTGCTTCAATTTCTCTAATTTTACGCATCAGCGCGTAGCCATCCTCGCCTGGCATCCCAATGTCGCTGATTAACACATCTGGATGTAATTCTTCTAGTGCCTCAAGTGCCTGTCTTGTAGAGCTAAAAGTACTAACTTTCGCTCCAGACTCTTCGAGTACTGCGGTAATCCACTGCCGCACATCCGCCTCGTCATCTACAACCAGCACTCGCAAGTTGGTAAGGAGGTTGGGGGATGAGGGAGATAAGGCAATACGGTTCGGATAAGCAGGGGGTGCAGGGGAGGCAGGGGAGGCAGGGGAGGGAAGAGAGCTATTATTAAGCAATTTCTCTTCCTCTGCTTCTCTTCTCCCCCTGCTCCCCCTGCTTGCCTCAACAGATAACTCTGTTAACCGAACCGTATTGGGAGATGAGGGGGAAAGACTTTCTCTTCTGCTTTCTTGTAAAATGGGCAACTTGACTGTAAATGTTGCACCTTGCCCTATTCCTTGGCTTTGGGCTTGGATTGTGCCACCATGCAGTTCTACCACATGACGGGCGATCGCTAGCCCTAAACCTAGTCCTTTATTTGACCGAGTATGACTACTATCTGCTTGGCAAAAGCGCTCAAATACGTGAGGTAGAAAGTCAGCACTTATACCCTGCCCTGTATCACTCACTTGAATTTGAACATAGTTAGGAATTGAGGGTTGGGAAAACTCTTCCCCACTCCCTGCTCCCCACTCCCTATTCCACACTTCCTTTGACAACCGCACCTTAATTCGTCCGCCGTCGGGTGTAAATTTAATTGCATTGGTGAGCAGATTTAACACAACTTGTTGCAAGCGATCTGAATCACCCGAAATTTTTTCTATTGAAGTATCAAGTATAGTTTCAATTTGAATACTCTTAGCATCTGCCAGTGATTGTACAACTTCGATCGCGGCTGTAATTACTTCTACTAAATCTACCAAATCAATGCAGAGTGAAAGTTCTCCTCTAACAATACGCGAAATATCAAGTAAGTCTTCAATAAGTTGCATTTGTAAATTAGCGTTGCGTTCAATTATTTCCAATGCAAGAGTTACTTTAGCTTCATCTAGCGCACCCGTTTGCAACATCCCAGCCCAACCAATAATTGCAGTCATGGGGGTACGTAATTCATGGGATACTATTGCTAAAAATTCGTCTTTGGAACGGTTTGCAGCTTCTGCTGCACTTTGTGCCGCTTCGCTAACAGCGCGTGCGGCTTGTTCTCGTAGCAGCAGTTGCTCCTTTTCTTCTTCAACTTGTTTGCGCTCAGTAATATCTTGCATGATTTTAGAGAAACCGCGCAGATTTCCATTTTCATCTCGTAAAGGTGTGATTACACAATGCGCCCAGAAAAATTTACCGTCCTTACGGAGATGCCAACGATTTTCCTTAGAAAAACCCTCAGTTACGGCTTTTGTTAATACTTGTTGTGGTTGTCCGCGCTCAATTGCTTCGGGTGAAAAAATTCGCTCAAAAGGTTGACCAATAATTTCCGCTTCTTGATAGCCTAAAATACGTTCGGCTCCAATGTTCCAACTGGTAAAGTTACCGTTTGGATTTAACATAAAAATTGCGTAATTAGTTACTCCTTCTATTAACAATCGATAACGTTCTTCACTTTGGCGCAGACTGTCTTGAATTTGACGTAGAGACTCGTAATTTTGCTGGGCGGCTTGCGCGTTTTTCTGAGCTTGCGATCGCGCCTGGCGCAGTGCGGAGTTAAGTGAGCTGATCAACACTGCTACCAGCACAAACTGAAATAACCCTATTACACTGAACCCAGTAACAGCCAGAGAATAAAAAGGGGGCAAAAGAAAGTAAACGCAGACAATAGCAGACAAAAAAGTTGCCAACAATCCTGGGTTGAAACCACCATACCAGGAACTAACCATGACAGCAGCTAAAAACAGTGGGTAAATAGAATTCAGCCTGTGTAGCTGCCATAGAAGCAGTGTCAGCAGTAAAGCTAGTAAAACCGTTAAGAATGCAATGCTATAGCCTTGTAGTTGCGATCGCCTAGCGCCCCCGTAGGAAAGGCGGGGCGTTGGCATTAGCGTTGGCGTTCGTGTTCGCGTCTCTGAAAGAGAAGCCTCTCGTTGGCGCAGCCTCTTCGATAGGAGAAGAGAAGCCCATCGTGTCAATCTCCACATTTTCTATTACTTCTGGTTATGCCATCTGTTTATTAAACTTCTACTCTAGTTTTCCACTTTCAAGTTTTACCATTAAAAATTAATTTTAAGAGGATGGTAGTTTTAAACAATGCCCTTCATTACATTGGAAGAATTAAAGCACTAAGTAATAATAATTTAAAACAGGAAGATAATAACGATGACCTCTAAGCAAATCTTAGTGATTGATGATGAAGATGACATCCGTCAATTGATTCAGACTTGTCTAGAAATAATGGGGGGCTGGGAGGTGTTGACTGCTACTTCAGGTAATCAAGGATTGTTCTTAGCTCAGTCATCTCAACCCGATGCCATACTTTTGGACGTAATGATGCCTGATATGGATGGTTTGACAACTTTTCAAAAACTACAGGCTAATCAAAAAACTAAACATATACCTGTGATTTTACTTACAGCTAAAGGACGTAATAATGACAAAAGCCTATTTAATAATCTAAGTGTCAGAGGGATAATCAGTAAACCATTTAATCCTCAGAAACTAGCTGTTCAAGTAGCAGCAGCCTTGAGCTAAAGTATATTACAAAATCTGGTGTTTCCAGTTTAGCTATTCATGAATTAAGTAATACTATAGCAGTCCTAAATGATTTGTGAAAAGCTGGATACCAGAAATAGGATTACTGTAGTACAGCGCGGCGTAAATAAAGCAACTATTTCAAATCGTTCAAAAGCCTGTCTTCTAAAATTTTTGACTTTTGATTTTTGACTTTTGACTTCCGCCTTGCGATAGTAGTCTCTCTACTTTCAGGTAGATTTGCTTGGAAAAAAAGGGTCTATCTATAGTTTTGGTAGTCTCTTTCTTAAGTCGTAGTTTTTTCCGAAAATACATATCCTCCACTAGTTTTCCACTTTTACTCTCTAATTTAGAACTAAATCAATAAATATTAGTTCTGAATTTAAGATAAATTTCTTTTCAGTAAAACAACTAATATTTCAAAAAGTAAATACATTAATTTGTGAGTTTTATATAAAAGATGAAGTTAAACTGCAACGTCTTATATTTACTTAAATCATCTACTTAGGGAGTATATTATATATGATAAATAATTTAGAATCACTTTCACATCCACCAAGCAAACAAAAATTTGCTGCTACATTGCGTTTAGTAAGTCGAATTAGTTTTTGGGTACAATTAGTACTTGGTGGTATTTCTGGCATTGCTGTATTGCTGGCGTGTTTTAGCCGTAACATTACTACTCAGACAAGCAATGCAGGCATAGGGTTTGGGATATTTTTGGCTATTGTTGGTATTTTATTGCTGTGCTTTCGAGTCTATTGGGCTTTGCGTTATCGAAAAATGGCTAAACTTTTGCAAACACCAAATTCTCAAAACCATCCCAGTAAGGAAGACGTAATTCAAAATTTACGAATTGGATTAATTGTGAGTTTGGTAGGTTTATTAATAGCTTTTATTGCTTCTGAAGTGACGGTTTCAATCATTTTGGGTAAAGCAGTAGCACAACCTCAAGGTGTTACAATTTATCAGCCAGAGAATGTAATTCGTTCGCTAGACATTTTTGTAATGTTAGCAAACGTCAACATGATTGGCGCTCACTTTTTTGGGGGAGTTACTTCTCTAGGTCTACTTTATTGGTTAGAAGAGTAATGGGTGCAGTATTGATTTGATTTTGCCAGCTATGGCTATAGAAGTACTAACTTATATCTAAAATAGTATTTGCCAAATGTATTAAGATTCTGCTCTACTTTTCCACCATAGATATCTAACCTAAAAATACAGACTGTCTGTTTTCATTCTCCTCTTTTGGTTGAGCAGATCAACTTTCCCTAGACCTAAAAGATTATTGCAAGAATAGTTAATAGGCTAACTAAAAGTATTCTCTAATCTTTCACTAGATGTCACTATTTGAACTTTCAAATAACAAGCAAAAATGAAACTGTCAAGAGGTAGTTATGTACAAACTAAATCGTTCTTCTTTAAAAGAAGTTGGATTAGTAGGAACAATTTTTGGAACTCTGCTAGTCGGGTTCTCTGCAATTACTCAATCAGCAGTAGCACAGCCGCAAACTTCTCAAATTAATCCTTACCCTAGTATTTTCTACGAAGAACCACACCGCAATCGAGTTATAGTTCCAGCAGGATGTCCACCAAATGCTGCAACTTTAAGATTCGGAGGACAACAGGGAACTACTGGTTCCCAGAGTAATATGGTTCCTGCTTATCCTATGAATGGAAGACGCATAAATGTTATACAACCACCTGCTCCAGAAAGTCGGCAAAGTGCGATTGCAACTATTACACCAACAGCAGGTACAGTCGATGTGAAATTGAAAAATAACACTAACGCTGGTATCTCTTATCAAGCAATCGGTCAGACCCAACCTCGATATCTTGCAGGTGGACAAGAATTTGTCTTACGTAACTTACCAACACCTATCAGTATTACCTTGGTACGTCAAGATGGTGGACTGCTTAATAGTGATGCACGGTTCTTTCGCGGTGAACCTCTTGTAGTTGTTAATGCTTCAGGCGTGCCTTAGGCTGAAGCAACTAAGAGAGGCGGACAATTCCACTTCAAACATATTGAGTTAGAAATTTATTTTCTGAGCGCCGATTTAGCCCGAATTGAGCGGAAACCTGGGATATACAGCGCTTCCGGCTATTATGCAATATAGTTTTCTCCTTGCCCCTCTCCTATCATCGCTTTCAGCTTTTAGGATGTACCTCATAGCTGCCGACAGCGATATGCCATAAGAAATGGCATATCGCTGTCGGCATTTTTGAGTACTCATCCCGCAACAAGTGATCGCATCACTGTCTTAAGACCGGATACTGTTGATGCTTTGTTATCAAGTTTGGAGATTGATGCACTTGAGTTTCGCCAAAAACAAATTCGACCTTTAATTGATAAAGGTTGGGATAAAATTCTGGCTCGATTTTACGCCTTAATTGCAGAATCAAAACGAAAAGGAAACAAAATTACGCAGGACAAGCCATGCTAATCAAGTCTATGACATATTTATCTACTACGGAGGATGTAGAAAATTGCCGTAATCTGCATATTATTAACAGAATAAATTTTGGGGTAGGCTCAAAATATTGAGTCCTAACCCAACCTGAATAAATAAAAATATGGCACTAGGTGATCCACTTCCTGAAAACATTAAACAGCCAGTAAGACAAGCAGCTTCTTCTCTTTGGGTTGAGCGATTAGCAAGATTAGGCTATGCTGCAAAAGGTTTAGTTTATTTTATCGTGGGTTTGCTAGCAGCACAGGCAGCATTTGGTTCTGGTGGCAAAACTACAGATACTAGTGGTGCGTTAGAGACGATTGTCACCCAGCCTTTCGGTAAATTTCTCCTCGCTATCGTCACCCTTGGGCTGATTGGGTATGCACTCTGGCGTTTTGTGCAAACTATTTTCGATCCCGAACATTCCGGTAAAAAAATGAATGCTAAACGATATGAATATTGCTATTTAATACTTGTTGAATTATCTGAGCCGCTAATCTTTTAGTATATCCTTTGCTTGAATCTACAAAGTTTAGCTTTTCACTAAAGACTTTTTTACACTTATGACATTTGAATTGACGACGATTTATTTTTAATAGAACTGTTCTCTCACTCCAAGATAAATCATGAATCATCCGCCAATGATTTTGATGTATACTGTGAGTAGTTTGTTCACATGAGGGACAAGTAGAATAATTCACAGATTTCTCTATTGTTATGACTATTCCCATGCCTTCAATTTCTTGACAGTCTAACACTTTCATCTCTGGAAGATTCAGAATTTGATCTACAGGAAATTTCATAGCGATACCTACGGCACACTGCGTGAACGCCCAAAACTTTTCTATACAATATATATTATTATAATGTAATCATTATTTAATAATATTTAAAACTTTGTAAACCTATGCTTGGTAAAAGTTTTAGACTTCAATATTGAAAAAACTATAGGCATTGAATTTAAATTGTTTTAATTTTCACCATAAATGTAGCGCAAGAGCCCTACAACGTTGATCCACGATTGGGGACACTAGGAGATTTTGTCGAGTTCGTTAAGAGGCGAACGCCGTCGGATTGAACTCACATACAGTCTGCTATTCAGCTTACCTGGGACACCTCTGCTACGCTATGGCGAAGAAATTGGGATGGGTGAAGACCTTTCACTTGAGGGGAGAAATAGTGTCCGCACAGTCATGCAATGGTCAGATGCACTCAATGGCGGCTTTTCTACCGCTTCGTCAGATGTTCTTACCCGACCTGTGATTAAAGAAGGAGAGTATGGTTATAAACAAGTGAATGTGGCAGATCAACAACGCGATCCCAACTCCTTAATCAATTGGATGGAACATATAATCCGTATTCGCAAGCAGTGTCCAGAGTTCGGTTGCGGTAAGTGGCAAATTTTAGAAACTGATCAACCGTGTGTGTTTGCTCACTGCTGCGAGTCGGAAGGTAAGAGTGCGATCGCTTTACATAATCTAGGAGATCGTTCATGTACAGTCACGCTAAAATCTGATGAGTATAACCATTTAATTGATATATCTAGTAATTCCCAATAGGAACCTCTGGACATTAATTTGCCTTCCATCCCAATAGAAGCATACGGCTATCGCTGGTTTCGCGTTAAGTAATTCAACAACTTATACCAATTCTCCTCTCATCAAGCAACAGACGCAACCTCGAAAAACCAGACTGAATCTGATTTTCTTAATTACGAATGACGAATTACGAATTGGTATTATCTTTATGGCAAACATTGGATATCACGCTTCTCATGAGCAATTTAAACCGAGCGAACTGCTAAAATACGCGCAAATGGCAGAACAGGCAGGTTTTACTCATGCTCTCTCTTCTGACCATTTTCACCCTTGGAGTGAAAACCAAGGGCAAAGTGGTTTCGCTTGGTCTTGGTTGGGTGCAGCAATGCAAGCAACTCCAACACTTTCCTATCGGGTTGTCTGCGCTCCCGGACAACGGTATCATCCGGCGATAATTGCCCAAGCTGCGGCAACTTTAGCAGAAATGTTTCCCAACCGCTTTTGGCTGACTGTCGGTAGCGGTCAAGCACTTAACGAATATATTACTGGAGAACACTGGCCCGTAAAAAGCGATCGCAATGCTCGTCTCAAAGAATGTGTCGATGTTATCCGCGCACTTTGGGCAGGGGAAACTGTCACTCATCACGGTCTAATCTGTGTTGAAGAAGCAAAGCTTTATACACGTCCCCAAACACTACCTTTAATTATTGGCGCTGCTGTTACCGTTGAAACCGCACAATGGTTGGGCAGTTGGGCAGACGGATTGATTACAACTTCGCGTGCTCCAGAGAAGTTAAAAAAGGTTGTAGATGCTTTCCGTAGAGGCGGAGGGGAAGGCAAGCCAATGATATTGAAAGTGCAGCTTTCCTATGAGCGTGACGAGCAAACAGCACTCCAAAAAGCTCATCAGCAATGGCGCAATAATATCTTTAAGAATATCGTGATGACAGAACTGCGATCGCCCCGACAGTTTGATGCGGCTGGGGAGTTTGTTCAGCCGAAAGAGTTATATGAACACGTTCGTATTTCAGCAGATCCTCAACAACATATAGAATGGTTAAAAAAAGATATTGAATTGGGGTTTGATGAACTAATTTTGCATAACGTTAACCGGGAACAGCAGCAATTTATCGAAGTGTTTGGTGAGAAAGTTATTCCGGCTTTGGTATAGTAGTTTATTGATAGGTTTAGTCATTATATAGCAATCCTAAATTATTTGTGAGAAACAAAATCGCTGAATAGCCTATAAATACGTACTTTTAATCTCCGTATTTTCTCACGTTTTAATTCGGATTGCTATATATCACTTGAAATACTATATTAGGCAACGCTAAAATTAGCGGATAATAAAATCTCATAGATATTAATATCTCTTTCAACTAACCAGGCATGACCGCTATGAGGTAAAGTTATTGTCTGAGAATTAGGAAAAGTATTATTTAAATGTTTTGCCTCTGCTTCTGAAGGCAAAAGTCGGTCATCTTTACTAGCAATTAGTAAGACAGGTTGAATAATTTGAGATAATTTATTTTCATCAATATCAAATTTCCTCATCAAAGATAGTCGTTGATTAGCAGTTTCTTTTGGTGCAGAACTGGTTGATTTTGAAAGAGCAAGGTTTGCAGTAGGCGAAATTTGACTTAAATTACCTAGGAAAGGCAAAGATAAAAAGGAAGAAAATTTATAAAACAATTGAGGTGTTTAAGGAAACAAAAGTGAACCTAAATTTAACCTTCTGCATTTAAAAAATAAGTAAAATCTGACACCCGTGACGCTTGTTGCATATTGTGGGTGACGATAATAATTGCGTATTCTTCTTTTAGTTCCTGAATCAGTTTTTCAACTCGCTCAGTAGAGATACGATCAAGGGAAGAACAAGGTTCATCCATCAAGGCTACTTCTGATTTGAGAGCGATCGCTCTGGCAATACACAAACGCTGTTGTTGTCCGCCAGAAAGTGATAAACCACTTTCTTTGAGTTTATCTTTAACTTCACTCCATAAACTAGATCGTTGGAGCGATCGCTCCGACTCATCTCCCTAGATTTCTTAGACAAAGCAATCGCGACTTATTTTCCTTATCAGGGCGACCGCCATCATGTCAATAAGCAAACTCTATTCTCAATAAACTTTAAAATGATGTCATTAACTCTTACTTGTTGCGAAAGGTATAGGCGTAGCCCATCGCAGACGGGAGCTTTGGGACTTGAAAAATAATCAAACGCGAAAGGTAAGATTTTTTCCTTGGTTCTTAACCTTCGTTGTGATCAAGAGTAATTTTGAGTCAAATACAATAGTAACAACAGCGTTCAAATAATTTGCAAGTCAATAAAGACACAAGCTTTCTAGCAAATTTTCCGGACTAGTGACTAAACGCTTGTAGAATTATTCAGTACATTTTGAAGTTAGTACTGAGTATGCGTTCTCTTCTCTATTGTTTGATTACAAGCTTGATTTGTACTTGCTTAACTGCTGGTTGCCAACAGAAAGTAAGTAATTTATCTTTTGTAGTTCTTGGTAGCTCTGCATCTGAAAATGTACTCTCCCAAATTACCGAATCTCCTGCTGCCAGCGATTCTATATCCTATCGAGGTGACGGAGGGAGATTTCGCTAATCCTAAAAAATAGTCATATTTTACAGTTTTGAACACAGATAAGGCTGTGACTGCGCCCGTACAACATTAGTATTAAAGGCTAGGGTATGGAGTCAGTACAAACGAGAGTAGCAAAGTAATGAAAAATCTTCAGCACACTAATCCTGATCCTGATTTTGAGAAGCTTTTCGTTCAGATTAACCCGAAAATAGCAAATACTTTCACTGATGAGCAGTTAGAAGCTGTAATAAGAAGTTTTGGCTCTCATGGTTGGGCACGTCATCCTTTAGACATAAAAGTTTCAGTACCAATTCCTGGATTAAGGTTTTATCTAGTGTTGCTAGCAGGTTCAGAACGTCGCTCTCAAGAGCGTTTACGCTCTAGCAAAGGTTTGTATCCTTTTTGGACTGTTGGCAATGCTTTGTTCCTCATAGGATTTATAATTATTTTATTAGCTTGCAGTTACATTCTATTTCCTTTTGTATTATCTTTAATTACTACCAGATATACCTCCTCTTCTCCTACTTTAATTCCTTGGATTGGTGATAGGTTTGAATGCGAACACACTCATAGAGTCTGGCATGATGGAAAGTGTTGGTATTATGAACACAGTCCGAATTTTTAAACTTTATTCTTAACAAAAAATTAAGATGTTTAAAAAGCATTTAACCAAAAACTATACCACAACTGATCCTTTTATACAACATTTTTTTGCCTCCATTAGTCCTAAAATAGCAGCTAGCTTTACCCATGCCCAATTAGCAGAACTAAAAAATGTATTTGGAAATCGCGTTGGCAAGCGCCATACTGTGAATATTAGGCTTTCTATTCCATTTTTTAAGAAGTCTTTTTATCTAGTTTTTTTATTGGGCAAAGAAAAGCGTTTAAAAAAGCGTTAATAAATGTTGGATTCGGGAAGGAAAAAATTTCAATCTTTTGTGATCGCTCTTGATATGGGAAGACTATCGGTTCTTGGCAACTTTTGTTGATGATGAAAGGTTACGCACTTTAGGGCAGAAGGCAGAGGGTAGAAAGCAGAAGGAAGAAAGATATAATTAAGATACTTCAAACTTCACTCCATCAAACATCCGAGGGATAAGCCTCAAGCTTGGTTATGTATCTACTATACCTTGTCACTAGTTTTGCACTTTATCTAATCCATATTCCTTATTTACCAAAATACGTGCAACTATAATTCACACATTCTTTGCTCTGGAGCAAAGAGCTTTTCAGAAAAGCTCATCTAGAAGTGTTGGTTTAAAATCTGTGTTATCAAAATTTTTGCAGACATCTAATTTTGGTAATGGCTTTTTGGTTTTCGCTTTTTTGACTGGAGTTTAGACTAAGCAGCAAAAACGACCCAGGAACGCTGAGTTAAAAAAACAGGCTTGAGGCAGAAAAATCGACAATCTTAAGTAGATGTTGATACTCATGGGATGGAACCCTAATGGATTGCTCTTGCTGACGGCGCATTTGGTCTTGTGCCAAAGCATCTTCCAGGGTGGTGTTAGTGATATTCTTTGTTCTGTGAGCCAAAGCAGTATGTTCCCTCTTCTAAGAAACAGAAATGTTTCTTTACATCCATTGGGAATGCGACCGCGAAGCGTGCCGCAGGCAATCGCTTTCCTCGGACGCTTTTGTCACTCTGGGGAAATAAAAATTGGGGCTAAATGATGAAACCTAGATTTAGTGGGAAGATTAGCGATCGCAAGCTAATAGAAACCTTCAAACAAAGCTCTACAGTTAAAATTCTATCTGGGCAAGGGTTTAGCGATCGCTTACTTCTTCTATTCTCAGATTTCCTTACTCAGCACCCCATCACCAGCAACCATATTTTGTGCCCTGCCAAGGAAGAAGCTCAAAGTCGCGGATGCCGTCTACTTAACTGCTGGTTGCCAGTTGAACGTAAGTAATTTATTTTTCTTCTGTAGTTCTTGGTAGCTCTGCACCTGAAAATTTACCCTCCCAAACTACCTAATCTCCTGCTACCAGGGATTCTATATCCTAATTTTTATCCACTGAGATACTTCCGTTGCGTAATCGAGAACGGTGAGTAATTAATTAACGCCGACGCTTCACAAGCGTGATGTGGGCGATTGCACTCATACCTAAAAGCCATCCCCCTGAAGCTTCAGGTACGCTAACTTTCAAGCGATTAATGGGTTTAGAAAGATTTTCCAAAACCTTCGCAACTTTCCGGTCAAAGCGATCGCTCTTTGAGGAAAACTTTTTGGTTTACTGTTTTTTAGTTAATGTGTCAGTTTATTTATTGTCCACTCAGTAAATACAACAAGCTTTGGGCTAAAATTACGTTATTAGTATGTGCAATTATCCAAATATCCTTATTTTAGATAATATGGCTATTGTCTAAAATCAGAAATACAAGGATTAGCGTGGTGCTGCTGCTGGTGCTGCGGTTAATTTATTAGATAGCAGACGCAGAAGAAGATAATCTGTCATTGATCTGACTTTTCACGGGAAGTCCTCAAGCCTCGAAAAAGCGTGGCTTTTAGAAATTGGATAATTTATTTTTTGGAGTTCCCTAAGAAAAAGTTAGGAGCGCCCGATGAAAATTAATCCTTATCTCATGTTCAACGGCAACTGTAAAGCAGCATTCAAGTTTTATGAGCAATGTCTAGGCGGCAAAATTGTCATGATGCTCACTCACTCTGATGCACCTTCAGCAGAAACATGTGCCTGCTGGATGGCATGACAAAATCATGCACGTCTGCCTCGCTTTTGGCGATCGCCTCTTAATGGGGTCTGATAGCCCGCTTGGCTATTTTGAAACACCCCAGGGCCTCTATGTGGAAATCAGCGTTGACGAACCAGCGGAGGCAGAACGTGTGTTTCATGCCCTGGCAGAAAACGGAAAAGTGAAGATGCCGCTCGAATCAACTTTCTGGTCTGTCCGCTTTGGTATGTTGGTCGATCAATTCGGTATTCCGTGGATGGTCAACTGCGAACAGGCGGCTTGATCTGTCATTACCGGAGGTGTTTAGCGCGTAAGTTCTAGTATTATTTTGAGTGAGACACTAATTGTGTTTTAACTTAAAAAACAAAGGACTATCATGCCCTGTCAAAAAGTCACATGGTTCATTCCCGTAGCCTTAACTTTATTTAGTTTTGGAGCGAATGTACAAGAAGTAACCGCACAGAGTACGGAAAATATTTATAACTTTAGTATTACTTACGACGCACTAGCTATCTTTGGTCCAGTTTTTAATGAGGAAAAAAACATTCTAGATGTAGCCGTTTTAGGTGAAAGTATTGGTGATGCCCCTTTCGGATTAACTAACTTTGACAGCAGAACTTATGGGCGTTTTGAGGAACGCGGAACCCAAATATTCAGCACATTTGATGCAGATCCATCTGTATTTGGCATAGAAGGCAACCTTCGTGGCGATCGCTATTTTGGTGGTTCTAATGAGTTATTTGGAAGAGCAAGCGATAGCGCTGTCATCGATCTGGTTCAACAAACTATTGTCGGTGGTGGCATCATAAATGTTACTGATGGAACTGGTATATTCGAGAATGCTACAGGCTTAATAACTTTTACCCAAGAAGACAGGCTGACTCCAGGTTCAACTGATGGACCCTTAACCTCTAGGGGTATAGCTGTACTAAATTTCTCTATACGGACTCCTCAAAGAGTTCCAGAACCAGCAGCTACAACGATGTTACTTGGCTTGACTTCTTAAAATCGCCAAGATTTAAGCCTTACCTATTCCCTTTAAGGGATTTCCAAATAAAAAATATACCATCCCTGCGGGACGCTACGCGTAGCTTGCTTCCCCAAAGGGGTACGCTATAGAGGCAGGGGGCAGGGAGCAAGGGGAGGGAAAGTCGTAGTGAAGTCCAGAAATGGATAATTTATTTTTTGGAGTTCCCTAAACCAACTAACCCGAATTAAGGTGTTGCAATTGCGTGACCACACTTAAATAATTTTATTTGTTAGTGCTTTTTTACTCAAGTCAATAGATAATAAAAGTAAGTATTAGCAAAAATAGAGAACTCATATTTAAGGAGCTTTAATGACTAGACGTATTACCAGTGCTGTAAACTCACTAGTGACAAACTTCTCACGACGAAATGCACTTTTGTGGCTTGGAGGTACCGGAGTAACTACCGCCTTGATGGTGGGAACACAAAAGGAAGTGAGCGCTAAAGACAACAAAGAGTTGAAATTAGTAAACCCACCAACGTTATATGATGCAACCCAAAATGGCTATAGTCATATAGCTGTTGCACCATCAAGGGCGAGAACTGTCTATATTTCTGGTCAATTTGGGTCGGATTTACAAGGGAATCTTGTCTCCGATGACTTTGAACAGCAATTAATACAAGCTTTTAAAAACCTCCGTTTTGCCTTAGCAGCCGTTGGTGCACAACCACAAGATGTAGCAAAAACTACTATTCTTATAGTGGATTACAACCAAAATAAATTGCTCCCGTTAGGACGTGAAATTAGAAATTTTTGGGGGTATAAACCACCAGCAAATACTCTTATTCCCGTTCCAAGGCTTGCACTTGACGGTATGTTATTTGAAATTGATGCTTATGCAGTAATTCCAGAAAAACGTGATTGAGGGCTGGTTCAAACATAACCCTCCCCAATGACAGTCGGCGGAGTAACAAACTCCCCCTGCTGCCCATCAATAATAAAATAGTCTCTCCAATTTGAGCAGCTAATTGCCTCTAGTTAGACTACGAAACTTAACTAAAAATCCCAGCAGGTAGTAGTAGTTCACTCTGATGAGCTTGGCTCTTTAAAGGTTAAAGTGGAAAAAGGAAAGCGATTCAAAACCTTTCCCTTTTCCTAGTCCTTAGCGCATTTTTGTTACTAGCTTACGCTTTGCAGCTTCCTACTGAGTACCTCAACGCTTTTGTATGGGGTATTCTATATCTGCATTTGATAACTTAAAATTTTGTCCCCACTACTGGATTTTAGAAACAACGTCTCGATAAATTTGGTTGTCACCGAGTTTTATCAAGAACCTAGAAATTCTAAATCTAAACCTAGCTCATAATATTTAGTGATTAACAATAAATTGCCGTTGCTAATTTGGGAATAATAAGTTTAGAAATAACTCGAATTTAGCAGTATGTTCAACACTCATATTAGTATTTATGGATATCAGGTCATCGAAGAAATTTATAATGGTTCAAGAACTATAGTTTATCGAGGGTATCGAGAAAGTGACTCATTACCTGTAGTGATCAAACTGCTGAAAAATCCATATCCCTCCTTCAATGAACTGGTGCAGTTTCGTAATCAGTACACGATTGCCAAAAATCTAAACTCATCGCCGATCATCCAAACCTACAGCCTGGAGGCGTATCAAAATGGCTATGCGTTGGTGATGGAAGATTTTGGCGGCATTTCTCTCAAAGATTATTTTGCTCGTAACGATACACGAGATATCAGGCTTTTACAAGAGTTTTTACAAATAGCGATCGCGTTGTGTAATACCTTAGAGATACTCTATAGTCAACACATCATTCATAAAGACATCAAACCGAGCAATATTTTAATTAATCCTAAAACAAAACAAGTTAAATTAATTGACTTTAGTATTGCATCGCTATTACCAAGGGAAACGCAAACCCTAATTAGCCCCAATGTTTTAGAAGGGACACTAGCTTATATTTCCCCAGAACAAACAGGGAGAATGAATCGGGGGATTGACTACCGGACTGATTTCTATTCAGTTGGGGTAACTTTCTACGAGTTACTCACAGGAGAATTACCTTTTCAATCAAATGACCCAATGGAATTGGTGCATATTACAATTGAATCAACTTGTAGCTGATACGTTAAATTGTACAGAAAATGTGGCTTTATCTCTTTCACAATTGATTTATCGTAAAGCTCAAGGGAATCCATTTTTTGCAACTCAGCTTCTCAAAGCATTACATCAAGATAAACTAATTCAATTCAATTTTGTAGAGGGATGTTGGCAATGTGATATTTCCCAAATAAATCAGCAAACTCTAGCAGACGATGTTGTTGATTTTATGCTTTTTCAATTACGAAGATTACCAGAATCAACTCAACAGCAATTGAAGCTAGCTGCTTGTATTGGGAATCAGTTCGATTTAAAAACATTAGCGATTGTTTCCAAACAATCGGAGTTAGAAACCGCAGATTGTTTGTGGAAGGCTTTGCAAGAAGGGTTGATTTTGCCGCAAAATGAGGTTTATAAGTTTTTTGTTGGTTCAGAAAATCAAGCAACTACTCAAAAACATTCTGAGATGTTTGTGTATAAATTTTTGCATGATCGCGTTCAGCAAGCTGCCTATTCACTCATTCCAGAAGCACAAAAACAGTCAACACACCTGCAAATTGGGCGATTGTTGTTGCAGAATACACCTCCAGACCAGCAAGGGTCAGGAATTTTTGCGATCGTTAACCAATTCAATTACGGACTGGATTTATTAGAGGAACCTGCCGAACGAGAACATCTATCCCGATTAAATCTGACAGGGTAAGCGCATATAAAATCGTATCTAAATATACAGAATATTTAACCGAGAGATGGGAATAGAATCAAATTTGAGTATTAAATATGTTAAGTAGTACGCTAATAAGTAAAGCGTCTATTTTAGATCAGGTTCAGTACTATGGCATCGGGTTTCAACTCTTCTAAGAATCCACCTGCTCTCAAATCAAAGGCTTTAAGTATAGCGAATGCCAATGCATTAACATTGGAAAAACAGCTTTACATATGGTTAGCGCATGGTCGAGTCAGCACCGTCTTGTTTTGGGGCAGGTGAAAGTGGCCGACAAATCGAACGAAATCACTGCTATTCCTGCGTTACTAGAATTATTAGACATCGCCGGATGCATTATTACAATTGATGCTTTTGCGTTCGCAAACTGCGATCGCATCTCAGATTTTTAATGCCAGTTAACCCTTGCTGTTTACGAGTCTGCGGCTGAGGCAGAATATCTCAATACAAACTTTGAGTCATCAAAATCATTAGTAGAGATTATTCTTAAAAACGCTAAATCTCCATTAGAAAAAGTTCGTACCTATGAGATTCAAATCCAATCTTATACAGCGCAAAATAAATTTATTGAAGCAATAGCCACAGGTAGAGAAGCACTTCAATTACTAGATTTGACGTTACCTGAAGACGGTAACACTCAAATGATTTTTGATGAACATGACCAGTTGCAACAAGTATTGGTTCATCAGTCAATTCCAGCGTTGGCAGATTTGCCAGAAATAACTGATCCCCAAAAATTAGTTGCGCTCCGCATTTTATCGGGTTTGTTTGCCCCGGTTTATATAGCTAAACCGATTCTATCAATCTCTAAATTTGTTAGCTCTTTGTTCTCAGGTAAATGAAGCACAGCAACAGCTTTATCTCCAGAAAGTAGCCGAAAACCAGTCAAAAATGCAAGAATGGGCGGCTCATGCACCAGTCAATTATCAGCATAAGTATAATTTAATTTTGGCTGAACAAGCTCGTGTAACTGGCGACCGCCTACAAGCCGCAGATTATTATGAAATCGCTATCCAAGAAGCGATCGCCAATGACTATATTCAGGAAGCAGCGATCGCTAACGAACTTGCTGCCAAATTTTACCTAGAATGGGGTAAAGAAAAAGCCGCAGAAGGATATCTGCAACAAGCATATTACTGCTATGCCCGTTGGGGAGCCAAAGCCAAAACTGATGACTTGGAAAAACGCTATCCCAAATTACTCAAGCCCATTTTGCAACAGCAAGAATTCAACTTCAATCCCTTAGAAACCATAGCCAGCATCGCCCGTACATCTACTTACACCACCAGCAGTACTAATATTTCTGATGCTCTAGATTTGACCTGCATTCTCAAAGCTGCTCAAACCATTTCCGGTTGTATAGAATTAGACGCACTCATCAGCAGTCTCACCCGCATTATCCTAGAAAATTCTGGTGCAAAAACATCTGTATTAATTCTTCCTCAAAAAGACACTTGGCAAGTGCGGGCAATTACCTTTATCGACCAACAGTCAAATTCCCAGACTGATGTCAAAACCATTCTTGAATCACAACTACTAGATACTTGTCAAGATATCCCTAGAAAACTGATCAATTACGTTAAGAATACTCGAGAAACCGTCATTATAGACAACTGCAAAACAAATATTCCTGGTGTAATTGGTGAATATATGCTCCAACATCAGCCTCAGAGTGTATTATGTACACCTATTATTAACCAAGGTCATTTGTTGGGAATTCTTTACCTAGAAAATCAACTGAATTAAGGGGTATTTACTAGTAACCGTTTACAAGTGATTAATCTACTGTCCTCCCAAGCAGCAATTGCTTTAGAAAATGCGCGGCTTTATCAACAAGCCGGGCAAGCTTTACAAGATTTGCAACAAGCTCAATTACAAATCGTGCAAAGTGAAAAGATGTCTGCATTGGGGAACTTAGTTGCTGGGGTAGCTCATGAAATGAATAATCCTCTCGGTTTTATTGCTGCCAGTCTCAAACAAGCTAAACCAACCTTTACTGAGGTTATCGAACACTTGAAACTATATGAACAAAAGTTTCCAACTCCAGGAGATGAAATTCTTACCCATGGCGAAGAAATCGACTTGGAATATAGCTTGGAAGATTTCCCCAAGATGATTGATTCGATGACTATGGCGCGTGACAGGCTCAAAAATATCAGTACCAGTCTTCGCACTTTCTCCCGTGCCGATAGAGATTACAAAGTACCCTTTAATATTCATGAAGGCGTTGATAGTACAATTCTAATTTTAAAACATCGTCTCAAAGCCAATGACAGACGTCCGGCAATTGAAATAGTGACGGAGTACAGTAACTTGCCCCAAATTGAATGCTTTCCAGGACAATTAAATCAAGTATTTATGAACATTTTAGCGAATGCTATTGATGCCTTGGATGAATCAAATATAGGTCGGAGTTTTGAGGAGATTAAAGCCAATCCTAATTTGATTACAATTACCACCTCATTGAAAGAGAAACAGGTTGAGGTAAAGATTGCTGACAATGGTCAAGGTATGAGTGAATCAGTCAAACAAAAAGTATTTGACCACTTGTTTACTACGAAAGGTGTTGGTAAAGGAACAGGATTAGGATTAGCGATCACTCAATCTATTCTTGTAGAAAAACATGGCGGAACTTTGGATGTGAATTCTACCCCAGGCGTTGGAGCAGAATTTGTGATTACTTTACCGATTCTGGTTTAGACTCAAAATTAACTTGGCCCTTGTTGCGACGTGTTGACTTCTTAGTAACCCTCCGATAGATGTGAAACCATTGCCCACAACACCCATCCATTTTTCTCGGCTATCGATTAGGGCTTGTTGATTGTGTTGTTGGCTACTTACCCCGCTATATCAGTGGATTAGTATCTGGCTTACCGGGGGGAGGCAAATCATTGTTAACCAGGACTTAGGCAACTGGCACAGGCGATCGCTAAATTTTGATTAGCATAACTGACGCAATTGGTACAGGGCGATCGCTATCTAGTAGTACATTAGTATTCCAAGAAAGATTTAGCTTATAACATTGGTTAAACCATCTATCAAATTATTTAGTTCAACAACTCAAACGTCCGACTGTTCCCATGTTTATCGCATAATTGTTTGGTGTGCGGCGCGGTTACACCAAACAATTGCTTGTGCCAGTTGCGTAAGTCCTGAGCAAAACCGGTCCCTCTCCTTACTAAGGATATCCGATAGGACAGGGTGAGGTTTTGGGGTAATTCGATGACTTGTGTGTACACCGTAGGCTTGCTAAGGAGAAGAGTTGGGGGTGAGGTTTAGGCTGTATTGCAGCGAAGTGAGAATCTTTATAAGTCGTTGGGAAGAATCCCTAGTGATATAAACCGAGAGAAAATTTGTTTGATAAGCTCGATTTGGGGTTGCGAGTGCGATCTTTCAGCTACCCTGAAATTGATATATAAAAGAGCAATTTTCAAATGACCATTTACTTTTATAAGGTTTGGCAGCCTTATGGCTGTTTTTCTAACTTTTCTCCCCACGGAATCCACATCCAGGGTACTTACTGGCCAACAGTTGAGCATTATTATCAAGCGCAAAAGTTTGTAGGCAGCACAGATGCGGCAATTATACCCCTCATCCATGCCGCCGCTACCCCAGAAGAAGCTGCCGCTTTGGGAAGATGTAGCACTCGCCAACTCCGTCGAGACTGGAATTTAGTCAAAACTCAAATTATGCGAGAAGCTGTACTCAAAAAGTTTCTCACTCATACTGATATTAGAGAAGTTCTCCTAAGGACAGGCGATGAGATTTTGGTTGAAAATTCCCCAACCGATTCTTTTTGGGGCTGTGGTGCTAATAAAGCCGGCCAAAACCATCTCGGTAAAACTCTCATGAGTGTTCGTGAAGAAATTCGTAAATTACTATCTTTAACAGTAATTTACGAATAATTTCATCAAAATAGTTACATTCAACATAAATTCAGTAATTAGATGGGGAATAGTAAAATTCCCCAGGCAAAAATATTTAAAAAAGTTGCCAGTAATTTAGTTATTTTTTTGAAAAAATCTTAATTAATTGGATTAATGGGCAAAAAATGGAAAAAATATTTTTAATTTAAAGCAATTATTAAGACTTATCTTATAAGTAATTTTACTGATTAAAAATATAAAATTAATAGGTGTCAATGATTAAAATTTTCTTAACTTAAAATTTGAAAGGATGTTTGGAAAATCTTTAATGATATACCAAGGGGTCTGATATCTCCTTAAATCAACTTTAAAAGGGCTATGGGGATCAAGCAGAATATCTGATCCTTTTCAAATATGCTCTGATCCAGTTCCAAAAATATTTGCAACAGATGCATGCCTCTAGCAAAGCATTTGTAGCAGGAATCTCTGGAAATGGAATAAAAATCAAGGCATTGGAAGTTGAAAACTCTGATTAGTGACAATTATAAAAAAAAATTATACTTCAGTCATGGTGTATGTAGACAATGGCATTTACCGATGAACCAAAAGGGTTGCAGCAAAGCTTAGACCAAGAAAGTTTACTGCACCGGATGATAAAACAGATCAGGCGATCGCTCGACCTCCAAGAAATATTAACGACTACCGTTAGCCAAGTACGTTTATTTTTGGGTGCAGATCGGGTAAAGGTGTATCGTTTTGATGCTGATGGTAGTGGTGAAGTAATTGCTGAATCTATCCATGACCAGCGTCTGCCATCCTTATTAGGGTTACGCTTCCCTGTTCATGATATTCCACAAGAAGCCAGGGAGATGTTTCTCTTAGCACAGCAACGTTCGATTGTTGATGTAGCAAACGGGAAGATCGGGCTATCGCCTCTACAATCCAAAGAAACTGGCAAACGTTTACAAACTAACATTTACTATCGGCAGGTAAACCCGTGCCATATTCAATACTTAAAAGCAATGGGTGTGCAGTCTTCGTTGGTAGTGCCAATTTTAGATTGCGATCCACAAGAACAATTGGCAAAGCCTAAATTGTGGGGATTGTTGGTATCTCACCAAAGTGAACCGCGAAAGATTTTGAAGCGGGAACTAAAAGTATTACAGCAAGTAGCTGACCAGGTTGCGATCGCGATCGCTCAAAGTAATCTACTCACCGTAGCCCGCGCCAAGCAAGAGCGAGAAGCTACTATTAACCGAGTTACCACACTATTGCATAAACTGCCGACAATCCAATTGCAGGGGGCGCTAGAAGAAGTTATTACTGCCTTCGATGGAGTAGGTGGCAGGCTTTATATTGAACAGAGTGGGGAACTATACACTTGGGGCAACCAACCGACACTTGCCTACGAGTTAGATAACAGTATTATCGAACAGCATCCCATCTGGCAAAACTGGATGGCTGAGTGTAAAGAAGGCAATATTTGGGCAATAGCTGACCTCTATAAAGAACCACGTTTGCGAGTTTTGGCTTTAGCATTCCGTTCTACTCAAATTCGCGGACTGATGGTAATTCCCCTACATTACCGAGAAACATTTATTGGTGTATTAAGCATTTTTCGCTCTGAATTTGAAACGGAAATCTTGTGGGCGGGACGATGTGAAAAAAATCGGCGACAACTGTTACCCCAGCTTTCCTTTGAGGTTTGGCGAGAGCAAAAAAAGGTGCAAGCGCCTGAGTGGAAGCCGGAAGACATCTCATTAGCGCAAGCTTTGTTTGACCATTTCTCAATGGCAATTCAGCAGCAGCAAATGTATAAACAGGTACAATCCCTGAATGCTAACCTAGAACTGCGGGTGCAAGAGCAGACTTAATAGTTCCGATTAATATAGGTATAGAACTATGGGGCTTATTAATAGCCCATGAGTGTGAGGCTCCTAGAGATTGGCAGGATGCAGAAATTGATTTATTGCAACAGCTAGGAGATCAGGCTGCGATCGCTATTCAACAAGCGCAACTCTACGAACAAACTTGTGATGCCGAAACTGAAGCCAGAACTCAAGCTGCACAGTTAGAGCATACCCTACATGAACTCCAAGAAACACAGGCAAGATTGATTCACACCGAAAAAATGTCCGGTTTAGGACAGTTGGTGGCGGGTGTCGCCCACGAAATCAACAACCCCGTTAACTTCATCTACGGTAACCTCTGTCACGCCACTGACTACACCGAACAACTGCTAGAAATTTTACGCCTCTACCAGTTCCACTATCCTTACCCTCATAGTGAAATTAGCGCCGCAATCAAAGCGATCGATTTTGAATTTTTGCTAGAAGACCTCCCAAAAATTATGGCCTCAATGCAAGTAGGAACCGATCGCATCCGTTCAATAGTGCTGTCGTTACGCAATTTTTCTCGCTTGGATGAGGCTGAAAACAAGCGTGTTGACCTGCATGAAGGTATTGAGAACACTTTATTAATTTTGCAACATCGGCTGAAAGCAAATTCTGAATTTCCAGGCATTCAGGTAATCAAAGATTATGGCGACATACCAAGGGTAGAATGCTATGCCGGTCAAATGAATCAGGTATTCATGAATATTCTCAGCAATGCCATAGATGCCCTGGCAATGGGGAGTGGCGAGTGGGGAATAGGGACAAGGGAGACGAGAAAACAAGGGGACAAGGGAGATAACCCATGCCTAATGCCCACTATCCACATTTCCACTAAAATCTCAGCAGACAACTCTCGTTTGTTGATTCGTATTTGTGACAATGGGCCCGGAATGACTGAAGAGGTGAAAAAGCGGATTTTTGACCCGTTTTACACTACCAAACCTGTAGGCAAGGGTACAGGACTGGGACTGGCAATCAGCTATCAAATCATTGTCGAAAAACATGCTGGAATAATGGAGTGCATTTCAGAACCTGGCAAAGGTACAGAGTTCTGGATTGAAATTCCCGTGAAGCCTCCAGCCAAAATTAACTAAAGGCAAAAGATTGACTTTTTATAGGCAGTTCTTGCAGGGGGTAGGGGAAAGGTATTAAAGCTTTTTATTTACCTTTCTTATTCCCCCATAATAATGGTTGCTTTATTTCTGCTGTGTTGTACCAGAGCGATCGCTTGAGAATTTTTCAGATTAAACAGTGAACGATCATCTGTTGTTTGGCATAATATCATCCTGTACTGTTCGCTTCCCAACTATGTGACATGATAATAACTTTCTCTTAAGAAATAGATATTGTAACCTTTGCTCAGTAGGGCTTTCAAGAATTCCGTTGAAATATATTTATTTGATATTTTACTAGCACAACTACAAGCTAGTTGGAACCTCATATCTTGAAACTAGACTTAGGTTCAACATTAATGAGTAGATATATACTCCTTGCGCTAGTGATAATTATTAAGATTAATAGTTAGCTTAATAATGAAGCTAATTTAACGGATAAAGTATTATGAATGACAACAAGCTACCTTTGAATCAAACTGATGCCAATCCTCTCGTCCATGAGGAAAAGATTGTTAAAAGTGAGAGTGATAAAAATTGTCTTTAAATCAAGCTGAAGAAAATTTTGAATCCCAACCAGAAAAAATCTCAGACTCTTCATCAGATTCAGGCATTAGTGCTAGGGTAGCTGGAGCTGCAATTGGTGGCGTACTAGGCGCTCGCACTGGAGGCATTATCGGTGCTGTCGCAGGTTCAGTTGCTGGTGCCATAATTGGTAAGGGAACTGCTGATACGGTTAACCGGGCTGTAGATAATTTAGGAGATGCAGCTAACTCTGTAGCAGAGGGTGTTAAGCATTCTATAGAAGACATAGGCACAGCAGCCAAGGAAACGATTGAAGAAGTTAAGCCATCTATCAAAGGGACAGCAGAAGCCGTCAAGCAAACAGTTGAAGAGTCTAAGCCTTCTATTAAAGGTATAGCCGAATCAGTTAATCAGACGGTTAAAGAGGCTAAACCTTCTGTAGTAGATGCAGTTAAGAATGTATCCGAAGAAGTCAAACCTACGATTAGAGGGGTAAAAGAGTCAGTTCAGCATACAATTGAAGGTGTTCAGCCTTCTGTAGAAAACGCTGCTAACTCTATTAAAAGCGCTGCCGATGAAATTAAGCCTTCTGCCAAAGTTGTGGCTAAGGAAATTGAAGCTGCTACTAAAGATGTTCGCTCAACTGTCAAAGGAACAGCGAAGGCAGTCGAACCCTCTGTAAAAAGTGCTGCTGAATCCCTCAAGTCCTCGGCTCAGAATGCGACTGAATCATTGAAATCATCGGCTCAAAATGTTACTGAATCTGTCAAAGGTTCAGCCCACGATATTAAGTTATCTGCTCAAAATACGGCAGAATCTGCCAAGAAAGAAATTAAGGATTCGGCTCAGAATGTTACTGAATCTGTCAAAGGTTCAGCCCATGATATTAAGTTATCTGCTCAAAATACGGCAGAATCTCCCAAGAAGGAAATTCAGGATAACAATATCCGTGTCTCCAGCAGCCCAATGCCTGAAGTCATTATCATCAAGGAACAGGCAATTATTGAAGATAAGAGAGACTAGATAAAGACTAGCCTCTAGCTTTGTCACATACATCTAAGCAAAGTTTCAAGCAGGTGAACCTACTAAAAGGTTCGCCTTATGTCTAGAAGGAGTAAATTAGCGCTCTTGCATCACTCTTATGAAAAAATAAGGGACATCCAAAAATTAAATTACTCAATTCCTGCGTCCAATAGGACTGTCCAATTTCTTCTCCCCCTGCTCCCCCTGCTCCTCAGTAAAGTTTAGTTGCAAACAAAATCCTTCCTATCCAGAAGTGATAATCTAATAATTGAAGTTAATAAATAAGCTTCCCTGGCAGATATAAGAGTTGCATCTGGAATGTAGTAAGAGGTAAAAGACGCTGTTTAACTTACATCTGTCTCGTCAAAACACAGCAACACCCAACGCGAAAACTGCTATTTCCTCAAATATGGAAGATTAGGGGGCGCTGTAACTGGTTTTCATAACTTGTTTACACAAGCTATGGAAGTTAGTACATCCCTGGTTAGGATAAAGAAGGAGAGGAGATAGTTCAGGGAGTAGAGGTTTGGGTGTTGTTGTGTTTAAAGAGAAGTCTGAGATAGGGACTCCTCTTAGTGTAAGATTATACGAAGTTGAATAGTGAAAAACAGTTTAAATAGCGCCTTATGTCAATTATTGCGCTCAGAGCGTGGTATCTACAGGATTACGAGCCGATTCCAGAACTGGAAAAACGTCCGCCAGACATTCGCTTAAGCAAAAAAAGCCTGCTGAGATCAGCATTACGAGCAGACTTTTTGGAAGAAAGCGACGAGGTTAAGAAATCAACTTGGTTTGGACGCTATCTGGAAGGGGAAAATATTGAATTTTATATTGAAGGTAGTGGTGGCTATTGCGTCGCCAACATTGACTTAATTAGTCATGAAATTTATTTCACCAAGCAGGCGCTATTGGCTCAGTTAGAACCAACGATTTTTTTATCCTATCAAACTGAGTATGCCGCAGCGACTAATATTCTCAGAGAAGAACTGCGAAAAAGTTTGGACAGTTTAAACTTGCGATCGCGCCTTCCTCTAACATTAGTAGAATCCTCTCGCCCCATCGGTGCTACTGTACGGATTAACCGCACGATCATGCGAAAAATCCGTAGGAGTTTGTTATTCATCGCTGACACCACACCCATTGCTAGTATTGACGGTAAAGAAACTCCTCAAGTAATTCCTAGCCCGAATGTCTGTATTGAGATTGGCTATGCCATCCAAAGTAAGCGGTCTGAACAGATTTTACTAGCGCATATGCAACGTCCAGGCTTTGAAGGGCAATTTCCCTTCGATTTACCGACACAGCAAATTTTGCAATTCCAAGACACCGCAGAACTAAATAACATCCTCACAGGAACGATTCAAAACCAACTAGCACGATTCAAATTGTTTTTTTGAGCAATCTGTGATGTCAACTAAAATAAACGGACAGGCTTTTTTTGCAGTCCAGAAGTAATGGAACTGACCCGATCAACCACAGAAATCATGTATTTATAATCTGGTACTTGTCCGTTGGGTACATACCCTACTTCTTGAGCTAAACTAGAAGGCGCATCGCTCATTACTTTGCGGATGAACTCTTGACGGTTACGTTCTACATTAGGCCCAATCAAGACTACGCCTAATGGTACATAGTGAGGGTCTTTAAATAGGATGCGGAATTGGGTTGACCCCAACTGGGAACCGTAGAGGCTCAATTCAGCCTCTGAGACAGCACAGGCGATCGCTTTTCCTTCAGCGACTAATTCCAGCGCGGCTTTGGGCGTGGGTGCAAAGAGGATGTCAGCCAGTGTTGTACCAAAAAGATTGTAAAGTGGAAAATAATATCCTGTGGCTGAACCTAACTGACCTAAAGCCACTGTTTTACCTTGTAGCTGTTTCAAGTCGGTTATCGGATTATCATTGCGAACAACGAAGATTGAACGCAGATTACTAATACCTATTAAAGGAAACAGGGGAACATATTGGTGACGTGCGATCGCAATCGCTGCTAAACCCGGTGGAGCAAATACCAATGACCAAGCACGAGCCTTAAGGCGCTCAACCGCTTTGTTTTCATTAAAAGCAGGCTCTAGCTGAATATATGAGTTTGTTTTTTCACCCAAGTAACTATTAAATTTAGCATATTGGCTAATTATCTTGTCGCTTCCACCATAGTTGATAACGCCAAGAGTTAATGCGCCCTCAAACTGCCGTTGTGATTGGCAGGCGGCAAATGTCAAACCTAGCAGATTAAATAGAAATAAACGACGGGGAAATCGCAAAAACATCATTAATAATTATGGTTAAGGAAATAACTTCACTTTCAAGACTAATTTAGATGAGTTTGGCTACTGCCTAAATAGTTTAAATTGCAGCAAAGAATTAATATTTATTTAAATATCGCTGACATGGTTTCTAACAGGTATAAATAAATATTAGACAAACTCAGATACCACCTTCGTTGGTTAGCTTATGTTAAACAACATTACGTTAAAAAACCTAAAAATAGGTGCTAAATTTAACTTACTTTTAATATTAGTTTTCATAGTCAGTATTTTGGGTAGTGGCGTTGCCTTATCCAGTGTACTTCAGCGAAGGGCACAAAATGAAGTGGCTTCCCAAGCGCAGATTCTCATCCAAATGGTGAATGCAGTTAGAAACTATACACAAAATCGTATAGTTCCCCTATTGGAACCTAGTCTAGATACTAACCCAACGTTCATGCCTGAAATAGTACCAAGTTTTTCCTCTAAAGAGGTTTTTGATAATTTTCGTAAAAAGCCAGAATATAGAAACTTTTTTCATAAAGATGCAACACTTAATCCAACTAATTTAGCAGATAAAGCCGATAGTTTTGAAACTAAACTTGTAGAGCGTTTTCGCAACGAACCCAATACTCTAGAAATTACTGGCTTTCGGAACTTGGCAGAAGGCGAAGTATTTTACATTGCGCGACCACTCAAGATTACACAGCAGCAATGTCTGCAATGTCATACTACACCAGATCAGGCTCCTAAGAGTCAGTTGGTAACCTATGGCTCGGAAAATGGTTTTGGCTGGCAACTCAATCAGATTGTTTCTGCCCAAATAGTCTCTGTTCCTTCCGAAGATATTTTTACCAATGCCAAACGGACTTGGATATTAATCATGGGACTTTTAATTGCGATCTTTGCGCTCATAGTTTTCTTAATTAACTTCTTAATCAAAAAATATGTGATTCAACGCATCAGAAGAATAGAGAAAATAGCTCAAAAAGTTAGTATTGGTGATATGAGCGCTGATTTTGAAGAAAGCTCTAATGATGAAATTGGCGGGTTGGCGGAAGCATTTAATCGGATGAAAGCTAGCTTAAAAATAGCTATGGAGATGCTGAATAACCAAAGCTAATACATTGGTCAGACGATCGCTCCTCCCGGCAGCCGATTATGTAGTAATTGCCACACCGCTAACCCCGGAAACTAAAGGCTTGATCGATGAAACTGCATTGCGCTCCATGCGTCAGTCTGCTTACTTAATTAATATCGCTCGTGGTGCGATCGTAGATGAGGCCGCATTGCTCACCGCACTAAATGAAGGATGGATTGCGGGTGCTGGATTAGATACAGTGGCTACAGAACCTCTGCCACCGGAAAGTCCCTTGTGGCCGTTGCCGAACTCCTTTATCACCCCCATTGTTCAGCCCTGTCACCACGACTGAGAGAGCGTATAGCACAACTGTTTATCGACAATCTCAAACGTTACCAAACTGGTCAACCCTTACGGAATATTGTAGACAAGCAAGGGGGATACTGATTCCGAATTTACTTTTGATTTTGACTTGGATTGATTGGATCTATGCGTTTTTGATGATTTGATAATCGTTCAAACATTTGCATTAAGGCTAACTGCATTTCTGGCGTAAATTCCAACGTGCCAGAACGCATATGTAAATCTAACTGAGCGAAAGGAATTTCAATTTGTCTTTGCTGTAATATTTCGTATATATTGTAGTATAAATCACTTTTGAGCAAGAATTGTTTATTAGGTTCCGCAGTCCATACTAATAACTCAAAATTTAAGGTATTGTTACCAAACTCTTTAAACAGTACTAGAGGAGAAGGGGCCTGCAATACATTGGGATGCTTAGAGGCTGCTTCTAACAAAGCAGCTTGCACGACTTTGGGATCTGAACTATAAGCAACGCCAACGGGGAGATGAAGGCGAGAAATCGGGTTACGATGGCTCCAGTTGATTACTTCTTTTTCCAAGAAGCGAGAGTTGGGTACAATGATTGAAACGTGGTCAAGAGTCCGAATCTCGGTACTTCTGCCACCTATTCGCTCGACAGTACCTGTATATTCCCCAACTTCCACAAAATCTCCAATCTGAATCGGACGCTCAAATACTAGTATTAAACCACTGCCAAAATTCTTAGCAATATCCTGTAAGCCAAAGCCAATTCCAACACTTAAAGCACTTGCTAAGATTGTCAAAGAGCTAATGTCAAGCCCCCAAATTTGTAGCAGTACTAGTGTGCCAATAAAAATTAGACCATATTTGAAAAGTATTACTATCGCTTCTTGAGCGCCACGATTGATTCCAGTAAAAGATAGAATGCGAGAACGTAAAAAATTGGTTAAAGTTCCAGCAAAGATAACTAAGCCAAACAACAAACCAATTAAAATTATTAATTCAGTAAGAGAGTAAGGATTCTTGCCTAATGTCAGAATAGGTGAGGTGAAACTGCTGATCAGGATATTTGAAATTTGGTAGCTCCATTGACGAGTGAAAGGAAAGAGATTAGTGATATAAAGAATCGCACTTATCCAAAGTGCAATACGCATACTCGCCAACACTAATTTGAAAAATAACTCCAATAATTTTAGTAGTTCCAAATTTGGTATCTCATTGTTAGGAGTAGTTAAGCGTTGTGATGCTACTCGGAAAAAGTGATGCTTAATCCATCCTAATAGCCAACTGAATGCGGCAGTTATGAGTAAAATTGCTACTGCTACAAAAGTTGTTTGTTGGAAATAGGTTCTAGTTCGCTCTAAGCGAGCTTGCTGTAACGCTTTTTCAATTTGCTGCCCCCAAATCCTTGCCTGCTCATCAACTGTGCTACCTGGAACAGTATCTTGTTCTGTAACTGTTAACAAATAGCGGTCATTTAGCAAAATAGTAGGTAGCTGGTTACGTTTTTCAATTTTAACTTGAACAGATTCAGAAGTTTGAATCGCATTTTCTAGTTGTAAATTGATTAGATTTGTCCGTTCTTTAGCACTATACTGGCCAGAATCGCTGATCTGAAAAAGCTGTTGCCCATCCAAGATAACTGGAGCTTTGGTTAATGCTTGAGCAACGACAGGAGTTAACCAGATAAAGAAAATAAAAGTTAGTGCTGCGATGAGAATATTGAAATATTTTAATTGCAGTTGCAAACGACGAGAATAAAGCATTTGGATTCTAACAAGATAATTTGAGCCAAGCTAATTAATATTAACTAGATTTTGTCACAACCGATTGTTTACCATAAAATAAAATCAATAGAGATAATTTAATTTAGAGTTACATAACTGTTAACGAACGACAAATCAAAGAAGCATTTATGCATTGTTGCAGTGCCACAGACAACCGATGCTTTTGATGCAGAGTTTGTAATTGCTGCGATCGCTTAATCTAACTGAGATTTTTGGCGATTTATCGCAGTATAGAGCGTATAACTTGGGAGGGGCAATTGACTGACATTGTAGTTGGCTTAGACTTGGGTACAGGAGGAGTACGAGCGATCGCAGTTGACCTGCAAGGGCAAATTATCGCTCAGGCAACCAGAAGCTATCCCTTGTTAACTCCACAACCTGGTTGGACGGAACAAAATTCATCGGATTGGGTCGAAGCAAGTTTGGATGCTCTGTTCGATGTTACTCAACAACTAAACGGACATCAGCCCATTGCCCTCGGTTTGTCTGGACAAATGCATGGCATGGTTCCTCTCGATGTAGAGGGGAGAGCAATTAGAGCAGCAATTTTGTGGAACGACCAGCGCACGGGTAAAGCTGTTGCTGAGATTGAAGCCACCATTCCCCGTCAGGAATTAATTCAGCGCACTGGAAATCCGGCAATTACTGGCTTTCAACTGCCGAAGCTCATCTGGTTGCGGACTGAAGAACCAGAAGCATACACTCGGTTGTGGCAGATTCTTTTGCCAAAAGATTATCTGGGATATGTGCTAACCGGCGAACCAGTTACAGAACCATCTGATGCGTCTGGTGTCGGGTGTCTGAATCTAGCGAATCGGCAATGGGATACAGATATTCTCCATGCTCTCAATATCAATCCAGCGTTGTTTCCCCCAGTCATCAAATCTACTGCGATCGCCGGACGGCTAAAATCAGAAATAGCCACCCGTGTGGGATTACCCGTTGGATTACCTGTGGTTGCAGGTGGAGGTGATAATGCCGCAGCAGCAATCGGTTTGGGCATCTCATCAAGCAACCTGAACCGGGGTAGTTTGAGTATTGGCACATCAGGAGTTATTTTTGCACCGTGCGAGCGCCCAATTCCCGATCCAGAAGGTCGAGTACATTTGTTCTGTCATGTAGATGGTGGCTATCATCTGCTAGGAGTGACCCTAGCAGCAGGTGGTTCTCTGCGTTGGTATCGAGATACATTTGCACCGCAGATATCCTACACCGATCTGATGGATATGGCAGAGCGATCGCAGCCTGGTGCGCGTGGTGTTCTATTTCTACCCCACCTTTCAGGAGAACGCAGTCCTCACCTCGATCCAGATACTCGCGGTGCTTTAGTGAATTTGTCATTAGCTCATACGCCAGCAGATATAATTCGTGCTGTTATCGAAGGAGTTGCATTCAGCTTGCGTTCAGCCTTGGAAGTTATTAGCGCGATCGCTCCTGTGGATCAACTTTTGGCAACGGGTGGAGGGGCACGCTCTAATATTTGGTTACGAATTTTAGCAGATGTTTTGCAAACAGAACTTATTGCTCCCAAAGCCGAAGAAGGAGCCGCTTACGGAGCAGCTATTTTAGCAATGGTAGGGGTTGGTGCATACCCGAACTTAGAAACTGCACTCAATATCTTCGCGCAAGATAGTATTGTGGTACAGCCGCAGGCAAATGTTTTGTATGAAGTAGGGTTTAAGCGCTACAAGCTACTTTACGATACCTTGAAAGCTGTTCGTTAACAGAACGTTTGGCTACCGCCTTGCAAACTACTCCTGAACTTTGGTTAAATCTACAACAAAAATATGATCTTTGGTGCGCTGCTAATGAATCAGAGTCTTGGAAAGATATAGCACCTATAAATTTACAAGCTTCCTGATCAACAAGATTTCGGACTTCTTAAATCAATCGCGAATCTGAGCCTGTCAGTTTTCACAAATTATAACTTGATATTTTTAGACAAAATTGATTTAGGTAGCATTCCATGCACACCTTTGTGGGGACTGTTCACAACTTGAGTGATATGAAAATTCACAGCTAAACTACACAATACATAAGCATTTTCTGGCGATAAATTTGCAAAGTGTTCCAGAAAATCAATCATATTTTTTAAAGCCAGTTCTAAGGCTTCATCTAAGGTTGGAGCAAACCCCATTGTAATGATATGAGTTGGAGTTTCGGCAATTGGTGTTGTTAGTTGTAAATCCTTGCGAAGTTTGAGGGTAATTCTACCGTTCATGGAAGTTTCAATGGCGGTGACATTTACTTCACCGTCTCCCTGTGCGGAATGCCCATCACCAATAGAAAATAATGCGCCTGGTACGAAAATCGGCAAAAATAAACGAGAACCAGCTTGTAATTCTCGATTGTCGATATTACCACCGTAAGAACCTGGCGGGACAGAAGTTCGAGAAGTTTCTAGAGTAGCGACACCAAGAATCCCAAAAAACGGTTTGAGGGGAATTTTT
The DNA here is from genome assembly GCA_019359215.1 of Nostoc indistinguendum CM1-VF10. Lineage (GTDB taxonomy): Bacteria > Cyanobacteriota > Cyanobacteriia > Cyanobacteriales > Nostocaceae > Nostoc > Nostoc indistinguendum. Next base: position 73,085 of record JAHHHS010000015.1, on the reverse strand, counting down.
ATGCCAGTACCTGCCGGAAATTCAGCGATATTGTTTACTAAATCTAGAGGAATGAATCTCAACGCAGGTTGAGGGAACTGATGTGGTAAAGCTCCCCAACCTGTACGAATGGCATTGAAACCGATGGGTAAACGAGGTGCGATCGCATCTAATTGTACTTCTAAAACATCCCCTGGTTCTGCATCGCGCACATAAATCGGCCCTGTGAGTAAATGCGGTCCCCCAGCAATTTTGCGTTCTGCTACAAGATTTTGGCAGATGTCAAGAAATTCTGGTGTGACAAATTCAGGTGGTGCTTTGTCATAAACGTAGTAACCAGTATAAGTTTCCACGTCAACAGTATCACCTGAATCAATAATGAGTGCTGGTTTTAACAGATTAGAGAAACCACCCAAATGCACGGTTTCCTTAGTAGCTTTTAAAATGTAATGAGTCACGTCGCTTCGCTCCAATTAAAAATTAAAAATACCCATAAATAAATTTACTTGCTTGTATCATGAATCTGTTTCGTCATATCATATCTGGCTAATCACTTATTAAAAAAACTCTTTGTGTCAGAGCGTCACCTTTAATTAAGTATTTAAGCTGTTTTTCTATTTCCGTCAAGCTTCAGATGAAAGGATGCCTACTAGCACTCGTACTAAATCTTCTAAACCTTCAGGAACACGATAAAGCTTAATATCTTCTGTAATTAGCTTTTGTTTTCTATTGAGTGTACCAAATTTCCAGTCATCTCCATTAGTAACTGCGCCAAATAAAATTGATGATTGTTCATCTAGAGACTGATCCAGAGCTATTAATTCTACTGCTAGCTGTGTAAACCCTCTTCTAATATCTGATTGTTTTGCTTCAATCACTAATAGGGAGTTAGATTTATGTAAATAATAATCCAAAGTACCTTTGAGTTTTTCATCCACATTAATTGGATACTCACTATATAGTTGAGCTTTTGTCTGATCGCAGATTTCAGCAAGGATAGGAGCAATCATAAATTCTCTGATTGATATCTCAGCCGTTGGGTTAAAAAGCTTTATATTGCGCCGTAAGTAATTTTGCAAAAATTCTAAATAGCTAATATCAGCAAAGTATCTTGGTAATTCTAGCTCTGTGCGATTGTAGCTGTACTCAAACTCAGCTACTACATCTATTGTTGGGTTAGGTAACAAAAAATATTGACTAAAAGTGTAACTTTGCTCCGGTTTTAAAATTCTATATTTGTTCATAATTTTTATTGTTAACGAACTACACCGGAGATATTACGAATTACAATTAGGAATTAATAATTGATCTGATTATCTCAATAATTTGCTAAACTCCAACTTTAGGGATAGCAAATAAGAACAATTTGAGCAGGGAATTTGGAGGGGTTGCAGAGTGGCTAATGATGAACGCATAGTCAATGTACAACAGATAGATCCAAAAGACTTCTCGTGGAAACTATGGCCTGTTGTGCCACTCTACCCTTATGGCAGGCGGCAGACAATCCGCAAAGAAGTGGTAAAAAACACAATTTGGAATTTTGACCAGATTCAGGGCATTTTCTACGTTGTTGTACCGATTCGTATGACTGTTGTTAAGCTGGAAGCCGGGGGTCTTCTCATCTATGCGCCTGTTGCACCAACCCCAGAGTGTATCCGGCTTGTGAATGAGTTGGTGGCGGAACACGGTAATGTTAAGTACATTATCCTGCCAACTATCTCCGGTATAGAACATAAAGTATTCGTCGGCCCCTTTGCTAGATACTTTCCGGCTGCACAGGTGTTTGTGGCTCCCCATCAGTGGAGTTTCCCGCTAAATCTCCCACTTAGCTGGCTTGGCTTACCTCCGAAACGAACTCAAGTACTCCCAGAAGATAGTAGCAAAACTCCTTTTGCTGACGAGTTTGATTATGCAATGCTGGGGCCCATCGAGCTTGGACCTGGTCGGTTTGCAGAAGTTGCTTTTTTCCACAAGCGATCGCATACTCTTTTAGTAACAGATTCTGTACTTTCTATCCCAGAAGATCCACCTGCAATCGCACTTTTAGATCCATATCCCTTACTATTCCATGCCAAGGATGATGCTACTGATATTGTTGCAGACATTCAAGTAAATCGCCGTAAGGGTTGGCAGCGCATCTCTTTGTTTGCTTTGTACTTTCAACCAAATGCACTAAATATCCGCCAATGGAGTCAGGTATTGCAAGATGCCTTGAAAGCACCAGAACGCTCAAAGAAAGCTTATTTTGGATTGTATCCTTTTAAATGGCATCCAGATTGGCAGCGATCGTTTGATGCTTTGCGAGGTGATGGGCGTTTGTTTGTCGCCCCAATTTTACAGACGCTGATTCTCAACCGCGCACCGAAAGAAACCATCGACTGGGCTGATAAAGTTGCTAGTTGGGACTTCGAGTGGATTATTCCCTGCCACTTTGATTCACCGATTGAAGCCGAGCCGCATCAGTTTCGCCAAGCTTTCTCTTTTTTAGAAAAGCAGCCTGCTGTCAGTGCGGGTTTGTTCAGCAGTAGTAGCTATCCCTTGCCAGAGGAGGATTTTAAACTACTTAAAGAAATCGATACAGGTTTAAATAAGTTTGGGATTGTGCCAGCAGCAAAGGAGAAAGTGTAGGGCGTGAGTTTGATGACTGGAGTTTAGTGGGTTATGAACTTGCAGTTCAGCACAACGAATGAAAATTTATCAAGAAAGGCAGTCTCGATAAAACTTGTATCATCGAGACTGCCTTGTCTACGACACGCTGCGCGATCTGCCTTCTTCAATTTCAGTGATGCTTTTATAAAGTGTCACCTTTTCATCAAAGGAACCGTAGAGCCAGCAAAGTTAATTTCTTTAGCAGCCTTAAGTCCAGATTCTAATGCTCCTTGAAGCCAGCCTCTCGTCTTGGAAGTATGTTCTCCAGCGAAATAAATCTTTCCTTCTGACTTCCCTAATTCTGGAAATAGTTTCTTTTCCTGTTCATCTGTTGGATAGGCCCAGCCTCCTTTTGACCAGATATCTTTTGTCCATGAATAAAAGTGCGATTGGACAGAGTAATTACTTACCCCAGGCAAAAACTTTTCCCAATGCTGGAGTAATTTTTTCTGTTGAGCTTCGCCCTCAAAAGCATCCATCTCAAGAGCTTTTTTTCCTTTGAGATAGGCATGAAGAATACCTGTCTTTCCAGGTTTATCCCAAGTAGTATGCCACAGTTCTTCATCCTCGAAAAATCCCCAGCCATTTAAGTTATCCTTTTCCCAGAAGCGATTAGGGAATTTCACAAAGCCACGGGTTGCTTCTCGATAGTTATATCCTCCTGCCGCAGCCTGTTTTTTTGCCAGAGATAGCTCAGGTGAAAAAGTAATTTGATTTAAAACAGTTAACGGGACAGTACACAACACACAATCAGCAAGATATCGTTGCCCTGATAAGCACGATACTTCAACACCATTAGATGTTTGTACAATCTGAGCAACAGGCTCATCAAGTTTAATTTTTCTAGTCAATGCTTGGGTAAACGCTTGGGGAAGTAGATCAAATCCATCCGTTAGTTTTTGAATCTCCTGGGGACGCATTTGTGGCTGATTTTGAAATAGTTCTTTCGCCGTGAATAATAGACGTTTTCCGTCCTTCATCGTCAGATATTTCCCAGATGTCGGCGCAAACTGTGAAAGTCTTAAACCAAAATGTTTGATGTAACCAAGGGTTAAATAATGATTTGATGAGATTCTCGCCGCTCCAAGTTCTACTAAATCCTCTCCTTGAAACGCTCCTCGCAGAGTTAAAATTCTACCACCGACACGTTTCCTTGCTTCTAAAACGGTGACATCATGACCAACTGCTGTTAATTCATACGCTGCTACTAAACCGGAAAGACCTGCACCGACAATCAGCACCTTTTGACGCGGCAATCCTTTGGGTAAAGCGCCAGGGGAAGGTGGTTTTTGGGCAAGTACTTGATCGTAGGTGATAGTCGCGGCGATCGCGAGAGTACTCCGCAATAAAAACTGACGGCGATTTAGGTTGGGCATAGAGGCGGAACTAGTGATTGGGGAAGGACAGCAATTTAGGGTATTCTTATTTCCTCGGCTAAATAAAGCTACAAATGTACAGACTAGAATTCCAGACTGAATATAGCAGTGTCAATAGATTTACGATAGGAGTTCGCTTAAGCAAGTCTTAACGTTTGATCCCCTTAAACCGTTCTTGCGCCGCCTGAAATGCTTCTTGCATCACCAACTGAATTCTTTGAGGATCGGGTTTCTTACCTCCCATTAAATCACCAAAGTAAACGCAGGCTGCTTCCCCTAGTGCCCAGGTGTAGGCAGCTGCCCAAGAGGCTGCGATCGCACTACCAAAACCTGGTATAAATTTAATTAATTCCCGGGCAATTGCCTGTGCTAAAAAACCACCTGCGATCGCACTCACAACGCCTCCCGCCTGAGATGGAGTAACTGTTTGTCCATATAATTTACTCAACAGCCCCACCATTGACACTTGCAAGGCAGTGAGTACTGGCATTGTCGCAAATGGCAGAGGTACAGCCGCAAGAGTGGCAGACATAATTGAAAATGGCAAAATATAACGGCGTGCAGCATCTCGATAAAGATTACCAAGTTGCTTTCCAGCTTCTTCCTGATCTAATAGTTGATAAATCGCCTGCGCTTCTGCTTCTGGGAGTAGTTCTGCTAAGGAATCTCGCAGTGCTTCTAAGCCATAAAATACCGGATTATAGCCATCTTCTTCTAGGGTAAAATCAATGAGTACAGAGCGAATCTCCTTCGGAGAGGCTTCGCCAACGCTTATTCCTGCAAAGGCTTGTTGGATTGCGGCAAACGCGCGGTTGACTTCCTGATAATCTGGTGGATAGGCGGGATGATCGACGGTATCAAGAGGATAAATCTCATGCAAGCAAGTAACTACTAGCAAACAGGGAATATTTGGATACTGCTGGCGCAACTGTTTAGCAATTTGTCGTAGCGTGTCAGTTGCAAAATCATTGATTTTGACGGTGAGAAGGAGGATTCTAGCAGACCGAGTCTCTTTTTTTAAATCGCCAACTAACTCCTGAATGATTAATTGAGTATCTTGTTTAACATCACCCAACCCGACTGTATCAGTAAAAATCAGCAACGGCAGGTCATTGGAAGGATAAGCATAGCGCTCTGTATGTTGCGTGTGAGGACGAAATCCCTGACCAACAATTTCGGCAGAAACTCCCGTTAATCCCCGGACAATTGAACTTTTTCCAGCTTGGGGTTTACCAATCAGCAGTGCTTCAGTAGTTGGCAGTTCGGCTCGAACTTTCTCTAAAATCTCTGCAACCTGAGTTTCGCTCACACTAAACCATCCAACAAGCGTCTGTGCCACTTGTTCTACAGGTAAGAGTTGCGTTAGATGTGTTGTTGCTTTGTTCCAGACACCACCAATCCGGTTTGTCCAGGAATTATCGACCGACTTGGTAGTTGCTTTCTTGGTCGGTTCACTCAATTGCTGAGAATCAGTTGACGGTGAGTCAGCATCACGTTGCTCAGTCATTTCTATCCAAACGTAGAAGACCCTTTTATAATCTTATAGCGATTCTCAAAAGGATAACCAGTATCATTAGTAGTTTATAAACTTGGGCGATCGCGTTCTGAAGGTAGCGGTGTTTCCCAATCCTCAACGAACCGCCGCCGTAGAAAAACGTAGCAAGGGAATTATTGTATCGGTTAACAATGCGATTGTTCCGGCTGACAATGCGATTGTTTCGACTAACAATGCGATTGTTTTGACTGACAATGCCATTGTTTTGACTGACAATGCGATTGTATCGGCTTACAATGTCCACAGTGTTTGATGTGTTTCGTCTACATCAAATTCAAGACTTTTAACCAGCTTTTCTGCCAACAATGCTCTCGCTGCACTGAGCAAAGCTAAGGCTTCTTTCATAACTTGCTCAACAGATGCCATAATCACTAAAAGCATAGGGACTATCCAGAGTCTAGCAGGAAAGTAGCGGACCTGGACAGTGAAGTTATGGAAAGCCTTTCGGACGCTTACCTAGATCATTTTGGCTCAATCAAATCGGTGATCGCTTTCACCAAAGCATCTGGATCTACTGGTTTAGAAATATGCATTTGAAACCCTGCTGCTAACGCTTGGTGTTCATTCATTTCGCCTGCATAAGCCGTCAGAGCGATCGCTGGTACGCGTCCTCCTTGTTGAGGCGATCGCGCTCTTACTTCACGCATCAGCATATATCCGTCTGTCTTTGGCATTCCAATATCGCTAATTAAAACATCTGGTATTGACTCAGACAGCGCTTGTAATGCCTCTTGTGCTGAAGATACGGCGGTTACTTCTACACCGTAGTCTTGTAAAATAAAGGTCACTAAGTCGCGGATATCTGGTTCATCGTCCACCACCAAAATTTTAGTGTCTGAAAGGATTGAGGAATCAGCTTCACAAGGTGAAGGCTCATTTTCGTTAGACATTACCTGTTCACTTCTGGCTAAAAACGGTAGTTCAACAGTGAAAGTGCTACCCGCTCCTTCTCCAGGACTTTCTGCTTGAACATTTCCCCCATGCATTTCTACAACCTTACGCACGATCGCTAATCCTAAACCTAGTCCACCAAATGCCCTAGTAATTGTGTTATCAGCTTGGCGAAAGTAATCGAATACATAAGGCAAAAACTCTGGACTAATTCCCTTACCTGTATCGCTGACCTGAATTTGAGCTTGGTTACCAACTTTCATCAGTCGAATTTCTATCCGTCCGCCTATTGGTGTAAATTTTACCGCATTAGAAAGTAGATTCCACACAACTTGCACAAGCCGATTTGGGTCGCCCATCAGTTGCCCCAAAGTGGAATCAAATATCGTCTGAATTTGAATTGACTTAGCTTGTGCTGCTAGTTTTACTGTCTCTAGTGCTGCTTCAATTACCATTACCAAGTTCACTGGACAGACATTCAAGTTTAATTTTCCTCGGAGGATGCGAGACACATCCAACAAATCTTCAATTAACTGGGTTTGTAACTTGGCGTTGCGTTCAATGGTTTCCAAGGCGTGGTTAGTGGTTTTTTCATTTAAATCACGAGTCCGCAGCAATTTCGACCACCCCAGAATGGAGTTGAGTGGGGTTCGCAGTTCATGGGAGAGAACCGCCAGAAATTCATCTTTGATTGTGTTGGCGATTTCTGCTTCTTTGCGTGCTTTCATTTCTCGTTCGAAGAGGCGATCGCGTTCTTTCTCGACTGATTTGCGATGGGTAATATCCAGTACAAAAGCAACACCATTATCCTTGGAGTCATTGAGCAAGGCTATCCCCAAAACAACTGGGACTCGTTTACCGTCGCGCTGGAGATACTCTTTCTCATAAATTCTGGAAACTCCAGTGGTTTGCACTTCCAAAAGGGCGCGATCGTCTAAATCTTTATATTCAATAGGAGTAAGTTCTCTCCAATTAATTTTACCCAAAGTGGCAAACTCATCACGAGTGTAGCCAGCTGACTGGAGAAAGGCATCATTGGCATCAATAATAAAGCCATCCACATTCCAAAAAGCGACCCCGATCAAGTTAGATTCAAACAAACGCCGAAAACGCGCTTCACTTTCGCGTAATGTTTTTTCTGCCCGTTTGTGTTCGGTAATATCACGAGAAACAGTAATTACGCCTTCAATAGCTTGGCCAAAACTGCGTAATGGAGTGAGAATGTATTCATAATAATGCACCCCATCAGCAGTAACATATTGACATTCATCCTTGATTGGCTGCCCAGTTTTCATCACAGCTTGTCGTTGATTATCTACCTGTTCCATAAGCTCTGCGGGTACATCCAGGTCTTGCAAAGTTTTTCCGACAAGATCCTGGGGCTTGAAGCCTAGTAACGTAGCTGCATCCCGACTGACATACTGATAACGGCCTTTGCGATTAAAGATATAAATGTGATCAACTGAGGCGGTGAGGATGGCATTTAAAATATTTGCTTGTTCTTGCACTTGGGTTGTTAGTTCACGAGTGCTTTCTTCTGCTTGCTTGCAGACAGTAGTTTCCATACAAACGCCGATCATTCGCACCGCTTGTCCGCGATCGTCATAGATAAATTTTCCCTTGACAGAAATCCAATGAACACTTTGGTCTGATCGAACTATGCGAAATTCATCATTGTAGTCAGTCTTTTGTCCTAAAGCCTGGGCGATCCCTTGCATTACAGATTGCCTGTCTTCAGAATAAACGCACTTCTGAAACGTTTCGTAAGGGCCATCAAAACTACCTGGAAGCACACCAAAAAGCAATTCATAGTTTTCAGACCAGATGACTTTATTGGTAACAATATTCCAATCCCATAAGCCCATCTGGGAAAACTCTAGAGCTAGCCTGAGCCGTTCTTCACTCTCCCTCAGCGACGCTTCTACCTGCTGTCGTTCTGCAATTTCTTGTTGGAGTTGTTCTAAAGTTACTGCCACATTTGTTGACACATTTAAGGTTGTGGATGTCCCCTGTTCAAAATGCCGCTTGATATCAGATTCGACAGCTTGAATATGGGGATATTCTAGTGCAAGCGCCAGTTTTTTTTCTAGCTCTATTACTTGCTCCTCAAGGGCTGCTTGCCTTTGCTGATAAAATATTTCTGATTGCTCTAACTCAGCTACACGCTGCCGCAGAGCTACTAATTCATCAGTGACTTTAAAGTTAATTTTATCAACATTTGGCATCTTGCACACCGTTTTTAACTAAACAATACCGATTTGAAGAGTAGGCATCCCCTAGCTTTAACAGTATCGATTTTTAAGCTAAAAAATGTAATCTGTCAAAAGGCGCATAAGATTTTAACCAAAATACACCTTTTGAGGTTAAGAGCTTTGCCCGACGACAAGACACTTTGCATCCAATAATGAATTATCTCTTCAAACGCATAAAACCCGCACCCATCAATATTGCCACAACCTGTCCCCAAAAAACACCACCCAATTGGTTTACGCCAACAGGAGGAATATTTAAACTGCCGATGCCATAAAATAATTGTTGCACAAACCACCAAAATAGATAGAAAAAAGCTGGAAGTTGAATTGGAATATACAAGATTATTAACGGCAAAATTGTGTCAATTTTAGCTTTAGGAAACTTCATAATATATGCTCCTAAAACAGCTGCGATCGCGCCATTGCCCCCAATCAATGGTACTGTCAAACTTGGTTCAGCTAGAATTTGCACACAAGAAGCGATCGCGCCAGTAGCTAGATAAAATCCTAAATAGCGTCTATGTCCTAGAATATTTTCGACGGTTTTCCCAAAAACCCATAAAAATAGCAGATTTCCCAAGATTTGGCTAAAACTGCCATGCAGAAATATTGCAACAAGTAGTGAAAATGTTCGCCAAATTACAATTATCCAAGCAGCAGAGTTGTTGAATAAGAATGCATTTGTAATTGCCCCACTAATCTGGGCTGGAATTACACCCCAAATATTAACAAAATAACCTAATCCACCACTAAGTTCTAGTTGAAGTTCGCATAAAAATACGCCAACATTAATACCAATCAGCCAGTAATTAATAATCGGCTTCTTCCGACAACGAATATTATCACTAATAGGAATCATATAAATTAGTCACTGGTCATTAGCCATTAGCCATTAGCCATTAGTCATTAGTCATTAGTTATTCTCCCCCTACCCCCTGCCTCCTCTACTCCCCCTAAACGTGTGGCAAGATTGAAATCAGATCGCATCGCACTTAATTAGGCAAACGAGATGCTGGGAAACACACTTGTAGGAAGATACCAAATTATTAGTCATTTGGGAGGTGGGGGTTTTGGTGAAACTTTTGTGGCAAGTGATACCCAATTACCCGGTTCACCTCCATGTGTCGTTAAGAAACTTAAACCCCAGGCAAGTGATCCCGTAACTTTGGAGACAGCTAGGCGTTTATTTGATACAGAAGCGCAAGTTCTGTATAAATTAGGAACTCACGATCGCATTCCCCAACTTTTAGCTTACTTTGAGGAAAACGCCGAATTCTATCTCGTACAGGAATTGATCGAAGGGCATGACTTGAGCCAAGAATTAATCCCAGGTAAAACTCTTAGTCAAGAAGATGTAATTTCACTTTTACAAGAACTTTTGGCAATCTTAGAATTTGTCCATCAACAGAATGTAATTCATCGTGATGTCAATCCTCGAAATATCCTCAGGCGCTACCCAGATGGCAAATTAATCTTAATTGATTTTGGTGCAGTTAAACAAATAGCTACTCAAGTTATTACCCCCCAAGTTCAAACACAAGCTACTGTTGCTATAGGTACGCCTGGATATATTCCTGGTGAACAAGCTCATGGTACGCCAAAATTAAGCAGTGATATCTATGCTGTGGGAATAATTGCTATTCAAGCTCTCACTGGATTATCAGCAGAGGAAATAGAAAAAGATGATGATACTAATGAAATTATCTGGCACAAGCAAGCTACGGTAACGCCAGAATTCGCCCAATTCTTACATAAGATGGTGTGCTACGACTTTCGGCAACGCTATCCTTCGGCAACGGTAGCATTACAAGCTCTGAAAGAGTTAACACAACCACCCCCCCAGACAATTGCATTAACTCCTATTTCTTTACCAAAAAATATTAACAAACCTCAGCCGAAAAAAGGAATATTGGGTAAAGTTTTACTAGCGATATTTTTAATTAGTGTTAGCGGAGTAGCATCAATATTAATTTTAAATCACATTAATTCAAATAACGCCATAGAACTATCCAAGCAAGGAAATACGCTTTTTGATTTGCAACGTTATCAAGACGCATTAGAAGTATATGAAAAAGCCGTTAATGTTAGACCAGATTATGCTCAAGGGTGGAATGGTCAAGGGAAAACGCTGTATAAATTAAAAAAATACAAAGATGCGCTAGCGGCATATGATAAAGCAATTCAAATTCAACCAGATTATTTTGAAGCTTGGAGTGGGCGAGGCTTTGTATTAGGAAGCTTACAGCGATATCAAGAAGCGATCGCTTCTTTTGACAAAGCCTTAGAATTAGATAATAAAAACTCAGAAATCTGGAATGCTAAGGGTGAAGCTTTCAGTAACTTAAACCAATATGACCAAGCAATTAAATCTTATGAAAAAGCGATTGAATTAAAATCAGATAATTACGAAGCTTGGTACAAGAAAGGATTAGCCTTACAAAATTCTAAGCGATATGAAGAAGCGATCGCAGCTTACGAAAAAGCCGTTGATTTAAAACCAGACTATGAGGAAGCTTGGTATAATTGGGGAAATTCTCTAGTCAATTTACGGCGTTACCAGGACGCGTTTACAGCTTATGATAAAGCTGTTCAATACAAGGCAAACTACTATCAAGCCTGGTTTTCAAGAGGGAATGTACTTCTCAATTTACAACGTTATCCAGAAGCAGTTGAATCTTTTAATCAAGTAATTAAATACAATCCTAGCAACTATCAAGCATGGTATAATCTTGGATGGTTGCTGCATCAAAACCAACGCTATGAAGAAGCAATAAAAGCTTATAACAAAGCCGCAACACTTAAGCCAAAAGACTATCAAGTCTGGTATAATCTAGGGAATTCACAATACAATTTGCAAAAATACGAAGATGCGATCGCATCTTATAAAAAGGCAGTTGCTTATAAACCAGACCATTCTGAAAGCTGGTATAGCAGAGGCAATGCTCTACTAAATTTGAATCGGTTTCAAGATGCGATCGCATCTTACTATCAAGCAATAAAATACAAGCCTAATTACCAACAAGCAATAGACGCTCGCAATCAAGCCCAAGTTCAACTGCAATCCGAGAAACCAAAGCCTCTAATTGTGCCAATTATCCCAGTTCCTAATTCCACCAATCCACCCCAGACGATACCCTAGTATCGCAAGGCGGAAGTCAAAACTCTGAAAAAGCAGGGGAGAAAAAGCACGCCACTTGCTGGTGTTGCTCTTAACCCTCGAAGAATTGGAGCAGAGGAGCTTTTGCCCACAAGGGGCAAGGTTTGTACCTTTTCCCCTGCCCCCTGCCTCATATGAATAGACCACACGCGTAAGGGCACAACATATTGTGCCCCTACTCGCATTTTAAAATTACTGTATGTAATAAGTCTATGCATTTAACAATTGCTGCAACTACCGAATATTTACCTCTTGTAGATAATTTCCTCCCTGAAGATATTCAATCTTAATACCTGAGTTTTTAGGACAAATGAATCTGTCCTTTTTGCAGAAGCTACCTTTTGATAATCAGTTCGCAAACGTTGCTTTTGAGTATACTCATTCAATTTGACTTGAGCTTGAGCATAAACTAAAGTATCGTTGGGAATATTTCGGAGGAATTTTATAGCCTGTTCAAAATCACCAACAAATGATCTTGCCATTCTTCAATTGTGGCTTGCGCTTCTGGATAAACATTACTGTGAGAAGGAATTGATTTAACAAGTGCGATCGCTTCTTGCAAATCTCCTGCTTGATATTCTTTTGTAGCTTTAGATAAAGTTTCTGTTTCTGAGTATGCAGGTGCAGCATTAATTAAAGAACATACACCAAATCCCATCAATAAAGAATTAGCCGCCAGTCCTACTTTCATTCCTGTTAATAACGGCGATGATTGTCCAGATGTAGAATTTTGAGAATCATCATCTGCAACCGCCGCCTCTAGAGGAAATTGCTCATCTGCTTCTAATATTTGTGATGGCTGAGGTTCCCATATTATTTGTTTAAGTACCCGCAGTACCTCACTCACAGACTGAAAGCGGTTTTGGTAATCGTAACGGATCATTTGGCTGAGAACAGCAGCTAGATAATCGTTGACTGGCGTGTTTTCAGAACGCCAAACAATTTCATTAGTATAAGGATCAGCTTTTAATTGTAGTGGTTCTAACCCGGTTAAAGCCTGGATGGCAATCATACCCAAAGCATAAATATCACTGTTGGGCTGTGTTAGTCCAATAAATTGCTCTGGTGGTATGTTTGTCCAAACACCCCTGCACCGAGGCTTTGGACAATTTGGTAACGCCCTTGTAGTAATTTACCGATTATGTGGTGGTCATGGCCTGGTTACTCAGTAGTCCTTTTATTTATTTTTCGGACATTCCCTGCTGTTTCCGGAATACTTTAGAAATAAATTGCTAGAATTTTGATACTAGAATACAAGTTTAATTTTTAAGTATTTTTACGTAACTAAATATAATATTTTATTAAAATTTGTATTTTTTTCAACATCCTCACGCGGGAAGTTTATCCAAACTTGTTGCCACATTTGTACAATATCTGATTCAAAAACATTACTACCTTGCCACGACTTTCGCGGTTTCGACTGAAATATTTGTTAATTCACGTTCAATTTTGGGTGCATTTTGTTCAATTAGTAAGCATATTTTTTGAGTTTTCAATTGTTTAACTATTAACTTCTTCATCATGTTCAACTACTTCAGATTTATCTTGTAAAGGCTTTACTACCCGTGCGATCGCTTCTTGAATAAAAGCCTTGATAAATTCATCTCTGCGATTAATTTGAAACTGTCGCTGCACAACTTCTGTCATTCCACCATCACCCCAATCTTGGTCATGACGAAAATATTCAATAAAACTTTTACCAGCAATTCGCGTTAAATAAGCTGCTGTCACACCTTGAATTGCTTTACCAATAATAAAAGTAGCGACATTGAGTTGCAAAGCTGTAGATAATAATTGAATCGCTCCTTTGACAATGCCTAAACTGGCAAGGGTTTTTGCTAAAGAAAGGGCTAATTCTCGTCCCCGTTCCATATTCAATTCACACCCATACACTCTACCAATTTCCACAACCATTTGAGCATTAACAGCAGCTGTTGCTAGCAAATCTACCACTGGAATAGGCGTAACAGATACCACACCAGCACCAATCCACTGAAAGCGTTCTACGATTTTGTCAGCTTGACGACGACGCTGGCCATCAATAAGTTTTCGCGCCTCGTCTCCCAATCGCAGAGATTGCAAAAGAATATTATCTGCAACTAAATCTTCACCCTCAGCCCGTAAAACAGCAGCTGTGCGCCGCAGCAAAGGAACAATATCCGGTTCTGGCTGGAAGGTTTCGCCAGTTTCTAGTTGTGCAGATTGGGGATTAGCAGCGATCGCCACCACATCATTAGTAGAAATAAATCCCCGTACCCGTTGACGCAATCTAGCGAGAATGGCTTCTTTATCTTCATCTGTATATAAATCAGTTTTGTTAAGCACTAGGAGCGATCGCTTACCAATTTCTGCTAATCCCCGCAGTGGCTCATATTCTGAGCGCCGTAAGTCATTATCTACCACAAACAACAGTAAATCGGCTTCTGTCGCCAGTTCTCGCGCCATTTGTTCGCGTTCCGTTCCCGCCACCCCTGCTTCTAAAATTCCTGGCGTATCCGTAATTAAAATCTTGCGTTCTAATCCCTTTAACCGCAGACAATAAGTTTCTCCAACCTGGGTTGTACCCATCGGTGCATCGACTTGACCGACCATGCGTCCCATAATCGCATTAACTAGGGAAGTTTTGCCAGCACTCCCTGTACCAAATACCACTACTTGAATCTCACCCCGCGCTAAGTTAGCTTCAATCTCTCGTGATTTACTTAATAAAGCCTGACGTGCTACTTCATCTTGAATTTGCGCTACCTGTTGGCGCACAGCTTGGAGAGTTGTAGAAGCGGCATCAGATTTGCCAGCAGGAATTTGCGCCGCAGTTACTCGCTTCGGGTTGCGGCGCGATCGCTTTTCCCCAGATTGAATCACCAGTACATAATAGACAAAAGCGGCAACCAACGCTCCTATAAGGACAATCAGCAGCAACAGCAGCAAATTGCCCAGCAACGGCGAATAGGACAATTGCCAATAGAGGCGCGATAGGGAATCAATTAGCCATAGGGCTAGCCCCAAAATGACGATCAGACCAACAATCAGCGTTACTATGCGTGGCAGAGGCATGGTTGGGAAAGATTAGTGAATATTCAGCAGGCAGATGCTTCTGATTTTAATAGTTTCAGCATTTTTTACCAGAGTAGCAAGAAGCAACTTTTGTGAAATTTGAACCTTTGAGTGAAACGTAAGGGCACAGCATTGCTGTGCCCCTACAAGAAATTTATATGTCAATAGGCTTGAGTTAGACTTTTTTCTCCCTATGCTCTCTTCTGTAAACATTTAGCAGACAGATACTCCTAATCTTCATAGTTTCAGTATTTTTAACCAGGATACAAAAAAGCTTCTTTTGATAAACTAAGAGCGCATTTTGTATCAAATGTGTTCTCCCTTGCGGCTGGATTTCTTGTTTTTGATAAAAAACCGCCTACTAAAAAAATTCAATAGCGAGTTATACCATGACTGCCACACCTAAATTAAGGTACTTTAACTGGGTTCAACAAAAATTCCACCAGCTTAGTATTCGGCAAAAAATTTTTTGTGGGTACGGACTGGCTTTAGGAGTTGCAGTTTTGGGAACAACGACAGGGTTAGTAATAGGCGATCGCTATTTCCAACAAGCTAGACAACAGATGATCTTGGCAGATGAAGAAGGAAGCTTGTTAAGTAGTCTGCAAGGCGAACTGTTAGTAATACAGATCCACCAGCAAGAAATACTGCCTTTTTTGCAGCAACCGCAAGCGTTGCAAAGGGGAATTTCTGATTTTAAAACCGATATGGTAGATGCGGAAACGTTGCTTTCTCAGGCACAACAATTTAGTCAAACCACTTCTCAAGTGGATTTACAAGCTCTGCTTACAAAGCATAAGCGCCCAATAGCCGCATATTTTGAACAACTAAAGTCGTTGATTCGGCAAATTTTGCCATTAACTTCACAGCCAGAGGGAGCTATAAAAGCACAGCAATTAATTTTGAAATTCAGTCAAAGTCAGGATGCTCTAAAGTTTTATCAATTTGCCCATGAGTTAAGTGACTTTGCTAAAACAGTTCAAGAACGTCAAGAGGAAGCTGATGTAGCCCAAGAAAAGGCTGCACTCATGCAAGCTCAGATTATTATTGGTAGTATGCTGCTGTCAGCGGCGATCGCTGCGATTCTGGCTTTCTACACAAGTAGAATTATCGCCCATCCCATTAACGCGGTGACTAATATCGCCAAAAGAGTTACCCAAGAAGCCAATTTTGACTTGCAAGCGCCTGTAATTACCCAAGATGAAGTTGGGGCTTTAACTAGTTCCCTTAACCAGCTAATCCAACAGGTGAAGCACCTTTTAGAAGAACAACAAGCCGAGGCGCAAGTTCGCTTAATTCAGAGCGAAAAAATGTCTAGTTTAGGACGGATGTTGGCTGGTGTAGCTCACGAAATTAATAATCCTATAAATTTTATTTCTGGAAACCTCGTACACGCGAAAACCTATACTCAAGACCTGTTATCGCTACTACAAACATACAAAGCTGAAGTTCCTCATCCTTCCACTGATCTGCAAACTTTAACAGAAGAAATTGATTTGGAGTTTCTAGAAGTAGATTTACCAAAACTCTTCAACTCTATGACAGTTGGCGCTGACCGCACGCGAGAAATTGTCCGAAGTTTGAAAGATTTCTCTCGTTTAGATGATGGGGAAGCGCAGTTAGTAGAGCTACACGCTTGTATAGATAGTACACTGTTGATTCTGAACAATCGCCTGAAAAATGGTATTAGCCTTGTTCGCAGCTATGGAGATATTCCAGCGATTCCAGGCTACACAGGTTTACTTTATCAGGTATTTATGAATCTTCTCAGCAATGCCATCGATGCTTTGGAGCAAAAATCGGCTGAGAACCCCGAATTTCTCCCTGAAATCACCATTATCACAGAATGCTGGCAGAATAATTTGGTGATAGTGCGAATTGCAGACAACGGCTCTGGTATTTCAGCAGAAAATCAGAAAAAGATATTTGAAACATTTTTTACAACTAAACCACGAGGCATTGGTACTGGTTTGGGGCTAGCGATCGCATATCAGATTGTGGTAGAAAAACATCAAGGTAAAATTACCTGCCAATCTGAGTTAAATAGAGGTACAGAGTTTGTATTGGCTCTGCCTAAAGCAGGTATCGCTTAATCGATTTATCATCCTTAAGCTAGTAGCTTTTGAAATTTTATTCGTTCATTATGAAGCTTGCATGTTCTAACTTTTAAGTAGATCAATGGCAATTTTGGCAAGCTTTTGAGAACAAAGAGAGAAACAAACTTATGGGACTTTTCGATCAAATTCTTGGTGCCGTTGCTAATCCCAATCAACAGGGCAGCTTAGGTCAACTCGGAGGTATTGTCAACAGTGTACAGCAGATGAGCGATCGCACTGGCACAAACCCTTCTACCATCCAATCAGTTTTATCTATTGTCGGTAGTCAAGTGCGTTCTGCTTTACAACAAAAGCAAGCCACAGATGGTAATCAAGCTGCACAAACTCTAGTTAATCAATATGCCGGTACTTCTCCTAACCCTCAAGCGGTCAATTCGCTGTTTTCTCCTCAGATACAACAACAGGTAGCTCAGGTTGCTGCCCAGCGCACTGGATTGGATGCTGGTATAGTTCAACAATTGCTGCCTTTAGCAGTACCTTTGGTACTTAATTTTTTGAAATCAGGTGCAAATGCTCAGAATCCCCAAACTGGCGGGAATTCTGTACTGAATTCTTTCTTGGATGCTGACGGTGATGGTGATGTCGATATCGCTGATGCCATCCAAATGGCTAGTCGGCATATGAAACGTTAACACTTTTTAACCCCCACTCCCCACTCCCTTAAACATCGGCAGTTAGGCCTTGCTAGATGTTTAGCAAAGACATAGGCTGAGAAGATGGGAAATTAGCAAATAGTCTATGGCTAAACTTTTTGACTGTATTACTGAAGAACTGCAAGGCTTTATTGCTGCCCAACACATTTTCTTTGTAGGCTCTGCACCCTTGAGTCCTACAGGTCATGTTAACCTGTCTCCTAAAGGTTTAGGCTGCTTTCGCGTCTTCTCTCCCAACCGAGTAGGTTACGTAGACCTTACAGGCAGTGGTAACGAAACATCAGCCCATTTGCAAGAAAATGGGCGGATAACCTTTATGTTTTGCGCTTTTGAGGAACCCGCCTCTATTCTGCGTCTTTACGGTCAAGGAAAGACAATTTTACCGAGTTCTCCCGATTGGGACTCTCTGTACTCTTTGTTTGTGCCGATGCCTGGAACTCGTCAAATTATCGTCGCTGACATTGACAAAATACAGACTTCCTGTGGTTTTGGCGTACCACTCTATGAATATCAAGGTCAGCGCGAGACTTTAGTAAACTGGGCTAGTAAAAAAGGCGAAGAGGGAGTTCGAGAATATCAACAGAAGAAAAATCTCGTCAGCATTGACGGTTTAGCAACACCACTGAGTAAATTACCTTAAATTTGACAAAAGCGGACTTTGGGGAATCTTTTAAGATGAAAATTGATTTTTAAGCTCAAAACTTGTCGATTGTAGAGAGTGTCAACAAGAGAGCCGCCAAAGCGATCGCACCTTGAAAGCGGCTTTTCCATGTAACATCACAATAGTTCTGAAATCTGATCTTCATTTGGAATTTTGCTTTTATGACCTTTTAGGGTCGGTGTCACCACCAATTATTGCTTGGAACAAATTTCCTAGTAAAGAGAAAAATGCCGAAACTAACACTAGCAGCATTAAACTAGTAAGGGCAGCAAAGGGAGAGATAATGAATAAGAGTAACAGTGCAAGCATCAAAATTGTTAGTAATGTCTTATTCATCTTTTTCCACCTTTAAGAAATAGTTGCTATTCTCAAGTTAACCAACTAAGTCATGACCTTGACCAGTGTCAATCGAAGGAATTACTCTTAGTTCTCTGGTAAGATTTTGCAACAAAATTGAGTACTAAGTTATAATTTATAAATCAATAATCTGTCACTTCCGCTCTGTTAGACTTAACCTGTCCGCGCTTAGTTTTGTAGTCAAGGCGCTTTCTTTGAGAACTGCGACTTGGTTTCGTGGGTTTGCGTTTTATCGTGACTACAACTGCACTTTGAATGAGTTCTTGAAGCCGTTTCAAAGCTGATTCCCGATTATTCTCTTGGCTTCGGTGTTCCTGCGCTTTGATTACAACAACCCCGTCCTGGGTGATGCGTCGATCGTTCAGCTTTAAAAGCTGTTCTTTATAATAATCGGGTAATGATGAAGCCGCAATATCAAAGCGCAAGTGAATAGCTGTGGAAACCTTATTTACATTTTGGCCTCCCGCTCCTTGCGAACGAATTGCACTAATTTCAATCTCACTCTGTGGGATAATAACTTTGTTGGAAATTTGCAGCATTGCTTACAAAACAAAAGAGAAACTTTTCAATTTGCGATAAAAATCTTTTACTCAGTTTGTTCGGTAGAATCTATTACTACGTCTTGGTATTCATTGTTATCCAAATTCACCTCTAAAGTCTTTCCTTCTATTGTCACTTTATCACCTGGCACTAATCGCCGCCCTCGTCGGGTTTCCAGCATACCGTTGACTTGGACATCGCCACCTTGAATCATCAGCTTGGCTTGTCCTCCACTTGGCACTATACCCATCAACTTTAAATATTGATTTAACTTAATTGTGTTGTCTCTGATTTTCTTCATAGTAAATAAAACTACATTACTTTAATTGTATCGTGCCGTTATCAAGCCAAAGGGTGAATCTGTTGCACCACATAATCAGCTAAATACAGTATTTGATTAATTCATAGTGAATTAAATTTGGCAATACCCTGCAATGCAATGCCAATGCGTCGCCTGACAATGCCATTGTGTTGCCTGACAATGCCAATGCGTCCCCCTGCATTTAAAAATGCTACTGCTTAGGTAAACTTTTAGAACGAAAATCAACGTTTGGGCTGATTTTACTAATTGGTTGTTGTGCAATACTTTTCGGATAAGGCTAACAATCTTCCTTTTGATCTAAAAAAAGGTTACTGGGATTGGGGTAAAGGCAAACTTAAACCCTTTCGCTCTTAAGCGAAAAAGATTGGGCTATGGCGATCGCTATAACAAAAACTGTGATGCCAGTTTATTATCTATAATGTTGATCGGCAAAATTTCCAGATATAAGTGAACAAATTAGTCTGGAAGGTTCTTTTAGTGTATTCAGGGGACTGGATCTATGATTAAGCTCGGTTTATTGGTACAGTCCCAGAATAACTCTTTGGGTATCGGAAAAGTTACAGAAATATCTGATGACAATGCGAACGTTGAGTATTTCTGCTCTATAGGGCAACGTCTCCAAAAAACTTTACCTTTAAATTCTCTCTCTGAGGTCAGGCTTGAACCCCAAGCTCGATGTTATATTAAGTCCCAAACTCAGGATAAATGGATAGTTGGCAGAGTTTTCATCTGGGATGAAGATACAGAAATGTATCAAATTGATTTACCAGACAAGAAAACTGCGATCGCTACTGAAGAAGATATTTACGTTCGTTGTAATCTCCCAAACACAGACCCCATCGAAACTCTGGCGATGAAGGGTCACGAAACGCCTTACTTCCACGACAAAAGATTGGCTTTCGTCAAATCCTTGATTAAGCAACGCGCTGTCAGTCGCGGAATGACGGGATTGATTTCGGCAAATATTAATCTTTATCCTCACCAAGTTGAAGTTGTGCGGCGGGTACTGGAAGACCCAATTCAACGCTACTTGCTAGCAGACGAGGTGGGACTGGGAAAAACCATTGAAGCGGGTGCGATTCTGCGTCAATTCCTTCTGGATGAACCGAAAAAAAATGCGGTGGTATTAGTTCCGCAATATTTGCTCAAACAATGGCGGCTTGAGTTAGAAAACAAGTTTTACATTTCCCATTTTGGCAAACGGGTAGCGGTGCTGGCGGTTGAAGATATCCATAAAATCAACCTGAAAGCGAAGATAGGCTGCTTAATTTTAGATGAAGCCCATCATATTGCAGCAATGGCAACCTCTAAGGATGCGGCAGTGCGCCAGCGTTTTCAGAATTGCAAAGAACTTGCTCATAAAAGCGATGGCTTGCTTCTATTATCCGCCACTCCTGTTCTCAATCATGAGCAAGATTTTCTGGCCATGTTGCACTTACTCGACCCAGCAACCTATAAAATTGGTGATTTAGCAGGTTTTCGCGCCAAAGTTGAAAGCCGTCAAGAAATTGGTAAACTTCTGCTTTCTTTTAAAGAAGGTGCTGAACCTGCTGTACTTAAAAGCAACTTGCAGCAACTACGAAACCTCTTGGCTGAGGATGAGTATTTACAAAAGCTGGCGGATGATTTAGAAAATTTACAAGCAAATTCTACCGAGCAAGATCAAATCGTTCAAGCGATTCGCACTCACGTCAGCGATATCTATCGACTACACCGCCGAATGCTTCGCAACCGTCGCGCGGCGGTGGAAGATGTGATCTTTGACCGCAATTTTACGCCCAAAGAAGAGTATGATTTAGACGAGCGATCGCCTGATATCCACGAACTCCTCAATCAATGGCGTAGTGTAGCTCCTGGTGAAAAGGCATATCAGCGAATTTTTCTGTTATTATTCCTAGCTGCTGGTACTTGGTTAGGGATTTTAGAGCAAGTAATTACCGCCCGGTTAACTGGTAAGCCCCATGCTAAACTCACCCAAGAGTTTAAAGAAGATGATATTCGCCTATTAACTACAACCCCCAAATTCTCAGGGGAAGAAGAGATTCTGCAATCCTTTCTCAAAATTATTCGTCAACCTCAAGAGGACGGAGGACGGACGGAAAATTTGAAAACAGTACTGCTAAATCAGCTAGGTACATACTTCAAAATTCCCGCAAACGTTCGGAAGAATCAAAAAGAATTCATCACGAGGATACAGCAGAGAATCAAGAGACCAATTTCTGGCGATATTCTGCCCAAATTTGTTGTATTCACCAGTTTTGTGCAAACTTGTGGCGAAATAGTCCGGTATTTGTCTGATACCTTTGGTGCAGAGACAATAGCCAAACATCAATTTGGGGAATCACCAGACAAAGTTGAGGAAGGCTTAAGTAAGTTCAGGAATAACCCAAACTGCTTTATTCTAGTATGCGATCGCTCTGGAGAAGAAGGACTTAACCTCCAATTTGCCGATTGGTTAATTCACTTTGACCTTCCTTGGTCGCCTAATCAATTAGAGCAAAGACTTGGTAGACTTGACCGCATTGGTAGCAAAATTGGAGTCCAATCTTGTGTTTTGATTGGCCCTTATTTGGAAGATAGCCCCCACAATGCTTGGTATCAAGTATTGAAAGATGGGTTTGGTATTTTCCAACAATCAATTGCGAGTTTACAGTTTTATGTAGATGATAAACTTGCAGAATTAGAAACAGCTTTGTTTCAATCAAGTGCTGCTGGATTGTTAGAAATGATTTCACCAATTCAAGAGCAAATTGAAACCGAAATAGCAAAAATTAGCGAACAAAATGCTTTAGATGAAATTGACGCTAACGATGAAATTGCCACAGAGTATTTTCAAGAGTTAGATAATTACGATGCTTGTCATCTAGAAATGAAACGAGCAATTGAAGGTTGGATTTGTGACGCGCTGGGATTCAGAGGACTGAATAATCCAGATTCATCAGATATGCGACGTTATCAACCGTCAACACGGACATTGGTTCCCATAAATGAGTTAAAAAACCGTTTTGCTGATAGTTACCTAGACCAATTTGGTACTTATAATCGTAGGGTAGCAAACCAGAATCCTGGTATTAAACTCTTTCGAGTTGGGGAAGGATTTGTCGAAGCACTCTGGAACTATATAAACTGGGATGACCGAGGTGAAGCCTTTGCTCTGTGGCGCACTGATGCATCTTGGGACTCTAAAGAAGGGAAGGAGTGGTTTGGTTTCCAGTGCAATTATGTAGTCGAAGCAAATTTAAGAATTGCCAAACAAGTTTTACTAGATAACAAACTCGATAATTCTCAATTTAAAAACTTGCAGCGACGTGTTGATGCTCTATTTCCGCCAATTATAGAAACTATCTATGTTGATGGCCGTAATGAGCCAATACGTGTTGTTGAAGATAAAGCACTCTTAAGTATCCTGCAACGTCCATATAAAGATAAAAACAACAATCAAGGACGAGATTACAATCTGGCAAAAGAGCGCTTAGGAATTATTGACGATTTTGTTAATCCTAATAAATGGCAAAATTTCTGCTATCAAGTGCGTAACACTTCTTCAGAATTACTCTCCAATCGTCCCGATTTTGTTGACTTATGTCAAAGTTGTGCTAAGGTCGCTGAAAAGAAATTAGCCAATAGAGTAGAACAATTACGTCTGCGTTTGAACCAACAAAGCTGGGATAATGCCTTAGCTGAAGAATTAAAGATAGAAACTGCTTTAAATGCAGCCATTCTCCAAGGAATTCGCCAGCCTCAGATTAGGCTTGATTCTGTCGGCTTTATTGTTGTATCGGGGCGATCGCTTGTGCAATTTGAGTGATATTATCGAACAGAATTCAGGAGTCAGGAGCCAGAATTCAGTTGGGTATTTTGTACGGCTAGCGGATAGCGCGGCGTAAAGCCTACGACATGGCTTCTCGTTTAGCCCATTCTGACTTCTGAATTCTTCTTTTATGACTTCCGCCTTGCGGTACTAGCCCCAGATTTTAGCCTGATACCATTTCACGAAAACCGTGATACATATAGATTTCTCGTAGGGGCACGGCAATGCCGTGCCCTTACCAACGTATTTGTATCATTATTAAAGTAAAATGGCATGAGAATGCTTTTTATGCAGTTTTAGCACTCTTAGTAATTGGTTCCTCTGGAGTCCCTTTCAAGCGTGTTGCTGTGCTTTTACGGATGCGATTGCTTTTACGAACACCACCTGCCATCTCATATTCATGGCTATCTTTGCCGTATTTAAAGGCAACTCCAAGAAGCATCTTTTCTGTCAAGTCGCTCAAAGTTGTTTCCAACTCTTTCATCTCATTTTTGTAAGAGTCAATCACAGCCAGAGTAGTATTATAAGCTTCTATTTTGCTACGGTACTGCTGAATTATTTGTGTGATATTTTGCAAGTTGCGAGCATCGCCAAAATCCATACTCGGATCAATTGCTTTGAGTCCGGACATTCTCAATTCAGCTTTTTCTAGAGCGCGAGGAGACTCAAACACCTCCAAAGCTGAAGAAAACAGTTCCCCCTGCTCCCTGCTCCCTGCCCCCCTGCCTCTTCTAACTTCGTCAGAAGATGAATTAAACGCAGCTAAAAAGCAACTCTACGGGCGCAACTTGCTGCAACGGGTAGAAGATAGCGAAGGATATTACAAAATTCATGCCTTAGTGTGGTGGTTTTTGCAAGCACAGTTAGCCGAGGCTGGCGAAATACAATCAATTTTGGAAACAACCTTCGCCACTGCGATGATAGGTTTTGCTCAAATTCTTCCTGGTTCACCCACTTCTGAGCAGATTGAAAACCTCAGAGATATTGTTCCCCATCTCGAAGACTTGGGTAAACGTATAATTGCAGAGATAAAAGAAGCAACAGAGGCGCAGATAATTTCTTTAGCATCAGTTCCCAGCGATGAAGTAATTTGGGTATTTGTGGGGATAACAAGATTTTACGGAGGACAGGGATTATATAAATTAGCAGAACCTTGGAGTGAAGATTGCGTAAATGTTTGCCAGTCCTTGTTTGCTGGCGACCATCCCAATGTGGCTACTAGCTTGAACAATTTAGCTTTGCTCTACGATAGCCAAGGACGCTACAGTGATGCCGAACCTCTGTTGATTGAAGCCCTGGCAATGTGCCAACGGGTGTTAGGCGTTAATCATCCCACTACAGCGACAATTCGAGAAAATCTAGCAATCCTGCAACGCCAGTCTACTCCCCGTGCTATCTAGTCACGTCGGTTAGGTCAGTTTGTGCAAATCTTGTTAGCAATATTAATTTTACCGTTTTCTCTGTTATGGCGATTGGCTAAAAAATTAATTCGTAATTAAAACATTCGCTTTGCGCGATGTTTAACAATAAGCTAGCCACAGCAAAGCTTTGATAGTTTTCGGAGATGTCTAATGACTAATGACGGTCTACACGGAAAATAGTGCAATATGTAGCTGACAATTCAGCGGCATCTGGACAATGGCAATAGCATTTTCTACAACTTGTTTTTCTACAACCGTGACATTTCCACCCAATTGAATCAGATTGGTATTATTAATATTGAGATCAGTTTGTGCGATTGCATTTCCGGTAAACAGAAATACTATCGTAGAGATAAACAGGATCATTAACTGCTTCCATCTCATGGTTAAGACTCCTAATTTTTTCTACAATCTTGTCAGATTGAATAGGCGATAATTGATGAACTTCTACTTTGAATTTATATTTGAAACTTATCGTAATCAAGTTGCTGTCTTAGCAATCTTAAAGTTTCATGGTCATATCCAAAACGAATAACTATATTAGTTCAGGCAGTGGTTCTGGTGTTCACCTAAAAAAGTGGGATTTTGAAACTACTGTTTAAAATCCATACCTTAATAATCATTGTCAGCCACACAAATTCCTTTACATTTAATACCGTTCGTAGCTGTGCGCTGGCAATGAGAACATAGAACTTTTTCCTTTTCTGTTTCTTGATTGATATTTATATTAGTGTTTGCAGTAAAAGAGTCTTTTTCGTTCTGGATTTTTATACTCATAAGGGAGGGATTTTTTGGGGTTTACAGTAAAGTTGTCATTTAGAAGCGATGCTCGCAATTGTTCAAAATACTTAAAGCTACCGCCTCCGCCACTTTGATACCATCGATACCAGCCGAAAGAATTCCTCCTGCGTATCCCGCGCCTTCACCAGCCGGATAAAGACCGACTGTATTTAAACTCTGATAATCCTCGTTGCGTTTAATCCGAATCGGTGATGATGTGCGGGTTTCTACCCCGGTCAAAATAGCATCGTCCATCGCAAACCCTTTAATTTGTTTGTCAAAAGCGGGAAGGGCTTCACGGATGGCTGCGATCGCATAATCTGGTAAACTCTGGCTCAAATCACCCAAATGTACCCCAGGTGTATAAGACGGTTTAACTGTGCCCAATGCTGTAGAGGGACGATGGTTGAGAAAGTCTCCCACCAACTGCCCTGGAGCTTCATAAGTCCCGCCGCCTAATTCAAAAGCTCGTTCTTCTAAGCGCCGTTGAAAGTCAATTCCCGCCAAGGCATTGCCCGGATAATCTTCGGGTGTAATGCCCACAACGATCGCACTGTTGGCATTGCGCTCATTGCGAGAATATTGGCTCATCCCATTGGTGACAAGTCGCCCTGGCTCTGATGCGGCTGCAACCACTAAGCCCCCCGGACACATACAGAAACTATAGACGGAACGTCCATTTTGGCAGTGGTGAACCAGTTTGTAATCGGCAGCACCTAAAAGCTTATGACCAGCCTGAGCGCCGAAACGACATTTGTCGATGAGAGTCTGGGGATGTTCGACTCTAAAGCCGATGGAAAATGGTTTAGGCTCGATGTAAACCCCGCGATCGTATAGCATTTGGAAGGTATCGCGGGCGCTGTGACCCACAGCCAAAACCACATGATCGCTGGCGATATATTCTCCATTGGCGAGGGTAACTCCCCGCACTTGTCCATTTTCGATGTTGATATCTTCCACCCGACTTTGAAAGCGAATTTCGCCGCCGAGGGATTCAATTTTGGCACGCATACTTTGGACGATTCCCACCAGTTTAAAAGTGCCGATGTGCGGTTTGTTGATATAGAGAATTTCCGGTGAGGCTCCCGCATTGACAAGTTCAGTTAGTACCTTGCGCCCATAATGCTGAGGATCTTTGACTTGACTGTAGAGTTTGCCATCGGAGAATGTACCCGCCCCACCTTCGCCAAACTGGGCATTGGATTCTGGGTTGAAGTCTGATTTCTTCTTCCAAAAGCCAAAAGTATCAGCAGTGCGATCGCGAACTTGTTTCCCACGTTCTAAAATAATGGGACGGAACCCCATTTGCGCCAGCATCAAACCCGCAAATAAGCCACAAGGGCCAGTACCAATTACGATGGGGCGAATCGCCAAATTGCTAGGTGCTTTTGCCACTGGGCGATAACTCATGTCTGGAGTGACCATTACATGAGGATCTTTTTTCAGGCGCTTGAGTAGATGAGTTTCCTGAGTCGTTTCTACATCCAGAATATAAACAAGGGTAATCTCTCCTTTCTTACGGGCATCGTAGCTACGCTTGAAGATGGAATAGCTGATCAAATCTTCGTCCGTGATTTGCAGCTTTTTGAGGATGGCAGTCTTGATCTCATCTTCAGGATGATCAAGCGGGAGCTTTACTTCAGTTAGTCGTAACATAGCGAGGAGAAATGCATACTGTCTATCAAAATATTAACAAGAGAGGCAGGAAGCAGGACGAATACTGCCTTCTGCCGAAACTTTACATGAACAATGACTTTTCTACGTCATGGAAAAACCCATGAGAAACCTAACCCGCCTCCCGATGCAGTTGCAATGAGTAATAATATCTAGCAAAAATTACCTCAGCACGAGTATGCGGCTTGCAAACATCAATACCTGTTAAGGTGTAGTTCCAGTGTATTGAGCAACTTAGGCAAGTCCTTTTGAGAAACCTGACGTGTACCTGTCTCGACTGCATCAACCCAGGAAACGCTTTTCTCCATCGTTGTAGCGAAAAATGCTCTAGACCAGCCTTTTGCTTTTCTCGCTTCTCTAATGAGATTACCTGATAGAGGCTGGATATTGTTTGCACTTAGCTGATTCGAGTCCACAGTCAAGCGTTCCTGTGCTTCTGCTGGTAAATGAAAACGCCATCTAGAATTGAGTATTTGATTCCAGTAACCTATAGGTCTTTTAGCAGTTTTGCTACTTGTTAACCAAGCTGGCCCTGTTTCCAGTTCTGCTTGCCATCCAGCTTCTTTAACAACTTTCAAGTCAGTTTCCAAATCATCAGCCATTTGTCGCCTAAGCTGTCTGTCTGGTTCTGCTGTTGACACTTTGTCTTTGCCGTAAGCAATCTCCATCAGAGTCTTGCCCATTACACAATCTTGGAATTCCGGTTTGATTTGGAAAGTTAGCCAAACTAGCATTCTAGCAGCGCCAGCATTTTGTTTACCAATACTAAATAGTTTCTGTACGGTTTTCTTGGTAATAATTCCAGTGTGGTAGTGGTATTTAGATTTGTTAAGGAAGTATTTTGTCCATACTCCAGCTTGACCTATCACCTTTAAACCCACTAGCTTGTTATTGCCAGTTTTATCTGTTTCAAAATCTCGTATTATGCTGATGTCCCAAATCTTTAAATCAGCAACAGTAAAAGCTCCAGCTTTCTCCTGTTTAGGCCATGCAATACAAGCTAGTACTTGAGCAGGTTGCCGTAACAAGTGGTACAAAATACTCAATTTTTCATGCTTGCATAAGTCCCTGCGTTTCACAAGCCCTGTGTATTCAAGTAATTGCTTGTCATCAATTACAAAATTGCCTGACCAAGGCTTATCTAGGCTAGTTACTAAGGCACAGTAAATCAGGTGAATAGCACACGCCCTTGGATCAAATTCGTCTATAACAACTAAAGCTGCCTCTTCTGCCAGTGTTTCTGGTTGTGGAGTTTCGGGATTATCTGTTACATAGTAAAAGATTTTTCCTTTTCCAGTTTCAGTTTCTTTTTCATAACTAAAAGTATTATTTACTTGACTTTTCCATGACAGATTCATTTTTTGAGATAAGACTTCAGCAACTCCATACAAAACTAGCGACAATGCAGCAACATTAGTCTTACTATCAGGAAATAAAGAAGCTTTTTTGAATTGCCGAGGTTTTGCTGAATCCTGGTAATTTAATTCTAAGTTTTGCTCAGATTTATTAACTCTGTCTTGAAGAGGAATTTGCTTTGATAATTGAGTAGTTGGGTCTTCTAAAGATTCTTCATCAAGAGCAACATTAGTTTCTTTTTGATTTGGATTATAGGAAATGGTAATTCCTATTACCTGGTTAAATAAATGTATAAATTTACTATATAATGTTTTTGCTAACTGTTTCATTTTTCTACCAATCTGCTGCTCACGCAAGTAATTTACAATGATGAAATCAAGCCTAAGGTTATTCTAATTAACCTCGCTAAAATTTAACTCTCAGCCGCTTTTAGTCGCTTTAAACGATCACCAACAATGCAAAAGATTTTCTACTAGGTGATACCAATCTAATAAAAAGTGGTCAAGTAAAAAAATTGATTTTTACTTGACCATAATTATCAGTGATGAGTTCAAGCTTTCACTGATTGTAATTACGAATTGCAGCTTTGCTGCTTGAGGTTACTAGCGGTACTGTTGGTCAGCCGGATCTCCATACGGGTCTTCGCTAGCTGGGCGGACGTTACCATACTGCCCGTAATCCGCCGGATCGCCATACGGGTCTTGACTAGCTGGACGGACGTTACCATACTGCCCGTAATCCGCTGGATCACCGTAGGGGTCTTGGCTAGCTGGGCGGACGTTACCATACTGCCCGGAATTTCCTTGGTTGCCTCTTTGCATCAACTTTTTCATAGCTAGGGCCGCTATACCAGCCATCGCTCCCTTCGCTAATGGATTGCTCATAATGTTACCACCTTGACCACCCATAAAGCTCCCCGCAGCACCACTCATAATTTGACTGAGTATATCTGGTTGTTGCTGGTGAACCCGGCCTGTCGTTTGAGCAAGATAATTTGGGTCTTGAAAGCGATCGTCTATACCATCTTGGTTTAAATCGGGGAAATTTAAGTTTGAAGAGCGTGTCTGCTGTTGAAGAGAGCGACCAAACTGCATCCGCTCTTGTGGTGACATCCGACTAAAGGCTTCTTGTGCAGATTCCTGATAAAGGTCTGGAGGTAACTGTCTAGATACTTGCTGATAACGGTTTAAAACTTCTTCATCTGAGTATCCCTCATGAGGTAAACCTTGCTCATAGCGGTTGACAAAATTGCGGTAGTCATTTTCTGGAACCTCACCGCCACCGAAAATTTTTTCTAATATATTCATTTGTGGCTCCTAAACTGTGATTTCACTAAACTATCAACGGTAAAGTAATTACTTTCAATATACTAATTGTTATATCTTTTCAAAATCATCTATCAAAGGTTACTCTTACTTTGATAAAAGTATAACTATTAGTATATAAAACTCAGGCTTGAATTTTGAAAGCATCCTGAGACTCAAAACCCTGTTGTACAAAAATTTAGAGGTCAAAATCTTCTCAAGAATTAAATAGGATTTTTATATACTCGCCTAAATTCTTAAAAAAGACTTTTCTTAAAAAGTATAATAATATCAAGTATTATTATACTTATGAGTATTATTAACTTTAAATCCGGAAAAAGTTTCTATTAAAAAATAGAATGACGGTTAAACGCCATCTATTTATAATCTGTACAAAAATTAATATGTCGGAACAGTACCTGCACCCAAACTCCTTAAGTCTCGCCCTGTGGGACTATTGTTATATCCTTGAAAGTCCCGGTATTGTTGTGCCTCCTCTTCTGGAACACGAATGCCCTCTTGTGGCGGTGTTACCCAGACAGGGCGATTTTGAGCATCTCGATAGTAAACACGCCCATTCTTAGAAAGGTAGTATTTCCCCTGCGCTCCCGCTCCTTGGGCATTCTTTCGTTGATTGTAGAGGTAGTAAAGTCCAGCAGCTCCTGCCAAGATTGCCACTTTCTGCCCTGTACTTAATCCCCTCCTAGCTTGGGGTTGATTTACGGGAGCGCGATTATTTAAATTTCTCCCAACACTATCGTCAATTGGAGGTTGCGTAACATTTTGGGAACCTCCGCCGCAGCTAGAAAGCAGAGGGACTGTTAGCAATGTTGAAAGAAATACTGTTGTTGTCAGCGAAGCTAATCTATTTGTCTTGATCATACATTTTCTTTTCCTGCTAATTTAACTGATGTGGTATAAGAGTCTACAGTTCTATACAATGGTCAAGCAAAACTCAGTTTTTTACTTGACCAAAAGCTCACATACACTGTATCCGCCACCATACTTTAGTTAGCTTAAAGTCTGTGATTCTTCTCTGTCTAGAGTTTGTTTTTTAAGCAAGCGAATTTCTGCTGCTAATTCTTGCCGAGTGGAATCTTTGAGCAAATAGCGGAAAGTAAACCAAATTGTGTAACCAAGTCCAATTAATTGGAGAAATGGAGAAAGTAGGGGAATATCATTTATGGCGTTGAGTACCGCTAGAAAAATCCTTAGTGCCGTAACTGTTATCACAAGCAATGCAAAGCTGATAAACAGCGATTTGTATTCTTGGTAGAATCTACCTATGTACTCAGGTATATTTGCCAAAAATATAGAAATCTGGCTACCAACTTTTTGCCATTGTTCTTCATTTTCAGAGGCGGGTGGCAACATTGCCAGGTTTCCAGGCTCTGAACCTTTAAATGCTTCTATCTGGTTTTGGGAGGCAGTATCGACATACTGCTTTTGCTGTAATTGTGTATCCATAATTATCTCCTGATTTTCTGTAATGAGAGCAGTTTTAAAGTTTACACTTTGTTATTATCAATTTTGGCAATGCTTGCTTTGCAACTAGATTTGTTACTCCTTAGCAGCACAGCTAAATTTATTTGCAAACTTATTAGGAGTTTAATAATATTTAGACATTTTTAGATTTCCTTCTCATCAATCTTTTGGCAGAGATTTTATCTTCTTGAAGAGTGATAGAGCAAGTATTACAACTTAACCAAATAAAGCTTTAACAATGTGAGGGTATTGAATTTAAGTGTAAGGTGTTAATAAGCAGATCAAACTAGCTAAGTTTGATGCTGTGTATTGATTTAGTTAACTTTAGTTTTGAAATTTACTGCTAGAAACTAGTCACATAAATGCTAGAAACTAGTCACAGTATTTACAAAAATTAGTTTAAATTAATTATAAAATTAATAATACATTGATACTAAAAAGCTGTTTTGTATCATCCTTGTGGGTTATGAAAATATATTTAATTACTTCGATTGATTAAATATTCAGATAATTTAACTCAATCCTTGGAGAGAAGATGTATTTAAACTAAATTGTGTAATTTATAAAAAGATACAGCAAGATTTTAAGGAATAAAATAATGCCACTCCAAAAAATAAGTGAATTTGATCCAGATTACCCTAATACTCTTGAAGGTAACGACATCAAAGGAATGGGTGTGTATGTTCAAGGAACTGATGAGAAGATTGGTACAGTAAATGATGCTGTAGTAGATGACCAAGGAGCATTCCGCTATTTAATTGTTGACATAGGCTTTTGGATTTTTGGCAAGAAAATCTTACTACCAGTTGGTAAATCGCGTATTGACTCTACAGCAAACCGTGTATATGTCGTTGGTATAACAAGAGAGCAAGCGGAAAATTTACCTGAATATCAAGAGCATACAACGCTTGACTACGACTATGAAGAACAGGTGCGTGGAGGATATCGCACACCGTCTGTAGAAAGTTCAGCTACGCTAGGATCGACATCTGGCGGCACTACTCCTAGTCCTGACAGCTATACCTACGCAGACGACGCGGATTTGTATGATGTCAGCGCTCACGAAGACCAAACCTTCAAACTCTACGAAGAAAGGCTAGTTGCTAGTAAACAGCGCCGGAAAAGTGGAGAAGTATCGATTAGTAAGCGTGTTGAAACCGAAACTGCAAAAGTTGCTGTTCCGGTGGAAAAAGAGCGAGTCGTGATTGAGCGAGTGACTTCTCAAGACACAGGCAAAGTTGTCTCTGCTGAAGCGGCGGACTTCCGCGAGGGCGAGGTAGCGCATATAGACCTCTATGAAGAAGTTCCAGACATCCAAAAGGAAGCTTTTTTGCGCGAAGAAGTCAAAGTGCAGAAAGTTGTAGACAAAGAAACCGTTGAAGCTCAAGAAACCATTCGACGCGAAGCATTAGATGTTGATACTGATGGAACTCGAATAGAGAATAAAACTGACCGGGGCTAACCTACTTAAACTACAAAGGTGATTGCATTTGAGTTAGTAGGAGTGGGTTTTCTACCTACTTCTACTAAAAATACTTTCAGTAGATTGATATTGCAGAAAAGTCATTAGTTTGGATGAGGTGGTTAAATTGAAAATAATTCAGAAGTTTCGTCGGGTTTTAACAGCTTTAGTCTTGGTATTAGTACTAACAACGACTGCCGCCTGTAGTGGTACTGTTCAAGCTAAACAACCAACTCAATTACCGTCTGGAATCAGTCATAGTGCCGACTATGCCTTGTTGTCACGCGGTAACAGTGTACAGGGTCAAGATTTTGGGAACTGGGTTGTCAGCACAGCTAAAGGAATTGTCCAAGATGCTTATGTACGTGACAACAATAAGTTAGGTGTCGTGATTGCGCCTCAAGTTCGTCCGACCGAAGTGCGGCCATTAGCAAAATCCTTACTCCAAGGTTTTCACAAAAATTTCCCCAATCAAGACTTAAAAGTTTTGATGTATGCACCAGACAAAAAACTGATTTTGACGGCTCAGTATGATGTGCAATCTCAGCAAGTTGAGTATAAATAGGGACTCATTTTTTGGAGAAAACCTGAGTTAATTCACGTTGATTGTAAGCATAAAAAGGAGACATTTAAAATGAGTAGCAGTGACAAGTATAAACGCGAAATTCTCAACGAGTTGGCTCACGGTAATACAGAGTCTTTAGATGATGTTTCATCTGACCAAACTCAGGAATACCAAAATTTTGATGATTTTGCCCAGCGCTCATCTCACGATCAACGTCGGCAATTGTTTAGTCAATCTTTCAACCATAACAGCATTCCACCAAGCCAGCTGGAGCCAGAACTCCAAAAGGCGATCGCTCAGATTAAGCCTAACGAACGGGATGATGTTGCACGGGCATTTTTCAAGCACTTAAAGCAAAGAGGTCTAGACGAGCGCCATCTAGAGCGAGATTTAGGGCTTTCTACTCACAACCCTAACCACATGAATGCAGATGACCTCAGCAAGCTGGCATCTTTCACATATCATAGCCATCCTGACATCTTCCAAGAAGTGATGGCTGAACAACCAGCGATTCTTAAGTTTCTCAGTAATCCAATGGTTGGAGCAGCTTTAGGAGCGATCGCCTCTAAATGGTTTGGTCGTCATAAGTAAGCATTTCCACACTTGATACACATAGTCCTTTGTCTGGATGCTGCAAATATAGTGGGGGAGTCAAGGCGCAGCTACAGTGAAAAGTCAGACACGAGCAAGGATTAAAGTCAAGAACACCAAAATCCCCAATTTAGTGGCTTGCAATTTAGATAAAATGTGAGCCACTATTTTTTATTCCAACCTCCTGCCTCATTCACACAAGGCTAACAGCCGCCTCTAACATTCGTATTGTTCCAAGTTCGGCATTTATTTCCACTTCCACACCGATTGGCAAGGTAAATTTATCCTTAATATGACCAATGATTGAACCGTACCAAGCAGGAATGCCTAAAGGAAGTATGTGTTGTTGCAATACTTGCATTAATGTAAATGATGGTTCATCTCCAAGACTACATTTAGTGCATTGCCCAAAGATAAAGCCAGCAATTTGATTAAGTATCCCAGCAGTTTTTAATTGCGTCAGCATCCTATCTATACGATAAACATCCTCGCCAACTTCTTCCACAAACAAAATGCTTTTGTTCCAAGAAGGCAGGTAAGGTGAACCTACCATTGCTGATAAGACTGATAAGTTTCCACCCACAAGTTTACCTCTCGCCTTTCCCGGTGCTATTATCTCCACCCGCACTTCGCTAGGGTTGAGATTTTGCATAGTCACAGCTTCAGCATTAAATAGGATGCGTTTGAAGTAATCGACTGTAAACTGATTCCAGGTAGACGTAGCAACTGGCCCATGAAAAGTAATCATCTGACTACGGGCATTAATTGCTAACAACAGCGTTGTAATATCGCTGTACCCGATGATAATTTTCGGATGGGAGCGGATTAGCGAGTAGTTGAGTAGAGGTAAAATGCGATTACAGCCCCAACCACCACGCATGGGGATAATTGCTTTTATAGTGCGATCGCTAAACATCAAGTTTACATCCTGGGCGCGATCGCTATCTTTACCAGCTAAATAGCCGTAACGGTCTAAAATATGCTTTCCCAGCTTGACTTTTAACCCTAATTGTGAAATTGATTTCTGCGCTGCTTCGATGTCTTTGGCATCAACGATACCCGCAGGTGAAATTAATCCTGCGGTATCGCCAGCTTGCAGGCGAGGCGGCTTGCGGATGGTGTTTGCGGGTTCAGCAGTAAGTGGTGATATCTGGGTAGCTAGGGTAGCTATTCCACAAGTTGTAAGAAATTGCCGACGCTTAATAAGCATAACCATGTAGTGACAAATTTTGATGGAGATTCAGACACAAAAAGTTAGATCCCCGACAACTTTTACGAAGCCGGGGATCTGGACAGCGCGAATTTTCACAAATCAAATAGGATTGCGATATGTAAAACTAAACCTTTTGTACCACATTTGAAAGCACAAATCCATTGTTAGTAAACTTACCATCATCTTCAAACGGCTCACCAATTACAGGCAAAAGATGGTCATATAACTGCATCGACTGTAAACAATTATTAATACTAGAAACTGCTAAATTATATGCTGCAATGTTGTCTTCAACAACAGTCAATAATCGACGATTATTCGCAATTTTTTCTTCAGCTTCTTGTTGCAGCGTTTTCTCTAAATAAGCACGCGCCTGTGGGTATTGTTGCAAAATCTCATCCGCTTGCTGATCTGCCATTGGTAATAAGTGAGTTTTCAATGTTTGATTAATGGTTTGACGGAAAGATTTACGAATAGTTTGGGAAACCTTTGGTTCAAAATCTAATTTCAATAACTGCCTGATTGCTGGTTCCGCTTCTACGATACTTTCAGCGTCGTAACCTTGAGAAGTTTGTAATAAAGTCTGACGAAATTGATATATAGAAAAAGTGCCTTCATCATAAAATCTTGGACTTTCTCGCACAAAGCGATCGCACTCTACACTAGCTGCACTAACTAATGCTTGAGTAACGCTTTTTTCTAGACTTCTGATCTCTTGTTCAATCCCACCATCATTATCTAACAAACGATACAACTGGCGATAATATTCTGACTTACGAATCTTTTCAATCAATCGCTGGAAATAATTCGCAATTACTTGCTGAGAAGATTCAATTAAAATATCTTCTAATTGATTTGCTAAGTAATAAAATGCCTCTACTAAAATAGCAATTAAAGGCGCGGTAGCGTTGCGAGGATGGCTGATGGTTGCACTTTGATAAGCAGAAGCTACAGAAAAAGTATCTAGCAATTCATCTAATCGGCGAATCATTCGTGATTGTAATTGCCTAAAATCTGCTTCAAAGGCATCACAATAATTATTAATTATTTGGTTAACTTCTTCTGTAATATGCTCACTAAATTCTCTACCGATTTGCTGGAGTTGCTGATTTAGGCGTTGCAACTCTTGCGCCTTCATAGTCTCAATTTCTTGGGGTTGACTATCTAAATTGCGTTGTACACTCTGATAATGTTTTTTCAGTTTGATACAAACATCTTCCAAATCATCTGCAAGATTTTTAAATAATTGGGGACGCTTTTCTTCTGTAAGATAGCGAGTAATGGCTGTGCGAAATTCGGTTCTTCCGCTACTTTTATGGTAAGAATCAAAATTAATTAGATTTTAACAACTAGAATTTAATATAAAAGATGGTTATAATTTAGATATTGCAGTAGTTTACAAACTTTCAAATATTATCAAACAGAACTGATGCTACAATACAAATTGTAATCTACCAAAATTTTAGGCGATCGCTATGAAATTTCCTGTAGAGGAAATACTGAATCTTCCCGATATGAGAGTGTTAGATTGTCAAGAGATCGAAGGTATAGGAATAATTATAACAATAGAAAAATCTGTGAACTATTGTAGTTGTCCTTCATGTGGAAGAATCACTCAAAGCATACATCAAAATCATTGGCGAACGATTCATGATTTACCTTGGAGTGAAAAAACAGTTTTATTAAAAATAAATCGTCGCCAATTCAAATGTAATAAATGTAAAAAAGCAAAGAGTGAAAAATTAGATTTTGTTGAGAAAAATAAAGCATATACTAAAAGACTAGCAGTTGACATAGTTCAACAAGTATTAGATAGCAACATTCATAGCGTAGCAGAAAGGAATGACTTGAGTGATGAAGAAGTTGAATCAATGTTAAGAGCACAAGTATCGAAAATATTAAATATAAATCTTTCATATTTTCCGAAAAGTATAGGTACAATGGTTTGATGGTTTGGTGAAATAGTAGGCTATTTTGACGGGAGAACCACGAGGGGTACTGTAGAGGGAATTAATAATAAACTTAAGTTAATTAAAAGACTTGGATATGGCTTTCGTAACTTTAGCAATTTTCGATTACGCAGTTTATTAAACTGGCATTTTAGTATTAATTCTCCATAAAAGTAACTGAAGACCCCGAAATTCTTCAGTTCCACTATCTTGAATTAGTTTTTCTATCAATTCATTTCCCCAATCTCCCAGAATCCGCACATAATTTTGATTTGGGGTTTCAAAGCCATTAACAGATACACGGAATTTAGTGGTAGAAAGTTTTCCTGAATTGACGCAGTAGTTGTTAAACGCATAGATAAATTGTGGTGTTTCTTCATTACCATCTAAACCTTTAATACTTTCTGCAAAAACAGAATCTAAACCAAATCTATCTAGTTGGTTTGTCTGTTTAATTTGACTGCCGTAAAATCCTAATAATCCACTCGTTTTATAAACCTTATTTGAATTACCAAATTGCACATTAATTAAATCGTCTAATCGTTGCCGTAGTTGGGTATTATACCAAGTTTCATCAATGCGGTTGAAGATATAGAAAACGCGATCGCGTACTCCCCCATTCTGCCGCATTAATTCCAAAAGTTCTGTTTCTTCTTTTGTCATGTCACCCGCGGAAGCAGGTTTTAGCACACACACCACCGCCGATGTATCAGGATGTTGAATTTTGGCATAAGTTAGTTGTGCGTCTTTCTCTACTGGTGCATCTATTCCAGGAGTATCAATAATGACATTACCATCTTGTAACAGAGGATGATTACAGTAATAGTCTATCCGCTTCAACACTGCACTATTACTACCACGACGGGCATAGCTAGCAGCTTCCTTGAGGTTGGAAAAGTTAAATTGCTCCATTGAATATGTAGCATTATTAACCGTATTGATGCGATCGCGGTTTGCTATATATCCCTCCAGCAATAACATTAACGCCTTTGCCTGTTTTGCTCGTTCTGATTTACTCTCACCACCTTCCTGCTGAATAATAGCTTCACAACCTTTACCTAGCAAGTTAATTACATCGGCTTGGTTAATATTAGTTACTATCTTAAATCCTAATTGCTGACACAAATAAACTGCTTGTTCTCGAATCTCTGCTTCACTTAAAAACGTCAAAACAACACGTTCTTTATCTAATTCTGCATACTCGATTTTGCATTCTTTACCTGTAGCGTGTCCCTCTGCACTGTAGAGTAGTTCTCTCTCTAATAGTGCATTAATTAGCATTGATTTACCAGCACTAAACGCACCCGCAAACACAATTTCAAACTTTGGAGAAATCGCTTTACTTAGGGAAGTTCGTACAGGTGTAATATCTTGAAAATGTAGCGTTGGTTCTTGCTGTAAAAGTTGTAATATAGACTCAACTTGCTCTTTCAAGTTTTTGCATTGAAACGGTAAATCTGACATATTCAGCATCCTGACAATATTTATGTATATCTTAGTTACATTTATTTCCTTAATGGTTCAGTAGTATTTCTGAGATATTTGATGCGATTTAGTTACTGGGTATCATTTAACCCACAAAGATTATGTCTGCTTAAAAACTTATTATAATGACGCAAAAAGAAGTCTGATTACGACATTGGCGAGGCCAACTTATCCGCCTCGCTGTAGTCAGTGAGCAAGAAGAGATCAAATCAAACAAAGAGCAATTTGAACTAGGTAATTGTAATCCATTCTACCGAATAATTAGCTTGCAGCAAGGGTTTAAGCCCTATTTTGATGCAACTTAAATTGACCTATTTAGCCTAAATTCCCACAAAATAAAAAAATCTGTGTATTTAGATACTTTTTAGGGATTTTTTGAGAAATGTCATGTTATCGTAACTTTAGTAAAGCCTTGCTCAGTCAAGTGAGGGAGTCATGATTATCGAGTGGTTCATTCATGATCAACGGTAAAAAAGTTCGGTTGAAATTGCAAAATTATTGGTTTAAAACCTTTGGCAGATGGCGCTCGTGTCCGCTAACCTATCCAATAGACAGACCTCATCATCGGCATGTTTTTTGGAGTTGGATCGGTAGTTTCTTAGCCATTACTGCAACGTCTTACCTTGCTATAAAAACGAATTCTCCTTTGCTGATGGCTCCTTTTGGTGCTACGAGTGTTTTAATCT
Source organism: Nostoc indistinguendum CM1-VF10 (assembly GCA_019359215.1). GTDB lineage: Bacteria > Cyanobacteriota > Cyanobacteriia > Cyanobacteriales > Nostocaceae > Nostoc > Nostoc indistinguendum. Next base: position 33,740 of record JAHHHS010000015.1, on the reverse strand, counting down.
TTGGTGTCCCTGACAGCCCCTTGGCTCAACCTCGCAATGTCATTGGGGGTAATCTTTTAGCTGCGATCGTGAGCCTGATAATTCTGCATTTTCTGGGTTCTTCTCCCTTGGCAATGGGAATGTCTGTTTCTACTGTGATCGGAATCATGCAGCTTACCGGAACTCTACACCCACCTTCTGGTGCTGTTGCATTAGTCGTCATGATGACGAAACCGGACTGGCAATTTCTGCTAACACCTGCTTTGGAGGGATCGATGATTCTAGTGCTATGCGCTGTGATCTTCAATAATTTAGCGGAAGAAAGAACGTATCCAAAGCACTGGTTATAGGAAATTTGGGTTTAAAAACGCACAGATGTGCGCCCTTACTTTTCCAGACTCCAGCCCAACGCTACTGCTACTTCAGTAGCTAATTCTAAAGGATTGAATGGTTTAGCGATCGCACTGATCATTCCCATCTGCTTATAGCGATGGCGATCGGAAGCCTGAATTTTGGCAGTTAACAAAATTACCGGAATCGCTTTGGTTAAGGGATTTTCTTGTAACTTTTCAAAGGTAGCGATACCATCCATATTTGGCATCATCACATCTAGTAAAATCGCATCTGGTTGGCAAGTCTCAGCTTTCATTATGCCCTCTTGACCAGAACTCGCTGTCTCAACTTTCCAGCCTGCGACTGTTTCCAAGCAAATCTTGGTAACTTCTTGGATGTACTGCTCGTTATCAACCACTAGAATTTGCTTTGTTGTCATCACTCCTATCCTCTTGTTGGTTGTAAGAAATTTGCTGAAGTAACTCCATCACCCTTTGTTCAAATTCTTGGGTGGTAACACCCCCTTTGGTCAAAAATTCAGTATCTGAACTTAGTTTGCTATCTATAGTTGGCTCGTGATGACTATAACTTACAGGAATGTCGGAAGAATTTTCTAAATCAGTATTTTGGACAGTCCTAAACAACGGCAAAGTGACGTAAAAAGTGCTACCTTCACCCAACGTACTTTCAGCCCAGATGCGTCCACCGTGCTGTTGCATAATGCTCCTACAAATTGCCAAACCCAAGCCAGTACCATCATGGTTACGTGAATCTGAGGAGTCAACTTGTTGAAAGCGCTCAAAGATACTCTCAAGTTTGTCAGTTGGGATACCGCGTCCGGTGTCTTTGACTGTTAACAAAATTTCATTACCTTGTTGTTGCGCCCCTAACCAAACCGTAGATCCAGGAGACGAAAATTTAATGGCGTTGCTTAATAGATTGGTCAAGGTTTGGACAATGCGATCGGAATCTGCCAATACTTGGCCGGAGAGAGGAGAAATGGATAGCGTCATTCCGGCTTTATCAGCCAGAGGCTGCATGACGTTTACTGCCTGAGTAACCAGATCAACGATATTGCAGATTTCTGGTTCCATCTTCGCCTTACCCGACTCGATCCGTTCAATGTCTAGGATGTGGTTGATTAAGCGTACTAGGCGTTCGCTGCTATCAGTAGCAATTTGCAGCAGACGTTTTCCCTGCTCTGAATCTGTCGCTAGTAAACCACTGGCTAGCATTCCTAGAGAGCCGTGAATTGAAGTTAGAGGTGTGCGGAGTTCATGACTAACAACAGAGACAAATTCATCTTTCATCCGCTCAATTTGCTTGCGCTCTGTTATATCTCGCAATATTACTGTATAAAATATTTCATTGCCCATATCTATTTTAGAGATGGAAGCCTCCGCTGGAAATTCAGTACCATCCTTGCGGCAACCATAAATTTCACGCCGTTCTCCCATTCGGCGGGCAACATTGGGAGATTGGCCAAAGTCAACCACATGTTGACGATGCGCTTGGAAAAAGCGCTGCGGTAAGAGTAAATCAAGACCCCGTCCAATCACTTCCTGGGCAGAGTAGCCAAAAATCTTCTCTGCTCCTTGATTAAACAAGGTGATACTTTGGAATCCGTTGATGGAAATAATTGCATCATCCGCAATATCTAAAATCCGGGCAAATCGAGCTTGAGAAAACCGTAGTTCTTCCTGTGTCTGCTGACGTTCATCAAGTTGTGACTGCAACTGTTGATTCACGCTAATTAACTCGGCGGTACGCTCTGCTACTCTCAATTCCAGTTCGTTGATCGCTTGCAAATTAAGGGATGAGGAGGAATTTACTTCCCCTGCTCCCCCGCGGGCCACACGCTGCCGCAATTTTAACCGTTCTAAGCGATTAACGATTCGGGTTACCAATTCTGGCCCAACAATGGGTTTGCTTACAAAATCATCAGCACCAACACTAAACACCTGATTTACCATTTCGGCATCGCTATGCACAGTGAGGAATAAGATGGGTAAGTCACTCCAGGGCGAATCATTACGTACCAATTTGCAAAGTTCTATACCATTTGTATAGGGTAATTCTACATCCAAAATCAGCATATCTGGGGCAACCGCTTCCAAAGTTTCCCATAACTGACGCGGATCTTCAAGAGCGATCGCTTTGAGTCCCCAAGGACTAAGTAAGGTTCGCAACAATGCCTGAATTTGCGGATCGTCATCCACAACTAATATTTTAGTTTCTGTATAAGGATCATTTTGCAACGGTTGCGTCGTTGTTTTTAATGCCTGTGGAATTGATGGTGATGCAGATATTGCCGCTTCGTCGTTTCCCTCAATTTCTCGACGCAATAACTTTACCCAACTTTCAAGGTTGCTAATCTCAGATTTACTCAAGGTTTGACCAGAACTCAATAGCAGTTCGATATTACGTGCCAATTTTGAGCCAAGAGGTAACCCAAAAGTACCTAAAGATCCTGCTAAGGTATGCGCCTCTTTGGCTGCAAGGGAAAGCAATTTAATATTTAAACTATTTTGATTTAAAGTTGCGATCGCTTGCTCTAACACCTTTACTTGCTCATCTACCCGCCCTTGAAATCGTTGCCAAATTTCTGCAACTGCTATTAGTGCTTGCTGCTGTGATTTGAGATTTGTAACTGGGGACTTTGCACGATCTAATTCCCCTCTGCTCCCCTGCTCCTCTGCTTTCTTGCTCCTCTGCTCCCCTTCTTCGATCTGTTTGAGACGATAACCTATACCATAGACTGTTTCAACCAAATCACTGGGCGCTCCTACAGCTTTGAGTTTCTGCCGTAACCCTTTGATGTGAGTGCGAACAGCTTCTTCTTGTGGAGTATCTTCATAAGACCAAAGATGTTCTAAGATCATGCCGCAGCTAAACACCCGGTGACTATTTCGCAAGAATAGTTCTAACAGAGCAAACTCTTTTGGGGTAAGTGTTAGCAGATTGCCAGCATAGATAACTTCACAGCTACTAGGGTTTAGCTGCAACTTACCATACTCCAACACTGGTTGTGAGATTGCGCCTTTGCGACGCAATAGGGCCCTAATCCGAGCAATTAACTCTTCTTGTTCAAAGGGTTTAACTACATAGTCATCTGCGCCTGCATCTAACCCAGTTGCTTTTTCATGACTACTATCGCGCCCTGTCAATAACAATATTGGCATTTGCAGACGACTAGACCGAATTTTACGACAAAGACTAATGCCATCCAGCTTGGGCAAACCTACATCCAAGAGAATTAGATCATAATCGTAAACTTGAATCAAATCCCAAGCAGCATCACCATCAGTAGCAACTTCAACCGCATAGTTTTGGTTAGTCAAAACGGCGGTGAGTGCATAGGCATTTAATTCGTCATCCTCTACAACTAAAAATTTCATGTTAAAAGCTTTACAAGTTAAAATGTATACAACAGATAACAAGCAATAAACATAAATTGCAAAATAAATTACAGGGTTTTTAAATAATTAAACCACACCATTCCCTATCCCTACACTCTCTAACTGAGTAATGATCTTTCGAGTCATAAAACTCCCAATACGCTACAACAGAAAAAAGCCTCTACTAAACCTGTGAAAAAACGAGTAACACTCACCTTCCCGAAACGCGCTGTGCAAATGCCAGTCACTTACGTCCTGGCCAAAGAGTTCAATGTGGCTGCCAATATTATCCGTGCCCAAGTTGCGCCAAATCAAATTGGCAAACTGGTAGTGGAACTATCAGGAGATATCGATCAATTAGATGCAGCGATCGAGTGGATGCGATCGCGCCATGTTAACGTTTCTTATACTTTAGGCGAAATTGCGATCGACGAGGATGTGTGTGTCCACTGTGGCTTGTGTACTGGGGTTTGTCCTACCGAAGCCCTCACCCTCAACCCAGAGACATATAAACTGATATTCACGCGATCGCGTTGTATCGTCTGCGAACAGTGTATCCCTACCTGTCCTGTACAAGCAATCTCCACTAACCTTTAACAATTTAAAATTGATATTATTCCAGTTTAAACACATCCGCAATGACACTGCTATCACCCACCAACCTAGTTTTTGCTGGAGAATCATAAACTATCAATAGCGAAGCTATGCCACCTACCTCTTGAAACAGCGTCATTCCCTCAGCATGATCTTCCCGATTTCCATAAGGAATATCTTGCACAAAATCTGGATTGCTGAAAACATCTTCTGGCAAGTTAACGCCATTTTTCCAGCGATAAACTTGCACGGGCCCATCTAAATCCATCGTTGGCCCAGCTAAAATCAAGAAATCTTTTCCATCTATACACAAATCTCGAATTCCCAAACCATTCAACCAGAGAAAATGCTTTTTATATAACTCCTTTGCTTCTCCAATTTGCCGTAGTTTTAAAATCCCAGGGCTAGAATCTTCTAACTCAATTTCTAGCATTACAGCCCAACCCCGCAATACAGGGCCACGCAAACCCAAAAAAATACGGTTTTGATTAATGGCTATTCCTTCGATATCAAAGCCGTTATCTTTTCCGGCAATTGCTGCCTTGATAAATAACCCTAAATGGGGGTCATCTGCTAAAGCCGTCATCAGCAAATTACCCTGGTTCGTCACCTCTAGTTTTGCGGCATTTAATTGCACATCTGAATTTTCGGGATGTGAGCAAGATGAGAATAACTTGCCGTCTATCAAAGGAATACGTCCTAAGAGGTAACGGTTCGGTTCTGATTCAATCTTTGCCAGCCTTTTAAAGTTTTGTGCATCGCTTTTATCGGCTTTAGCTTTTTTACGTTTGTAGCTATGAGAACCAACAAACCACAAGTAATTATCTACATAAGCAAGTCCTTCTATATCAATTTCTTGGTCTTCTGGCGCAGGTAAATCGATAAATTCTGCTACTCTAAATTGTTGATGCCCTGTAAATTTATCAGTATCAACCAAAGATAAACGTTCAATAGTTGAGGTTTCATCTGACCCCAACCATAAATATTTATCGTTTGTTAGCAGCACTGCTGATAAATCTTCTCTATGCTCTTTAAAATTATCTACAAAAGTCAAAAAAACTTGATTGAGAAAATCGGAGTTTGCCATTTTATTATTCCAAAATGATTAATAATGTTATCATAATAAATTATTTTATATTATAATAGTACAATACATATCTTTAATAAGGTCGCTAGAGTGAACTGTTCCTTAGACCTTTGATAGATATTAAATGTTTCTATAAGAGGATACAGTCAATAACTTTTGTAAGCATAATTAATAATACTCATGCAATCAAAAATATCAAAAAGACATACAACTTTTTAACTAATGTTATTATGCAATAAATTCATGAGGTAGTCATTAAGAGCAATTATGAAATTAGCCACACAAGTCACGGTAAAAACTTTAGGGGACTATGCCTATCAAGCGATTGAAAAACACTTTAAGAAAACCTTGAAGTGGGAAAGATCAGTAAAGAAAGATGAAGATCCAGAAGCGTTGCACCAAATGCGAGTGGGAATGCGTCGCTTACGAACAACTGTAACTAGCTTTGGGCTAGCGGTGGATCTGCCGAAACCAGTTAACGATAAAAATATTGGTAAAATAGCCCGTCGTCTTGGTAGTCTGAGAGATTTAGACGTACTTAAAGAAAGTTTGGAAAACGATTACAAACCAAACTTACCCTGCAAAGAACAAAAATCTCTAAAAAGAGCTTTCAACGCATTAGCTAAACAACGTGAAGATGTACAATCAAGAGTACAAAAAACGTTAAAAGATGAATCTTACAAGTCTCTAAAAGATGCATTAGATAAGTGGTTCGATAAACCTAGTTATCAACCTTTGGCATCTTTTACTATTCAGCAGGTACTACCAGATTTACTTTTACCAGAAGTGAGTAGTTTTTTACTGCATCCGGCTTGGCTATTTGGCACCGAATTTGTGGAATCAGAAGTGATAATCCAGAAAAATTGGAAACCACAAAAGATAGAAAAACAATTGACAACAGAAGGTGAAATTATTCACAGTTTGCGAAAAGAAGCTAAACGTCTACGCTACCAGATGGAGTTATTTACTGACTTATATGGGGAGTCTTACGCAGCTTATCTTACAGAAGTGAAAAATATCCAAGAAATTTTGGGTACGATGCAAGATAGTGCCGTCTTAACTGACTGGCTTACAGATGTCTTCAAGTCAGAAATCCAGACTGAACTGCCTACCCTTGCAGCTTTGTTAACTGAAAATCGCTACCAGTCGTGGCAGAAGTGGCAACCCTTACAAGAACGGTATCTGAAAGCTGAAACTAAGCATAGCTTTCATTTAACAATACTGCACCCGCTCTCAGGAGTAATAGGGTAAACTACCCTGCTGTATAGACGGACTGAGCTTGCCAATTCATTGGGAATAACCGCAGAACTCCATAGTTCTGGGGCAAGCAGGGGAGGCAGAGGAAGCAGGGGGGAATTTTAGAAGTTACGAAATCATCCCGCAAATATGTAACGCCCCCAAATCTTTTTCTTGCAGTCCTCTGCCTCCTGCCTTCATTGATAAATAAAGACGGGTTGCAGCCCGTCTAAATAGCTTGAAAGTGCAAATACACCTTGTATAGTATTTAAAATAACACAGTTAATTTTCTGAGAATTTGCCAATTTGCCAGGTCAGAAAAATAACATATATTGGCTAAATCCTTTACCAATACATATTTGAAGATTTCTGAAAATTGCGTAGGCAAAGCCCACCGTACCACTTCCCTGCGGGACGCTATGCGAACGTGGAAGCACGCTACGCAAAGCGTCTCGTAGAGAAGGTATCGCACTCCTTGCACTCATTGAGCAATTTTGAGTCCTCTCTGGTTTGAAAGTAGTAATAATTGCCCTTAAAAAATATTGCTTTGTCTAAATCAGTCATAGTAGAGGTTATAGCTACTGGATACAAAACCTGCTCTAATGTGTTGTCAGAGTGGCTAAGTTGTATGTAAATTCAACCAGCAGCTAAGATGAAGATTTACAAGCGTCAAATATGAATGTTTTACTTCTATACCCCCGTTTTCCAAAAAGTTTTTGGTCTTTTGAAAAAACACTGGCTTTATTAGACCGTAAAGCAATGCTACCGCCTTTAGGCTTGGTGACTGTAGCTGCGATATTACCTCAAGAATGGAAGTATAAGCTAGTAGATCGAAATGTCCGCGTCTGTACGGAAGAAGAGTGGGCTTGGGCAGATTTGGTGATTATGTCGGCGATGATTGTCCAAAAAGAGGATTTACTCTCTCAAATATTAGAAGCAAAACAAAGAGGTAAGCGGGTAGCTGTGGGTGGCCCTTTTCCGACAGCGCTACCAGATGAAATGACATCAGCCGGAGCAGATTACTTAATATTAGACGAAGGGGAAATTACCCTACCCTTATTTGTAGCAGCGATCGCACGGGGCGATCGCACAGGCATTTTTCGCTCTGGTGGTGAAAAACCAGATGTCACCAATACTCCAACTCCTCGCTTTGACTTGCTAGAATTTGAAGCCTACGCGGAGATGTCGGTGCAATTTTCGCGTGGATGTCCCTTCCAGTGTGAATTCTGCGACATTATTGTGCTGTATGGTCGCAAACCCCGCACTAAAAACCCAGAGCAATTATTAGCAGAACTAGATTATCTCTACAGACTGGGTTGGCGACGCAGTATTTTTATGGTAGATGACAACTTCATCGGCAATAAGCGGAATGTCAAATTATTTTTGAAGTCCCTTCTGCCCTGGATGGTAGAACATAACTATCCCTTTTCTTTTGCCACAGAGGCTTCAGTCGATTTAGCCCAAGATCAAGAATTGATGGATTTGATGGTAGCGTGTAATTTTGGAGCCGTTTTTCTGGGAATTGAAACCCCAGACGAAGAAAGTCTCACTTTCACTCAGAAATATCAGAATACCAGAGATTCGCTCAGTGAAGCGGTGAATAGAATTACCCGCTCAGGGTTGCGAGTTATGGCAGGCTTTATCATTGGGTTTGATGGCGAGAAAGTCGGAGCCGGCGCACGAATTGTCAAGTTTGTCGAGCAAACAGCAATCCCCACGGCCTTATTTAGTATGCTGCAAGCGCTTCCAGATACAGCCCTTTGGCATAGATTAGAAAAGGAAGGACGACTCCGCAATAAATCAGCCAACATCAACCAAACTACGTTGATGAACTTTGTTCCAACTCGACCGTTAGAAGATATCGCTCGTGAATATGTGCAGGCGTTCTGTGATTTGTATGAGCCAGAGCGGTTTTTAGAGCGTACATACAAACACTTCCGGCTTTTGGGCGAAGCAACCTACCCGAAAAAGGGCAAAGCTGCCAAGAAACCATTGAACTGGAAAGTACTCCGAGCGTTTCTAATCATTTGCTGGCGGCAAGGTGTACGTCGTCAAACGCGCTGGCAATTCTGGCGTAACTTGTGGAACATGTATAAGCATAATCCGGGTGGGGTGAGTAGTTACTTAGCTGTTTGTGCCCAAATTGAGCATTTCTTGGAGTATCGTCAAATTGTCCGGGATCAAATTGAGGCTCAAGTCGCTGAATTTCTGGAAGCAGAAGCTAAAGTAAAACCTGAAGTACAAGTGATGGTTAATTCGTAGCGCAATTAAATTTGGCATTACCCCTGCAATGCCAATGCATCCCGATGCAATGTTAATGCGTTCGTCTGCATTAAAAACGCTACGCTTTTACCAAGCTATCCGCGCCGAGAAAGCCCCTAAATTTATTTATGGGGTTCAAAATTATTGACTTTTGACTTCCCCAAAGGGGCTGACTATGCCACTCGATCATTTGGAGATAAATGAAACAACTGCGGCACAATTTGCTCAATTAGTGCTGGATTGTATCGGGCGGGAATATCCCAATAGTAATCTGTATTGGGCTGATAGCGACGAGGATATAAAACCACCGCGTGAATTGACTCCTGCATTTTATGGCTGCTTAGATTGGCATTCAGCCGTACATGGTCACTGGTTGCTGGTACGTCTCATGCGTAACTTTCCTGAAGGCTCTTTCAATGCAGCGTCAAAGCAAGCACTTGAGCAAAGCCTAACACCTGAGAAAATTCAAGGAGAGATTGCCCATTTTCAGCGCTTGCCCTTTTATGAATTTCCTTATGGCGTGGCATGGCTTTTGCAACTGGCTGCCGAACTTCACGAGTGGAATCATCCTCAAGCCAAAGAATGGCGGGTTATATTGGAACCGCTAGAAAAGTTGATTGCACGTAATTTACAGCGCTGGATTGACGGACTGAAACTGCCAAATCGCACAGGGATGCATAGCCAAACAGCTTTTGCACTTGGTTTGATGCTAGATTGGGCACGGATTACCGAAAATACTGACTTCATTCAGTTAGTAGAGAACAAGGCACGGCAATTTTATCTTAGTGATCGCAACTACTCGTTACAATTCGAGCCGCTTGGCTACGATTTTCTCTCTCCTGGCCTTGCTGAAGCAGACCTCATGCGGCGAGTCCTGCCAACAACAGCTTTCACTGACTGGCTGACCGATTTTCTTCCCCAAATACCGATTGAGAATTCAGCAAATTGGTTACAACCACCCGGAGTAGATAATCCTAAAGATTATATGCAAGCCCATTTCTATGGTCTTAATCTTAGTCGCGCTTGGATGCTTCAGGGGATCATTTCTGGATTGGCAAATAGCGATCGCCGCATCGAAACACTTCGCTCTACTGCCCTTCACCATCGTCAGCATGGACTAGCAGATATTGTAAGTGAACATTATGCAGCTAGTCACTGGGTAGGTACTTTTGCCGTTTATCTCCTAACGAATCGTGGGTTGCAAAGGAAAATTGGCGTTGCAGAACAGTGGGATGAATTGAGGCAAGCAGGGGAGGCAGAGGAGGCAGGGGGGGAATTTTAGAAGTTTGCCAAATCATCCCGCTTTCTCTGCAACGCCGAAAATTATTTAATCCCAATGCTCCATGTCCAATCATTAAAATATGCCAAGTAAATATGCCTTAGCTGACTGAGACTGTCAGGATCATATAGTAAAGAGTAAAAGGCAATCTATTTTGACTTTTAACTTTCTCCTTTTGTTCAACTTTCCACAAGGGTAGGTTTAATCTTGACTAAATTGAAGGTTGGTATCAATGGCTTCGGTCGAATCGGGCGACTTGTGCTTCGCGCTGGCATCGATAATCCCAACATTGAGTTTATAGGCATTAACGATTTAGTACCACCAGATAACCTCGCTTACCTATTAAAGTACGACTCAACTCACGGTAGATTAAAGCACAAAGTTGAAGCCAAGGAAGATGGTATCCTCATTGACGGGCACTTTATTCCTTGCGTGTCGGTGAGAAATCCAGCAGAGTTACCTTGGGGAAAATTAGGTGCAGATTATGTGGTGGAAGCTACCGGACTCTTCACTGACCACGAAGGAGCCGCAAACCACCTGAAAGCAGGTGCAAAGCGAGTAGTAATTTCTGCTCCCACCAAAGATCCAGATAGAGTTACTACCCTGTTAATGGGTGTCAATCATTACCTATTTGACCCCAGTAAGGATATCATTGTCTCCAATGCTAGCTGCACTACAAACTGTCTAGCTCCCATAGCTAAGGTCATCAATGACAACTTTGGGTTGACCGAAGGGTTAATGACCACAGTTCATGCCATGACTGCCACTCAGCCAACTGTAGACGGCCCCAGCAAAAAAGACTGGCGGGGTGGTCGAGGTGCAAGCCAGAATATTATTCCCTCCTCCACAGGCGCAGCTAAAGCTGTAGCGTTGGTTTTACCAGAATTGAAGGGCAGGTTAACTGGTATGGCATTACGAGTTCCGACTCCCGATGTCTCTGTAGTTGATTTAACTTTCAAAACTGCCAAAGCTACTAGTTATAAGGAAATCTGTGCTGCCATGAAGGAAGCTGCCGCAGGTTCTCTAGCAGGTATTTTGGGTTACACAGATGAAGAAGTAGTTTCTACAGATTTTCAAGGCGATACCCATTCTAGTATCTTCGACGCAGGTGCTGGGATTGAGTTGAACTCAAACTTCTTCAAGGTAATTGCCTGGTATGACAACGAGTGGGGCTACTCGAATCGCGTGATTGACCTGATGTTGTCTATGTCACAAAAGGAAAAACTCGCACCGACAGCTGCTGTGGTTTGATTGGTCATTTGTCATTAGTCATTGGTCATTGGTCATTAACTTTTGACTTTTGACCCTTGACTTTTGGGATTTGGGTTAAATGGTAAATACCGTGAAAACAAAACGCCATTTAGTATCTTTATTTACAAAACCAGTGATATAAAGCACATATTAATTTGGATGGCTTGGACGATCGCTCAAACCATCCAAATTTGCAGGTTACTCCTCAACCACCCCTAATCCCTATGCGTCGAACCAAAATCATTTGTACTGTTGGCCCGGCTACATCTGCACCCGAAAAGCTGCAAGCTTTAGTAAAAGCTGGAATGAATGTGGCGCGGCTGAATTTTTCCCACGGCGCTTATGAATTCCATGCCCAAACTGCTCACTATCTCAGACAAATTAGTAATGAGCAGCAAAAGCCGATCGCAATTATGCAAGACCTATGTGGCCCGAAGATTCGCTTGGGAACTTTACCACCAGAAGGGTTAAATTTAGAAGCTGGTACTGAAGTCACCTTTGTTTTGCAAGAAAAGGGTGAGAGTATCGACGAACTACCCTTACCATTGCCGACTTTGTTCGCAATGGTGCGACCAGGCGAACCAATTTTGATTAATGATGGCCGCGTTAAATTGATTGTTACCGCTCGTGATGCCGATCGCATTCGCGCACAAGTAAAAATTGGCGGGCTAATTTCTACGCACAAAGGAGTAAACCTACCACAAACTCCTTTACCTGTTAGTTCGATCACCGAAAAAGACTTGCTGGATCTGCGCTTTGGGATTCAGTTGGGTGTAGACTGGGTAGCAGTTTCCTTTGTGCGATCGCCACAAGACTTAGAACCCGCCAAGCGAATGATTGAAGCTGCTGGTGCTTCCATCCGCTTAATTGCCAAAATCGAAAGAGCAGAAGCAGTAGAAAATTTTGACTCCATTCTGAAGGTTGCCGACGCGATTATGATTGCTCGTGGCGATTTAGGGGTAGAAGTACCAATTCACGAAGTCCCCCTAATTCAAAAAGATATTATTCGCCGTTGCAATCGTGCTGGCAAGCCGGTGATTACAGCCACCCAAATGCTAGAGTCGATGATTAGCGCCCCCGATCCCACCCGTGCCGAAGCAACCGATGTTGCCAACTCCATCTTAGATGGTACGGATGCAGTAATGCTTTCTGGTGAAACAGCTGTTGGACAATATCCCATCGCCGCCGTCGAGATGATGCACAATATCGCTGTGCGGACAGAACAGGCTTTAGATGAGGGTAGCAAACACGCCTGGTGTCATGAAGCAGGCAGCCTCAGCGTTACTGAATCTGTAGCAGAATCCGTGTGTCGCATCGCTTATGAAACAGGCTCACGGGCAATTCTCTGTAACACTTCATCAGGAAATACGGCGAGAATGGTGTCTAAATATCGCCCTACTTCTCCCATTATTGCCCTTACCCCTGACATCACTGCTTATCGCCAACTAGCGCTTTCTTGGGGTGTAGAAGCTTTACTAATCCCACCAGTCCACAATGCCGAAGAGATGTTTACCAATGTGGTGAACACAGTTGTAGACATGGGTTTAGCGAATAAGGGCGATAAAGTAGTAATTACCTCTGGTGTTCCAATTGGTAAATCAGGAACAACTAGCTTAATCAAAGTGCATTCCATTGGACAGCCAGTTTCTGCATAAGGCACTTAGAATAAGGCTGTGGCTGAAGATAGTAAGCAAAATTGGGCAATGTTTAAGAAAAATTGCCAGAATCAGAATTGAAGAAGAGGCAGGGGAGCAGGGAGCAGGGAGCAAGGGGGATAGAACAGAAAGGGGATTCAACCCCACCTGAACGAGAACCACGCTTTTTGAAGTGGGGGACGTAAGAACATGTTGCCCCCTTCATTCCACGGCAGGAGTCAGGGGCATTTCCCCCCGCTCCCTGCCCCCTGCCCCCTGCCCCCTGCCTCTTCGTTGAAGGAAGAGTAAAGAGTGTAAAGAACTGGGGAATAAGTAAATCCTAAACAAACATCACGGAGTATTTTATGCCTAAGAATTTACTGGAACAATTGCGACAAGTGACTGTTGTAGTCGCAGATACAGGGGATATCCAGGCAATTGAAAAGTTCAAACCCCGAGACGCTACCACCAATCCTTCGCTGATTACTGCTGCGGCACAAATGCCAGAATATCAGGGAATTGTCGATCAAACTTTACTCCAAGCGAAGAAAGATGCTGGAGCCGGAGCCACCCAAGCACAGATAGTTTCTCTAGCTTTTGACCGTTTGGCAGTTGCCTTTGGATTAAAGATTTTGCAAATTATTCCCGGTCGCGTATCTACGGAAGTCGATGCTCGTTTGTCCTACGATACCGAAGCTACCCTTACTAAAGCACGGGATTTAATTGCTCAGTATAAAGCAGCTGGAATTGGTTGCGATCGCGTCTTAATTAAAATCGCCAGTACTTGGGAAGGTATTCGCGCTGCGGAAATTCTTGAAAAAGAAGGTATTCACTGTAACCTTACCTTGTTGTTTGGTCTTCACCAAGCGATCGCCTGTGCAGAAGCCGGCATTACCCTAATTTCTCCCTTCGTCGGTCGGATTCTTGACTGGTACAAAAAAGATACCGGACGCGATAGTTACCCAGCAGCCGAAGATCCAGGAGTTTTGTCAGTCACCAAAATCTACAACTACTACAAGAAATTCGGCTATAAAACCGAAGTTATGGGAGCTAGCTTCCGTAACCTGGGTGAAATTACTGAACTTGCAGGTAGTGATTTGCTAACTATTTCGCCATCACTTTTGGCTGAATTGCAAGCAACTGTTGGAGAACTGCCACGTAAGCTTGATCCCGCCAAGGCAGCAAACTTGGAAATCGAAAAGATATCCGTTGACAAAGCTACCTATGACAAGATGCACGCCGCAGACCGCATGGCAACCGACAAACTAGATGAGGGCATCAAAGGTTTCACCAAGGCACTAGAAGACCTTGAGAAACTTTTAGCAGACCGACTAGTTCGCCTTGAAGCAGAGGTAGTAGCAGCTCATTAAAACATAACGATAGTTAGTGGTTAGTGGTTGGTGATTCAACCACTAACCATTAGTTAGGGGAGCATCAGTCCTCATTAATAACGACGGCGGATAATTTGGTATCGCCCGTAAGGCTGCTGTCGTTGGATAATCTGCCGTTGTCTAAACTGCTGCCGTGGTCGAATAATTTGGTATCGTCCAAAAGACCGCCGTGGTCGAATATTTTGATATCGTCCAAAAGAGCGCCGTGGTCGAATATTTTGGTATCGTCCAAAGCGCTGCCGACGTCGGATAATCTGCCGCCGTCGGATCATTCGGTATCGTCCTGGTCGCCGTTGAGCAATTAAAAGCTCTCCGGTTTTATCTCCTACTAAATTAGCCTCTGGTGCAGCGCTGTGTTCATTGCGAGCATTACTTAGAGAAATATCCTTTGCTTCAGCTAATGAGGGCGGATACACAAAAGCACATAGCAATAGCGCTATTGAAGATAACTTCTTGAAACCTTTCATGTTTTTGCTTCTACTAGACTTTTGGTAATAACTTTATTAAACACCTTAAAGCCAGCAGATTATTCTCCATCCACTTTTTTTAAACTTAATTTAGGATGAAATTGTGGATTTAAATTTCAGACTTATGGTTGATTCTAAATTAGAGCAAACTGTGTTAATAAATAGTGGTTATCCGAAAAATCTAGTTTATATCATACTTTTGATATTTACAATCAAACTTACAATTATCTATAAAAGCGAGAGAGTATTTTTAAAAGTGCGATCGCTTACATTTAACTTTCTTAAACTTCTAATTAGATTGCAGTTTCCTAATGTTGAGGAAATTACAAGTAAGGAACTAGCTCAATTGCTATTAGATTCTGCAAAGCCGCGGCCATTAGTGCTAGATGCACGAAGTCAGACAGAGTATGCGGTGAGCCATATCGAAACAGCAGCGCATATAAACGCTCTTTCACCTGACTTAACAGAACTTTCAATAGCTTCAAAAGGCAGACCAATTGTCGTATACTGTGCTGTTGGCTATCGTAGCGCCAAATTAGCCCAGCAGCTCGATAAAGCTGGGATGAAGTGCATTTATAACTTAAGCGGTGGAATTTTTGAGTGGGCAAATGAAGGAAGGCTCATTTTTAGAGACGAGCAACCGACACAGCTTGTACATCCTTACAATGCAATCTGGGGAAAATTGCTGAAAGCTAGTTACCATGCTCAGGAGCATTGAAGTTTCTGCGATCGCATTTCGGTAATTTAATTCTTCCCTGTAAAAACCGTTTTCAATTTGTAATATTTTATTATAAAATCTATATACGTGTTATGTTCATAAAAAATAGCTTCCGCAAGCCATATAACTTGTTCAGAAGCCATGATTATAAAATGTAAACAACTAAAAAAGTTGTACAATTTAAGCGCCTACCCTCCATACCCAATTGAATATGGCACAGGTTTTTCCCTTTACCTAAAACCAGAGTTTCCGGTTGAATAGTCACTTCATAGAAAGCACCAGGTAAAGCAGCTTTTGGAGTAGTATTTGGATTCGGCATAGATGCATTTGTGCGATTATTTTGAGGAGAGATTGCATCTGGAGAAATCGCCTGCACTTGACCATTAAGAGTACCATAATCCAGGTAAGGGCAAGCACTCACCCGCATTTGGACTTTTTGACCAATTTTCAACTTACTTTGGGCTTCAGATGCCACCGCAGCTTTCAAAACCTGAGGTGCATCACTAGGAACAATTTGCAACACTTCCTCACCAGCCCGCACAGTTTGACCTGGGTTTCGCAAATTCAGTTGAGAGATGATACCATCGGCAGTGGC
Source organism: Nostoc indistinguendum CM1-VF10 (assembly GCA_019359215.1). Lineage (GTDB taxonomy): Bacteria > Cyanobacteriota > Cyanobacteriia > Cyanobacteriales > Nostocaceae > Nostoc > Nostoc indistinguendum. The sequence goes on along the minus strand of JAHHHS010000015.1, from coordinate 17,516 downwards.
TGCGATCGTAGTTTGCACTAAATCTATCTCTACTTGTTTGAGTTCGCTAGTATCACGCTCTAACTGCTTTTCAATTTCAATCCGTTGTTTAACTAAAGCTTGGCGTTCCTTTTCTAATGTTGCTTTATTACTTAACCCTGCGGCTTTTTCTTGAGCAATGCGCTCATTAGCAACAGTTACCTCTGTATTACTTGGATTTACCGCAACTAGAGCGCGTTGTCTTCTGGCCATGACAGCAGATACTGCTTGTTGTAACCGTTGAATTGTTTCTTTTTGCGCCTCCACTGCTGCTTCTTGCGCCTTTAGTGCTTGCTCTTGTTGTTTAGCAGCCAATTGTGCTTCTTCCAATTGATCCCTAGATAGCGCTCCTTGGTTAGCTGCACTCTCATATCGGTTCTGTGTAGTTGGGTATCTCCCCGCACTAGGACATCATCGGTGAGTAATTGCATCATGAAGGGTGATGTCAGACAAAGCAGTCCAATGGCGATGTTAATGGCGATCGCCTGGGCGATAATGGAGCGATATGGCCAAACCCGTTGCAGATATCTTCCCAGTCCGCCAATTTTATCTGATTCTTGTTGAGCAAAGCGGCTGTCGTCTGGGGTCAGCAGTAACATTACCCCATTCCCCCAACCTGCCATTAATTCCTCACGAGTCAAATAACGGATACCAACACCAGGGTCAGCTATGACCTATTTATTGCGTTTTTGTCCGTATAAAACTACCCAGTGGTAGCCATTTTGACTCATAAAATTAGCTGCAATCATTACCATGATTTGCTTTTAGTTATTATTTATCTATGTAACAAAACTTCATCACTGTAGGTTCCCTCATTTTGGAGGAGTGAGAAGTAATTATGTCTTGCACAGCTTGGAATTTAGCTGATAAAGGGACTCAGGCATTTTCATTAATAAAAGAATCTGTTTTTGAAGGTCGTTAATCGGTGTGATGAAAATAGTAGAGTCTGGGAGAAAGTAGAGAGTTAGCCCACAAAAAGCCTGAAGCATTTGCTCGGCAGACGGGCGAGCGGTTTTTCGCTTTGGATTACCATCATAAAGACCAGCCAAAGATTGTTGAGAATGCTTGCGAGCCTGCCGAACAACAAACTCCATCAGGGTAAATACCCGTAAAGCGATGTTCAAGAAAAACATTAAGCCAGCTATTCGGTCAAGATTGGTGGAAGTAAATAGGCACAGCAGGTAGAGAACCCCTTTTAAAGCGATGAAAACCTCTTTCTAAAAGCCATTCATCCCGGTAATAGCTCACAGCTTGTGGTAGGGAAAGTTTAGTGATCGGTGCATTGGTGACGTATAATCGCCACCCCATTAAAGTTTCTGCTTCCTTAATCGCATTATCAATTTGTTGGATATGAAGTTGAAGAGATATCCTTCTCACTTTTTTTTCAGTCGGAGACTTTTTTGATGGTCTTCCTCGTCTAACATGGCGAGTAACAGTTAGCAGAACAAGAATAAATGTCCAGGGATAAAATAGCCAGATTATAAATTCATCCTTGTCCAAGGCAACTATTCGTTCTCAGTCACCCTAATATCTCCAATCTGGTGCTGTAGCGACTGGCTGCTGATGCCCTTTACAAGTGCTGACAACACTTTTTTAATAAATTGGGAAACTTATTTGAGTAAAGCACTTACTTGGCATCAAATAATTTTATACTTTCTTGATGCTGGCTGGATAATTACTACCTTTAAAGGGCTAAAACTTTATACTCTCAAATAGACTTTACATTTTTACTATTTTTTTTGAAAACGTATTCATTTCCTTCATCATCTCTTGAATTAAAAGTCATTGGTAATACCCATGAATTAACAGATTAAGTGATTGATATTAGAAAAATAGTTGAAAAACCGAACTTATCTAATATTATGAATAAAAAATGGGCTGTTAAACGACTTACAATCAATCTCACATCAAGTGAAGCAGAGAAGCTAGAAAAATACTGTTCAATGACTGGCAGACCTGCAACCGATGTAATTCGGGAATTAATTCGCTCTCTTCCCATTGAAGATGAAGAGTAAAAAACTTAAAAGAAAAGAAATTACAATATATAACTGGACTTTAGACTAAAGTCCAGTTCCAAACAACCTTTTAGAAAATAAGGAGCTTTACTCCTTACTACGAACTTGCCTATCCTAGCAACTAATTTATGCCCCGCAACTTGCGAGTATTATCAACTAAACTCTGAGCAAATTGATCAAATCTTTGGGAGAGTTTTTCATCTACTAGCTTGCCTTCAGGGCTGAACGCACCCCAAGCTTGCCCGATCGCAATTTGTTCGGGAATCACCCAACCATGTACCCAACGGATAATCAGCCGGAGGTCATTTAGGGCGTTGCTATTAGACTGGCCACCCAAGACGCTAATCAATCCTGTCACTTTATCAGACAGTTGATCAAAGCTCATCAAATCTAGAGCATTTTTCAAGACACCACTAACTCCACCATGATATTCAGGTGTCGCTAAAATTAATCCATCGACACGACTGACAGTATCTTGCAAGCGCTGAACATCTGGGTACTCTGGATATTCCTTTGCGCCAGTGCAAAATGGTAGTTGCAACTGCCGTAAATCCAGAATTTCCACCTCTGCACCAAGAGCTTCTACCCTTTGTACTGCTATTTGTAAAGCAAGCTGAGTATAAGAGTTGGGTCTTAAACTACCGCCAATACCAATAATTCTCACCATAATTAACCTACAAACTATTAACTCGCTACTATCATCAGATTTCTTAAAAAGCGGAATCGTTATGACTATGTTGATATTAGCGATTTGTGTCGGAATGTGTCAAATTAATATTTAGCAAGAGCTGAGGTAATTTCTGGTAGAGCTTGCGCTTTAAACCCCACTCAAAATCTCTGAGTCGGTTGAGAGCAATCAGTGTAGGTTTTTTCGCGTAGCGTCTCCAAAACTTGCCCACACTATACTGAAAGAGCAACCTCCTGCCTTCTGCGTCTTGGCAAACGTCCTCCTGCCTAACCGGAAGAAACTTGGGAATGGTTTTGTGTGGAAGTTAGACTAGATAAGAAAAGTGTAATTTCCAGTTATTACAATTTTTGATAGAAGAATAGGCATAAAACCATAGCTCAACTTGTGCCAGCAGACAAAGGGTAATTATTATGACAAATTTGGGAAAAAAAGCATTGATAAAAAGGCAGTCATCAAAGCGCGTTGCTTGGGTTAGTGCGTTGGCGCAGCCCGCCGTAGGCATCGCAGCTAGTTTGATTATGTTACCAGGAATTTTCGGGAGTACTCCCGTCTTGGCACAAAAGGCAGAGAGCAACTCTATAAACTATGGTCAGTTAATCAAGAAAGTGAAGGCGGGAGAAGTTGAAAGAGTAGAGCTTGACGAAACCGAACAGCTAGCAAAGGTTTATCTCAAGGGGCAAAAAGATAATACACCACCTCAACAGGTAAGACTTTTGGCACAAAATGCAGAGTTAATTGACATTCTCAAAGAGAGGAATGTTGATTTTGGTGAAGTTTCTTCTGCTAACAGTCGAGCTGCTGTTGGGCTGTTGATCAATCTCATGTGGATTTTGCCATTAGTGGCTTTAATGCTATTGTTCCTCCGGCGTTCTACTAATGCTTCTAGCCAAGCGATGAATTTTGGCAAATCCAAAGCTCGCTTCCAAATGGAGGCAAAAACTGGAGTGAAATTTGAAGATGTAGCCGGGGTTGAAGAAGCTAAAGAAGACCTCGAAGAAGTTGTTACTTTCCTGAAACAGCCAGAAAGATTTACTGCTGTAGGCGCACGTATTCCCAAAGGCGTCCTGTTAATTGGCCCTCCTGGTACTGGTAAAACTTTACTAGCAAAAGCGATCGCAGGTGAAGCAGGTGTACCATTCTTCAGTATTTCCGGTTCAGAATTCGTGGAAATGTTTGTTGGTGTAGGTGCATCTCGCGTGCGCGACCTCTTCAAGAAAGCCAAAGAGAATGCGCCTTGTCTAATATTTATCGATGAAATTGACGCAGTAGGTAGACAACGGGGTGCTGGTATCGGTGGCGGTAACGACGAGCGCGAACAAACCCTCAATCAACTGCTCACCGAAATGGATGGTTTTGAAGGTAACACAGGCATAATTATTATTGCTGCCACTAACCGCCCAGATGTTCTAGATGCAGCGCTGCTCAGACCAGGACGCTTTGACAGACAAGTGATGGTGGATGCACCGGATCTCAAAGGGCGACTGGAAATTTTGAAAGTCCACGCGCGGAATAAGAAAATTGATCCTAGCGTATCATTAGAAGCGATCGCTCGTCGCACTCCTGGTTTTACTGGCGCAGACTTAGCCAACTTACTCAACGAAGCTGCTATTCTCACAGCTAGGAGGCGCAAAGAAGCTGTCACCCTTTTAGAAATTGATGCTGCTGTCGATAGAGTCGTTGCAGGTATGGAAGGAACCGCCTTAGTAGACAGCAAGAGCAAGCGGTTGATTGCCTATCATGAAGTTGGACATGCTTTAGTTGGCACATTCCTCGAAGGGCATGACCCTGTGCAAAAAGTTACGCTCATCCCACGGGGACAAGCACTGGGATTAACTTGGTTTACTCCCAATGAAGAACAGGGGTTAATTTCCCGTTCCCAACTCAAAGCCAGGATTACTGCTACTTTGGGTGGTCGCGCCGCCGAGGAAATTGTTTTTGGTAAGCCAGAAGTGACCACAGGTGCAGGCAATGACCTACAACAAGTTACAGGAATGGCGCGGCAAATGGTGACACGCTTCGGGATGTCAGAATTAGGCCCATTGTCACTAGAAAATCAGAGTGGAGAGGTATTTTTGGGACGTGACTGGATGAATAAATCAGAATATTCTGAGGAAATTGCCGCCAAAATTGATTCACAGGTGCGCGAAATTGTTAACAAGTCCTACATTAGAGCAATAGAACTGTTGCAAGAAAACCGCATAGTTTTGGAGCGTTTAGTAGATTTGTTAATAGAACAGGAAACAATTGAAGGCGATTTATTCCGCAAAATTGTTGCTGACAATACCCAGGTAGCCGATGCACAAGTAGCTGTACCTCATTAGGAAATAGTTGACACTCCCTAGTACACTGTGGCGGAAGTTTGCCTACATTTAACAAGAGGATTTTACCCCAAGTCTTGTTAATTAACTCATCCCACGGCTTGAAGCCGTGGGAAAATCGAAATAATTGGTCATTAGTCATTAATCATTGCACTAATGACTTCACTGTGAAGAATCATCAAGTAAAGGTTACAGCGTAATTATGGCATCTGCCCTTCCGGTTCTCAGTGGGCGTAAAATTGTCTAGCTACTCAGAGTCTCTTTACAGAATAAACTTGTTGAGTTCCTTGACTAATAAATGTACCGTTGTTGATGGATTATCTTTGGCTGGAATGTGGGGAGCATATTGTTTCAGAAGATTTTCAGCATTTTTAATAGCAATAGCTTGCTTCTCAAATAGCTCATCATAAATCGTTTCGCTATTTTTCTGATATGTCCGACCGAATAAAGAAGTTAGCTTCCTCAGATAATCACTTCGAGGAATACCAGTATTGAGAAATTCAAAATGCAGGATATACCATAATTCAAACGCTTCATTGGAATAAGCTACTTTAAACCTTTGATCTTCAGCATTTTTAATAGCGTTATTAAAATCTTCTATAGTCCAAGAATCACGATCAAAAACACACCAAACCTGATCATACTCTTCTTGCTTATTCAGTTCTTTGGCGCTTTGAACTAGTTTGCTCGGATTCTCTCCTAAACCCTGCACGTTTATTTCAACTACATTCTTAGGAACACGAAAACTCCTAAAGTAGTTAGGTTCAGTTTTCGCTCCTTCACATACAATTAAGAATCTCTGCTTGACTTCCCTAGTATTAACTTTTCTCGGTGAATATCCACGAGAGTTTGCTTTTGTTCTAGGCATGAGAGTCGATTAGATGATTCAAATTTCCAATATATGGAATTGCGCCATATCTACCTTGAATATAATCACTCTCAAATGGCGCATCGTCAGGTATGTTGTATTCTGCTAAAGAGTATAAATCTGTTGCACCATATCTATTCTTTTCAGTAAACCAAATCTGATCTCTGCGAAAAAGTTTATTGTTAAGCAAATTGGTATCGTGAGTCATAAATATTAACTGAGCATTATTTGGATTCGTTTCATTGGAATTAAATAATTCCACAATTGCATGGCTGATCAAAGGATGAATTCTAGCATCCAATTCATCAATAATTAGGACTCTACCGTTTTTTAGTGTATCAACAAGAGGCCCTGCCAAAGCAAAGACTTTTTGAGTACCTTCAGATTCTTGAACATATAAGTTAAAAATCTCTGTAGATACAGGATTTCCTTTTTTATCAAATTTTTGGTGCATGGTTTGAACTGTTGTTACTTTTCTTGCACCATTTTTTAATATTATTGATTTGATTTCATCTGGTACTTCACTAGACCAATAATCAACAGTAACCTCAATTTCTTCTACTTTAATATCACCAAATCCTAAATCTAGTTTGTTGAGCAACTGAATAATTTCATTTTTATTTTCATTATTCATTAAACAATTAACTGTATATCCTCGATAGCCTCGATCATCTAAATCAGAGATAAGTTGAACTCTGTTTGTTAGCCAATCCAAGATTTTCTCTGCAATCTGGACATTAAATTGAGCAGATACAGACAAGAAAAGGGCGTTATGTCTTGTTTTTTGCTGAATATCATCAGCTTTATATGTTTTAGAAACACTAATTTTGTCCAGTTTGCGCTCAAAAAGTTTAGTTTCTTTTGATTTAGGGACATAGAATAACCATTCAGAAACAACTTTCTCAATAGTTGCCTCGAATCCATATCTATATCTCTTGCCACTCATTAAAAATATAATTTCAAAAAAAGATGGTTTAGCTTCGGTTTCAGTGCTGAGTTTAAATCGCTCAACACCTATTTTTTCCGTACTTTGAGTCTCTTTAGAAGAATTAATCATGAACCATCTCATGAAACCTAAAGCTGTAGCCAAATTACTTTTACCACTAGCATTTGCACCGTATATTGCGGCGCTTTTAAGTAGTTTTAAATCATCATCTACTTCAAAAACGTTGTTTTCGTCGAGTTTTTTGTCTTTTGCGACAAGGTTTGCTGCCACCATACTAAAGGTGACTTGCTCTTTAAACGATCTGTAGTTACCGACGCTAAATTCAATAAGCATAGGATGAAGTTTAGGCTTCAGACAGAAAATTGTGAATAAGTAGTAATTTACTGCTTTAAGAGTAGCAATAATTGGTTAAAGATGCTAGAGTATAAGATGATTTTTACCGTTTACAGATGTACTGTTATTAATGTATGCAGCATAATAAACGCTTGCACCGGACGATAGCAGTTTTGTTGCAAAAGCTGACGCTAGACACTTAGAAGTGAAGCAAAGGTTTAAGTACAAGAAAATTACTTCAGAGTTCAGCAATTTGCAAAGCTTTTTGGTACAGTATTCTAGAAAATCCATATCACGAGAATAGGCGTTAGCTCTTGGCGTTGGCGCAGCCATCGCTAATTGCAATTGCCAGTTTATTGCTCAAAATCGAAAACGCAGTTGCTATGATCAAACGCCTGCTTGTGGTAGAGTCTCCCGGAAAAGTCAAAAAACTCAGTCAAATTCTGGGTTCGGATTGGAAAGTTTTAGCCAGTTGTGGCCACATCCGAGAACTCAGCAATGAAGGGGACGATTCCTTGGGCTTCGTCATGGACGGCAGTAATGTTCGGTGCAATTACGTCCCGCGTGACCAACGAGCGAAGGAAACAATTCAGAAGCTCAAGTCTGCGGTGAAGCAGGTTGATGAAGTTGTCTTAGCAACTGACCCAGACCGGGAAGGCGAGACAATCGCTTGGCATCTCAAAGAAACGCTGGGTTTAAGGGAACCGAAACGAGTAATTTACACTGAGATTACAGCATCTGCGGTGCAGAGTGCGATCGCTAATCCTAGAAAGCTAGACCAAAATTTAATCGGTGCTGGGTTGTGCCGAGATTGCTTAGATAAGCTTGTAGGTTACAAAGGTAGCCCTTTAGTTTGGGCATTGAATAACGGCGCTAAGAGTGTTGGCAGAGTCCAAAGCGCGACGTTGCACCTGATTTGTCAGCGAGAAAACGAAATTCTGGCTTTTGTCCCCCAAGATTACTGGAGTGTCTGGGTAGATTATGCTGAAGGATTTCGGGCTTTTTATAAAGGGACGGTCGATTCTGCAAAAGATGCAGCAGACCAAGAAACTGAAACTCATGATGACGCGAAAGTAGGTAATAGTCCAGAAATACCGGAGTCTAAGCGTGTTCTTTCGGAAGCAGAGGCAACACGTTTAGTTGAAGAAGCACAGCGACATCCTCATCAGGTGATTCATTTTGAAGGGAAAATCGTTAACCGCCAGCCACCCCCACCATTTACAACTTCCAGCCTTCAGCAAGCAGCCGGTTCAAAGCTGAGATTTGCTCCCGACAAAACTATGGTTGTTGCCCAAAAGCTCTATGAGGCAGGTCTGATTACATATATGCGAACAGACTCAGTAATGCTGAGTCCAGAATTTTGTGCCAGCGCCCGCAAATGGTTAGAGCAAAATGACCCGCAGAATGTACCGCAGCAAGTCGCCAAGCATCGCAGTAGCAAATCGGCTCAAGAAGCGCATGAAGCGATTCGTCCAACTGATGTATTTCGTCCCTCAGTTCAGTTGCGTTTAGAACTTCCTGATGATGAGTTTAATCTGTATGTGATGATCTGGAAACGCTCAATTGCTTCTCAGTGTCGGGTTGCCCAATTGCGTAAAACTTTGATGATTACTCAGTCTGGTTCTCTACTGTGGTCAGCCAGAGGGCAAGTAATTGAATTTTACGGTTATGCCCGGTACTGGAATAATCTCAGCAAGGATAGTGTTTTACCTTCATTACAACAGGGACAAGCATTGAAACTGGAGAATGCTGGACATGAGCAGAAGCAGACGCAGCCACCACCCCGTTATAGCGAACCAAAATTAGTGCAACTCATGGAACGTAAAGGAATTGGTCGCCCAAGTACATACGCTCCTACTGTTGCTACCTTAAAAAAACGAAATTATGTCGAATTGAAAAAAGACCATCTGCAACCGACAGCGTTAGGGTTAGAAGTTGATGCGTTTTTGCTCAAAGCACTGCCTGATTTACTAAAGGCGGAATTCACAGCGAAAATGGAAGATGCCCTTGATGCAATTTCTGAAGGAAAAAACTCTTGGCAGCATTATTTAACTAGTTGGAATCAAAATTACTTTGTACCAGCGCTTTCCAAAGCTAAAACTGTAGTTGCGAGTTCCCTAACAGGTAAAGCTAATGTGATAACTGAGCGCAAATATGAAACTTCCAAAACGCGATGCCCTGAATGCAAAAATTTTCTCGCAAAAATTCCGAGTAGTAAAGTTAAAAAGAAATATTTCCTCAAATGTACAAAAGGCTGTGAAAATATCGTGCTGTTTTGGAGCGACTTTAACAAAACTTGGCAGCCACCACAAACTAAAGCAGTCCAAGCTGAAAATCAACAAAAGCCTCCTGTCAAAATGACGGCATATCCCTGCCCGGTATGTAAGAAACCTTTAGAGGAGTACAGTTATATCAAAGAGGGGCAGAGTAAGAAAATGTTGCGATGTTCTAATTCACAATCCCGTAAGGACACCAAACATAAAGATGTGGCTTATTTTAGTACGCAAAAAGGGTGGTGGAGTCCTAAGTTTGGGGAGTTAAATTGTTAGGTTTCACTGTTGATATTTTTACTGCCAATAATGACAACAAATCATTTAATTTTGTAAGTTGTAGGGTGTGTTACCGCGATACAAGGAGTTTACCTCTTCCCTCGTGAACATTAATATTTGACAAACAAGCACTCAAGGTAACTAAATTCATTCAGAATTAATTACAAATTAATTAGTGCTAACTTTCATCTTTATAAACGCTTCCCTCTGCTGTTGCTCTTGTACCTGACTCAGCAGATTTGCCTGGGTAATTGCTAGTGAAACCTGGTCAGCGAGCAATTGCACGACCAGCAAATCCTCTGATGTAATCTCTCTAGGTTCGCCATGATGAGAGATCAACAGCCCCCAAAGTTCCTGTTGATAAATTATTGGCACTACCAGAGAAGATTGCACACCCATCTGGGTGAGATAGTCTATATGGCAGGGGTCTAGCGGACGGCTTAAGATATCTTCGAGGGGTTGCTCTTGCACTTCTTCAACGGTCAAGTCCCCGGTCGCCGTCGTTTTGGGAGTCGGCAGCGAGTTGAGGATAATTCGCTGTTCGCTGACATTGACAATGGAGCGGGTACGTGCTTTAACAAACAAAGCCCGCGCTTGAGGCGGAATGTCATCAGATGGATAGTGTAATCCCAGCAAAGAAGGTAGGCGGTTGGGGACGCTGGCTTCGGCAACGACGTGTCCATGCCCGTCGTGATCAAAGCGGTAGACCTTAACCCGGTCGGTTTGCAAAAATGCCCGCAACTCGACCACAGTTGCATCCAAAATCTCTTGGAGGTTGAGCGATTGCCGGATGCGGTTCGCCATGCGAGCCAGTAGAGCTTCTTTGCGTTTAGGAAGGAACTGATCTTTTAGGTTTCTAAAACCAGAATTTGTAGTCAACTCTTACTCTCGACTTCTCAGAATAATTATTTATTATTTAACTAGGCTAGCAATTACCATCGCTAATTTTGCTGGTTCTATTGGCTTAGTCAAATGTTTTTGAAATCCTGCTTGGAGAATTTTTGACTGGTTAATCTCTCCAGCATAAGCTGTCAGTGCGATCGCTTGGATCTCTCCGCCTTGTTCAGGCGGTAGCGAACGAATTTGCCGAATCAGCATATAGCCATCCATTTCTGGCATCCCAATATCACTTAAAATAATATGTGGTTTCTCAAGTGCAAAGGCTTTTAGTGCAAGCGATGCTGAGGCGAAAGCACGCACAGAAGCACCATACTGTTGCAGGGTGAAAACTATTAGTTCGCGGGTGTCAACTTCATCGTCTACGACTAGCACATTTACCCCCTGAAGATTAGGGGAACCGTCAGCCAAACCTTTGTCTTCACTTGTTTGAGGCTCGACACTCCTAATAGGTAACAACACAGTAAAGGTGGCACCTTTATCTTTTCCCTCACTTTCTGCTTGGATTGTTCCACCGTGCAATTCAACGATTTGATGAGCGATCGCTAAACCAAGCCCCAAGCCGCCAAAGCTTCTTGTTGTGGTATTGTCAGCTTGGCGGAAGTAATCAAACACATAAGAAATTCTGGGTTGATGCCCTTACCTGTGTCACTGACTTGGATTTGCGCTTGTGTACCCACGCGCTCAAGTCGTACTTTCACCTCACCCCCGGACTCTGTAAACTTAACGGCGTTAGATAACAAATTCCAGACAACTTGCTGTAAGCGACTGGGATCGCCCAAAACTTGCCCTATATTTGGTTCAAATACCGTTTTGAGTTGAATTGACTTGGCTTGAGCTGCTAAACGCACAGTATCAAGGGCTACTTCAACGACGGCGGACAGATCAACAGAACTGATCTTCAGGCTGAGTTTTCTTTGAAGAATGCGGGAAACATCCAGTAAATCTTCCATCAGTTGAGACTGCAACTTGGCATTGCGCTCAATGGTTGCTAGGGCATAAGCCGTCTTTGCTTCGTCAAATTTGCGGGTTTGCAGAAGTTTTGTCCAACCCAAAATCGGGTTGAGAGGGGAACGCAGTTCGTGAGATAGAACAGCGAGAAACTCATCTTTGAGACGATTGGCTTGTTCAGCTGCATTTTGTGCTGCTTCGCTAACGGCACGGGCGGCTTGCTCACGCCGTGCCGATTCTTCGGCTGCTTGACGGGCGTTGTTACTGTAAAGAACGGTGGCTGTAAAATTTGCGAAGCTTGTCATCAGCCGCAAGTCTTCTCGATCAAACTGCCGATGCTCATCGTGGGATATAATCCAAATCGTGCCAAGTGGTTGATTGGCAATCAATAAAGGAACTACCAATATCTCAACGATTGTTGGCTTAAGCTCTTGCAAGAAGGTGAAATACCGTTCTGGATAGGAATACAGCAGGGGGGCTTGACGTTCTAGGCAGATGCCGCAGCAACTAAAGCTATAAAGGGTGGCAGTTTGTTCATAGGCTTCTAACATCCCAGCTAGTGCGAACCAACGGCAAATATCTTCCCCGTTCGGAGTCACCTCAAGTAAGCTGACACCTGCTGATTCTACTTGACACAGTTGAGCAATTATTTTTACAAGCTTTTTGAGCAGAATTTGAGGCTGTTCAACTAGTTGCCCTATCAGGGTATGAAGTGCATCATTTTCTTCTTTGAGGTCAGTGGTTCTGGGTATTCTACGGGACAACTCTTCAGTGATGAGAATATCGTCTAAACATATTTGCTCCACTTGCTCATTCGTCATTACACTACTCCGCTTCTAAGAAATATTGCCTCAGCAGCCCCTGTCCTGGTTCAGCCAAGTTTCGTAACATTTCTTCAATTTTTATCAAGAAAAAATCAAAATTCAGAATTCAGAATGAATTCTGAATAAAAGGGTTTTATACACCCGCCTAATAAGGGCATTCTACAGTCAGGTGGTAGTATAAAACCCTTTCATTCTTACTGCTGGATTTTGGCCAAGCTCTCTCGGCAAGGCAGGAAGCAGGAGGAAAGAAAAAGTTTTTAGGAAAGCCTTTTGCCAAGACCTAGTTAGGTACAGGCCACCATACCTCCGGTATGGTGGCCTCCAATACGTTTACGGACTCACTACCCTACGCTATCAGTTGTGATTATAAGCCCCCATTGGTTGTTCCCTTTAGCATAGATGCCCCCTGCGTTCTTTTTTGGCTTTCTTTTATTCGCATAAAATAAAGACTACGACAAAATCATTTGCGGTTGGGACTTCCTGAGGGAAGAGTTTGGAAGTTGCTTCTAATACTAGCAAGGGTTTTTCGGATGAAAGCCAATGTTGAAATTAATTTGTGATTGATAGTGCTAAAGGAAGCGATGCCTGCGGCGAGCTACGCTAACGCTAAAATCTAAAAAGTGACTAATACTTTTGGTTGTGAGATTGACATTGTTTAGTATTAATCAACACATTTGATTTACTTTAGCCGCGAGTTGTGCGATATTCATCTGCTCATAGTGTTCAAAAGGTTGATGAATCCAGGGGTTATCAGCCAAATAATCAACATAATAATTGGGTGCTATAACTGAACAAGCTTTATACCAAAGAACGGCGGTGCGAATTTCCTCAATAGGAAAATCTGTATTTTGCTGGAGCCAAGGTATAGTCTGCTGGAGTGTGATGCCAGAGTCTACCAAATCATCCACTAGGAGAATGCGGGAACCTAACTTTTCGGCAGTCATCGTTAAGTGGCGGGAGAAAATTAAATTATTTCTTTCTTGCTTACCAGCGCCACTGTAAGATGAGGTTGCTAAAATTGCCAACGGCTGCTGGTATATACGGGAGAGAATATCTCCGATTCGTAGTCCTCCTCTGGCTAGACAGATAATCTGGTTAAATTCCCAACCGGATTCATAAATCTGAATAGCCAGTTGTTCAATTTTTTGGTGATAATCTGACCAAGAAACATAAAGGTCTGGCATAAGTCTAACGGGAGTGGTAGATAGCTAGTATTGAAGGCGATGTCTACGACGGGCTACGCCTACGCAGACTTTTTATTTTAGTATGAGTGCAAAGTTTTATGAATGATTCTACTGCTGATGGCGATGCCCAACGAAATCCTCTTACTGAAAAACTCGACTTAAAAACAAAGCTGGCTTACGGTGCAGGGGATTTAGGTCCGGCAATTACTGCAAATATCTCTGTCTTTTATCTGCTGATTTTCTTTACCAATGTCGCTGGTATCCCTGCGGGTTTAGCTGGCACTATTTTGATGATTGGCAAAATCTGGGATGGGGTAAATGATCCGCTTGTCGGGTTCCTGACTGATAAAACGAAATCTCGGCGTTGGGGCCGTCGTCTTCCTTGGATGTTTTATGGGGCAATCCCCTTTGGAATTTTATTCTTCTTGCAGTGGACTGTACCGCAATTTAGTGCAAATCAGAGTGAGAATATTTGGCCACTGTTCTGGTATTACGTAGCGATTGGGATTCTATCTCAGTCGTTTTACACGGTTGTGAATTTGCCTTATACGGCGATGACTCCAGAACTAACTCAAGATTACGACGAACGCACCAGCCTTAACAGCTATCGCTTTACATTTTCCATTGGTGGCAGCATTCTGTCATTGATTTTAGCGCTAATTATTTTTATCAAAATTGCCGATCGCCAACAAGCATATCTCGCTTTAGCAGCAGTTTGTACTGCAATTTCGATTTTAGGATTATATTGGTGCGTTTTTGGAGTCCGCGATCGCATCTTGGCTTTTGAGGCTAAACGCATCCTAGCCGAGGAACCTGCGTCTCTCCCCTTCGGCGAACAGCTAAAAATTGTCTTTAGCAACCGACCTTTTTTATTTGTTATTGGTATATATCTTTGTTCTTGGCTAGGTGTGCAAATTACAGCCAGCATTATTCCCTATTTTGTAGTCAATTGTATGGGACTTAAAGAATCAGATGTGCCCACAGTGCTGATTGCAGTCCAAGCAACTGCCCTGCTGATGCTATTTGTCTGGGGTGAGTTGAGTAAAAAACTTGGGAAAAAAGTTGTTTATTTTCTGGGAATGAGTTTGTGGATAATAGCCGCCGCCGGACTATTTTTTTTAAAACCTGGTCAAATAGTTTTGATGTATGTGATGGCTGTCATGGCAGGTATTGGTGTTTCCACAGCTTATCTAATTCCCTGGTCGATGATGCCAGATGTGATCGAATTAGATGAACTGCAAACTGGACAACGCAGAGAAGGGATTTTTTATGGCTTCATGGTTTTGCTGCAAAAATTTGGTTTAGCTTTCGGGCTGTTTTTGGTGGGAAATGCTTTGCAAGTATCTGGTTTCAAAGAATCTGTAGCCGGAAGTCCACTACCCATCCAACCTGAATCTGCACTGTTTGCTATTCGCATTGCTGTTGGGCCTATACCTACAGTTTGTTTGCTTTTTGGCTTAGTTTTAACTTATTTTTATCCAATTACCCGCGAGATGCATGCAGAGATCATGCTGAAACTCAAAGAACGGCAAGAGAAGAGGGGGAGTTAAGGGAGTGGGGCAAGGGAGGAAGGGGGCAGGGGAGACAAGGGGACAAGGGGACAAGGTGAATTTTTATGCTTGTTCACGAGTATCAATCAAAGACTCATTAATGGAGTTCAAAGGCTCTACCAGACGAATTCCCAACGCCCAATGCCTAATTTCGGCGTTGCTGAATCATGGGATGATTTCGCCCAATTTAGAACGAATTACCAATAGTTTCACCCGCCAATTCATCCCGCATTTATGCAACGCCCCTAATTTCTTGTATTTGCGATCGCAACCTGACTTAACCTAAGTATATGCCTTTGACAGAGGTCAATTCAAACGCTCTGTTCTATACTTAATTAAAGAGCAAGTATCAGAGACAACTGAACTTAGTCTCAACTACATTTGCATTGCCTTGTAAATTGGTTAGTCGCTTATTGTTGGAATATATGCGGGTTACAAGTTTGATTGCAAATCCTCTTAAATAAACTATCAAAAGTTTTCTGTCTCCGCTTATAAAAATGCCTTTGCCTCATTTTCAAGAGTGGAAATGAGGCAAATTTCTATCTAGCCATACACCCCACGGGTAATTTTGTCGTTGGGGTTAAAGCTTTCTCTATTTCATGTAGTCAAACTCTTCACCGACACGATTTTCTCAGCTTCATTTACCGTAATCTGCGCTAACCCAAATTGTTCAATTACCGCCGCATTCGTCGTCAAATGTCTACTCACCTCAGCCACCCGGTAATGACTTTCCTGTGACGCTAAAGCAGCTGGCAATAATAACTGATCTGCTAAGTGTTCATCCACTGCTGCGCCAGTGTGATGAAACTCAAGCAGTTGCTGACAAGCAATTTCTGCAACTGTTTCCGCCGACAACCGCAAACGCCCAAATCCACCAAAGCCAGTTAAGCTGTTCTCATACTCAGCAGTTAAAAAAATACCTGCCCCAGGTGCCACACCTCTTTCTCGCAAAGTCTGCACACGAACTTTCAAATGAGCTTCGCGTAACAAATTCTCGGCACGATTCGCCATCCGTTGGGGAATATGGGAAGGCAATTCTGTTACCACTGCTAGCCCTCGCACCTGTTGTAACTCTCCCCGTTCTAGCAAGTTGATGCCGTTGAGTTTACCACCGCCACTCACTTGCAACTGTACTTCTCCCCCACCTTGGGGAAACCACCCCCAAGCACCTAACTTGACTTGGGCTTCTACACCCATGCGTTGCAATATCGGCAAATAAACTTGCTCAATGTAGGTCACTGTCGGGCTAAAGTTTACATGAGTTCCACCCTTTAGTGTGATCTGGGAATTACCGGATGCTAGTGACAAAGGTAAGAGAATTGTCTGTAAAACTAGAGCGATCGCACCCGCAGAACCACCAACTTGTGCTTTACTAACATCAAAGGTATAAGTTCCAGCTTGCACAGCACTACCTGGGATGAATTCCAGCAGCGTTGAACCCAAAGCATCACCCTGTAGTTGGGCATTACAAATTCTCGCCGCCGCCCGAACTGCGGTTAAATGTTGTGCTGCTAATCCTGGCTTTTTGCGTCCAGCGCGAATGCCTGAAATTCGTATGGGTTCGCCAGTGATGGCCGCTAGACTTAAGGAAGTGCGAAGAACTTGTCCGCCCCCCTCTCCGTAGGAACCGTCAATTTCAATCATGGGCGATTTTGGAATGGTGGATTTTGGGTTATCCCCACGGCTCTTAAAATCAAACCACAAATTATAAACGTCTAAAAGCTAATTTTTTGAAGACAAGTTACACAAATATACAGAAAAAGTTTTGATATGTGTTTTTTGTAGTTTGCTAATTTTGAATTTGCAATTGAAGAACCTTGCTTTTACCGGGATTCATCAATCGATATGGGTCAACTATTTCCTTAAATTTTAACTGCTCGGGGTCAATAACTTTTCTGCCGCCATCTTCAATAATATACGTATGAGGATTGGCAATACTCACACCCTGTTCTTCTTGATAGCGAATAATCTCATTGAGGCGTTCTGGCTAAAGCTATGATAATCTTGGGATAATTTTGCGGCTTGGGCGGAGTCGGTGATGGTTTCTACGCCTTCTAGAGAATTAATTAGGGCATCCAATGTCGTCATAGCTTATATCTTTTTTTGGCGTTGCATAATATAGGGAGGAATTGAGGTGTACTACTGTGCATTGTCCATACTGTGAGTCTACGGAGATCAGAAAAAATGGTAAACGTCGAGGTAAACAGAATCACATCTGTGTAAGTTGTGGTCGCCAATTTATCGATGTCTATAGTCCCCCAAAAGGGTACTCAGATGAAATCAAACAAAGTTGCTTGCGCTCCTATGTCAATGGCATGGGATTTCGAGCGATTGAACGTGACAAAGGGGTTCAGACGCTCGCAGACTCGCTAACG
>JAHHHS010000014.1 GCA_019359215.1 Nostoc indistinguendum CM1-VF10 | reverse complement strand
GCTCTCAAGGGAGTTGTCTTTGCATTTGATGCAATTAATACTCAAAAAAAACTTGCGAGTTAATTGTAGAAAGTGGGAATGATTATATCGGTGCTTTAAAAGGTAACCAGTTGGGTTTATTTAAAGATGTGAAAAAGAATTTTTTAGCAGAATCTACTTATCAGCAGATAAATAAAGGGCATGGTCGAGTCGAAAAACGTCATGTGAGTATTTGTCAAAATCTTGATGATATTCGCCCTTGGTCCGGGCTTACCACTTTGATTCAAGTCAAATCAGACCTTTGAGGGTTTTCACACATAATGTCATTGAAGTAACGAATGAAACTCGTTATTATATTTCATCGTTAAGTGAAACTGCTTAAGAAATAGCTGAACGAATTAGAGGATATTGGGGTGTTGAAAATAAAGTCCACTACGTCCGTGACGTTACCCAAGGTGAAGATGCATCCAGAATTCGCACTACCCCTCTGACCCAAATATTTGCACTCGCTCGTAATTTTTCACTCAATTTATACCGGGATAATATGTTTAATAATATGGCACAAGCTCAACGTTTATGTTCTTTTGGATTAGACACACTCAAGGGGCTTTTTAGAATGAAATAGCCCTGGAATAAAGCCTCTTAAGCAATATCACGAATCTAGATGCGTTTACCCTGATTAATCCATTGACTTTAAAGCTAATTTAAACTCAGCAATGTAAGTATTTTTTATTTTACGGTATAAAAAGTACTTAAACAGGCATTGTTTTAAATAAATTAAATTTATTGTATAATCCCTCAGTTCTTCAACTAGTCTAACTCAGGTTAAAATATGCAATTAAATATCTATTCTGATAAAAATTACCTTCCTGAAGGGATGGAACCAGTTATAATCCTTTATCCTTTTTGGAAAGAATTTATCCCTAGTGAAAAACATCCTTGGTCTAGAGCGTATGGCAAGTATATAGAAATAAGTAATTCCCTTTTTAAAATGACTTCGTTAGAAGAAGCTGATATAGTTGTTATGCCTACAAACTGGAGATTGATTAGAGGAGATAGTTGGAGAAGTAAAGTTAATAAAGAAGCAGAAAATCTATCTATTAAATTTGCAGATAAAGTAGCTAATAGCGGCAAAGAAATAGTTGTTTTTTTTGCAGGTGATTGTTCTTCTGAAGAAGTTCCTATCAAGAATGTGACAGTAATCCGGACGGCAGCATATCGGTCGAAAAAGACGCAAAAGCATATTGTTATGCCTTCTTTTACTGAAGATTTTGTTAAAGAATATTTAGAAGGTCTAATGCCTCTCAGGCAGAAATCTAATAAACCTATTGTTGGATTTTGTGGCCTAGCAGTAGACAATTCATGGGAAACTAAACTGAAAGAGCTTTTATATCACGGGTTGATGTTAACCAAATCATTAGAGCTTGGAGTTTCGCCTTATAAGGGGCAAAATCTGCGTAGTCAGGCTCTAAAAATACTTGCAGAAAGTCCCTCTTTAATAAACACAAACTTCATCATCAGAGACAAATCAGTATTTTTAAATATAGATGATATAGAGCGAAGACAGAAAACTCGTGCTGAGTATGTGAAAAATATGGTAGAGAGCGACTACATTTTGTGCTGTCGTGGTTCTGGAAATTATTCCATTCGACTATATGAAACCCTCAGTTGTGGTCGTATTCCAATTTTTATTGATACAGACTGCGTTTTACCTGAGGATTCTACAATTGACTGGAAAAAATATTGCGTCTGGATAGATGAGAAGGAAATACCATATATTGCAGAGAAAGTGGCTGAATTTCATAGCAATATTTCAGACCAAGAATTCTTAGATTTGCAGCATGAGTGCCGAAATCTCTGGAAAAATAGGCTTTCTCCTGAGGGTTTTTATACTAATCTTCATCTTCATTTTCAGGCAAAAGAAATTGCGTCTGAGCTGAACTTAGGGACTTCCAAATAAAAAAATGTTCCAAAACTGAGGCAAAAACTGTCTCTATTCCTCCTGTCTCTATGTTCTTTGTGTCTCTGTGGTAGCCTCCGACAGGCCGCTGACGCTCCTTCTCTGTGAGACGCTACGCGAACGTCGCTACCGCTTCGCTAATGCGTCTACGTTTATTTGAATAATTTATTTCTTGGAAGTCCCTTAGCACTAATGCCCTACGTAGCTCACAAACGAGAAACGCTATAATTAGCTGCCCTTGGGTACAGTATCTCCAGGGCCAGCAGTGACAATTATCAAATTTTCCGGCTTAATTAAATCTTGAATTGCCTGTTGCATCTGAGCCATAATTACTGCTTCAATCCTCTGGGGAAAGTCTCGGATTTCTGAGCGTGAAAGTCCCAAGACAGCATTATCCAAAATGATACTTGATACATTACTAGGATTGGCTAAATCCACAGGGTAGCTATTGGTAATTGAGCGTTTTGCCGTGTTGAATTCAGCCTCAGTTACTCCATGTTCGCGCAACTGTTTGAGTAAAGCGAGAGTACTGGCGATCGCTTTTTGGGTATCACCAGGAGCAGTCTGCATCTGAATTAAGAACGGGCCGGGATTGATTCCGACGGCAAAACTACTATAGATACCGTAGGTTAGACCTTGGCGATCGCGCACTTCTGTACCCAAGCGGCTCGATAAGGTATCACCACCCAAAATTTGATTCATTACCAATGCTGCATAAAAACGCGGGTCTTTCCGAGAGATCCCGTTGTAACCTATGTAGGTAACAGCTTCGGATTTCCCAGGTATAATTTTGTTCAAGCGTGTCAAAGTTTTTGGTAATGACACGGGGGGTATTTTGAGAACAGGTGGCTTATCTGTAGCTGACCATTTGCCAAAGGCCTGATTTAGCAAAGCTTTTACTTTAACTGGTTCAAAGTCTCCAACTATTGCGAGCGTCGTGCTATCTGGTCGGTAGTGTGTCTGGTAGAACCCAAGTAAATCATCACGAGTAATGCTCTTTAAACTCTCATCTGTGGGAAAGCTATGGAACGGATGATTTTCTGGGTAGATTGCCTGCTGAAATACTTGTCTTCCTAGACCTCTGGGGTCATCTAGCTGGACTTTGAGGCTTATTAACGCCCGTTGGCGGCTCAGTTCTAACTGTTCAGCGGGGAAAGTGGCGTTTTCTAACACATCTGCCAGAGTTTGAATCAATATTGGCAGGTTTGCTGAAAGTCCCTCACCGCTAACGCTAACTCCTTCGCGGCTGGCACTGAAGCTCAAATTGGCTCCCCGGTCTTCTAAAGTTTTTGCTAGGGTAAGAGCATTTTTAGTCTGCGTCCCATTCATTAAGTTGGTCGCAGTTAGATTCGCTAATCCAGCTTTTTGATTGCTGTCAAATTCAGTACCAGCATCAATTTGTCCGCTCAGGTTAATGGTGGGAAGGCTGCGATCGCGCAAGAGCAAAACCCGCAAACCGTTATTTAAGGTAAACTCTTCTGGTAGTGATTGTTTGCCGGAATCTGTAGCTGATGTGGCAGGTGGAAGATATTTAGCCAGTTCTGCTGGATCTACAGGTTTACCGGGGCTGAAATTTTCCACAGTGCGCCCAGAACCAGCGCTAGAAGTCCCTGGTTGACCATCTGGTTGAGTTGGCTCAAAGAAGCCGATGGTTTGTTTAGCCGGATTGAGGTAAGTTTTTGCTGCTTGCTGCACCTGATCTGGGGTAACTTTAGCGATCGCAGCCAGATACTGTTCAATAAAATGATAATCGCCGGCCACAATTTGGTTATATCCCAGTTGAGTTGCCTGACTAGTGATGTCTTGGTTACCCAAAACAAAGGAGGCTTGCAGTTGTGTCTTCGCCCGGTTCAATTCTTCTGTGGTAACTGGCTGCTGTTGCAATTTTGCTAAAGATTCTTTGAGTACCTGGGCAATTTTCCCCAACTCTTGACCCTGAGCCGCCGTAGCATTAATTTCATACCAACCTGGTTCGATGAGTTCGGCAGCACCACCACTAACTGAACTAGCGAGTCCAGATTCTACCAAAGCCTGGTAAAGTCTAGAGCTACGCCCACCTGTGAGGATGGCATCCATCACATCAATTGCCGGGACATCAGGATGCTTGATATCTGGCAGAGGATACACTGCTTGCAGTAGTGCCGCGCTTCCAGGTTGCTTCAAAATAATCGGTTCTTTTTTAGTAGCAGGAGCAACTGGAGAAGACGCGGCGACATTTTCCCTCACCGTGTCCTGTTTTGATCGTTTTGCCAGCTTTCCATAAGTTTCTTTAACAATTTTGAGTACAGGTTCTGTGGCAAAATCACCTGTAATTACCAAGGTGGCATTTTCTGGGCTGTAGTAGGTTTGGTAATAATTCCGCACCTGCTCCACCGTGAATTTCTCTACATCAGCTTTTGTGCCTCCCACAGGTAAGCCGTATGCTCTGTTAGGAAAAGCATCTCGCATCACTGCTCGACTCAGACGATAGCCTGGTGAATTTTCGTACCCCTGTAACTCGGAGATTACCACCCGCTTTTCGCTTGTGAGTTGTTCCGGCCCAATTAAAGAGTTTTCCATGCGATCGGCTTCCAGTGTCAGCAGTGCTTCGAGTTTGTCTCGTTGTACTGTGCCAAAGTAAGCTGTTTCGTCATAACTAGTAAAAGCATTAAACTGGCTACCCAAGGCACTAAATAACCTTCCAAACTGTACTGGACGGGCAGTTGTACCCTTGAACATCAAATGTTCTAGCTGGTGAGAAATGCCATTTTCTCCCTTAACCTCGTTACGTGAACCAACTTTATACCAAACTTGTACACTCACCACTGGAGCAGTATGGACTTCCTTTGTAAGCACCGTTAAGCCGTTGTCCAACATCATTTTTTGCACCCCTTGGGTGAATGAGACAGCAGATACAGGCGCGACTGCTGTTGGTGTTGCAGCATTAGTGAAATTGCCCGAAAACGATACGATACTTAGGATAAGACTGAGTAAAAACCCGATAATCATATATGAGCGTAACTTCATAAATAAGCAATCGCTTTTTATAAACTGGTAATTATTTAACAAACTTCGCGTAATTCCCCTCCCTCAGCGTTAGCAGCTACGGTGTACACACAGGTCTAGATAATTGCACCTGAGAGCAGGTCTCATTGCTCTAAGCTCTAAATTTTGGGGATAAACTGAGTTTCAAGTCCACCTAAATTTGGGCATTTATGGGGGACAGAAGCGATGAAACCTATGTGGGCAATACTTGTCTGTACACCGCAGCTTAAGAAGAGGATTGGAGGGATCAAAAACCTATAGGGGAACCTTAGAAGACTTGTGTGTAAACCATAGCTTACTAAGGACAGAGTGAGGTTTTCTTTTGTTTTGAGTAATTGGATAACTTGTGTATAAAGGGTAACTCCGCCAGCAGAGAGGGGCTAGGGGTAAAGTTTTTAAAAGAACCAGCCGTAAGAATGCAAACCTTTACCCAAAAGATTTACGCCGAGATAGCAAATCCAAACAACAACAAAGCCAGTAGCGGCTAAAATTGCGGGACGACGACCTTGCCAACCACGAGTGATTCGGGCGTGTAGATAAGCGGCGAACACCAACCAGGTGATTAATGCCCAAGTTTCTTTGGGGTCCCAACTCCAGTAGGAACCCCAGGCTTCGTTTGCCCAAACGCCACCGGCAATGATGCCAATTGTCAATAAGGGAAATCCTAGTCCGATGATGCGATAGCTGATATTGTCGAGGGTTTCGGCAAGGCTAAGGCGCTGAGGTGAAAGAGGTTCAGAATTTTGGATTTCGGATTTTGGATTTTGGATTGGGGTTGTTGTGACTAAACCCAAAACAGCAGTGCTACCGTTCCCGTTGCCGTTGCTACTAGTTTCAAAACGGGTAAAACCGTTATTTTCGGCAGAAGGGGCTGCTGGTTGAGAAATTAGTTCAGCTGCTTTGTGCAAGCGGTAGCCATTGCTGCGATAGCCACCAGTGCCTACAGAACTACCTTGTAGCTGGATGTTTTGACCGCGAGTGACAATTAGAAAAGCGATCGCTAATAATGCACCCACCATTAAAGCAGAATAACTCAACATCATGACGCTAACATGCATCATCAACCAATTTGACTTTAAGGCAGGTACTAGAGGTTCTGACACTTGCATCTGGGATGGTAATGTCATGGTAGCGAAAGCAGCGATCAACATTGCCACTGGAGCTGTAACAACTCCTACTAAACGGCTACGGCTACTACTTTCAGCAATTAGATGGACGGTGGTAATTCCCCAAGTTAAGAAAAATAGGGATTCATACAGATTACTTAAAGGAAAGTAACCAGCTTCTATCCATCTTGCTCCTAGTAGAGTCGCCATGCATAAATTTGCGATCGCCATTCCAGCTGTCCCCAAAGCGGCTAGATAAGGCAGATTTGGAAAAGCCGCTCCTCCCCAATACACGAGCATTGTTAGGAATAATATGGCAAAGGACGCATTGTCCAGCCAGTTCTGGAGTACAACCAGATTCATAAAGTCTTCTCTCCGTGGATGAATTAAAATATGGATTCTGACTGTTCTGATCCTATATGCTTAGTGGGTCATGGGACAGGAGAAATGGGAAATGTACATTGGGCATTGGGCAAGAGAACTTGGGGACAAGGGGAAAGACTTGTTTCAAGTTCTCACCTCTTGTCCCCTTGTCCCCAAGTTTCCCCTGCTCCCTCTGCTCCCCATTCCCCTATCTAACAGAGTTGCTTTTATTGCTTTCTGGACTAGGCAAGGCAGTAGAGTTTCTAACTTTTTTGAGTGCTATAAAAATGTCATAACGGTTACTGCGATTGTCGCTGACACCAGATGTCATCCCAATTGAGCGCGTTGCAGCTAGCAAAGTTTGTTGATTAGGAATTAGAGTTGGTAAAGGGAAATTTTTCACAGTTCGTTCCACATTCAGGAAAAATTGACCATTTGTCGGATTTGGTTCTGTAGGAACTGTTTGTTGGAAGGGAAGAGTGCTAGCTAATATGTTGTTGGGTTTGGGAACAATTTTATCAGTGATGGGAGCGCCCACTACTAAAAAGGCAACATCTCCATCTAACCAGCCGTGGGTGGCAGTTAACGTACCATAGGGTGAAACCCAGTTAACAACAGGTTGCCCTGCGACTTTCGCCGGTTGGACTTGGAACTGGAATTGATTTCTCATCACTTCATCGAGCTGTTTTATGGATGCTTCAGCTGATTGGCGATTGCTTGCCTGTACCATGAACAGCAAACCCGCACGAAAATCATCTGGTGAACCTTCTTTTGGAGTAGTAGGAATCACTGATAAGGAAAATTCGCCTTTCATCCAACTAAGCAAATCCTTATCTAAATCGAGAGCGGTAAGAGATTTGATACTACCTCTTAGCTGTTCTGGTGCGATCGGCGATCGCGGATTTCTCTGAGATGTTAAAACGTAATCTTCCCATAATCTCTGTAAGTTACCACCAGATAACATCATCAAGGTTTCTGCTGGTACCCGGCTTTGCATTGTCCCAGCTTTGTTTTCTACCGCCAGCACCCGTTGACTATTAGGGTTTAACCAAGAAACGCCCTTAAAGCGAATTCCTTCTGCCTCCAAAGTCATTGTCCCCGCTAAACCTTGATTATTTTGCAGTTGAGCCAGAACTTGAGCAGGTAAAGGGCGATTTGGAGAAGCTGCGGCTATTTTGGCTGCTGTAGGCACATTTACGTAAAACTGGCCAAAGCGTTGGTAGTTCGCAATTTTTGGAAAATTCTCAGCAAAACCCCCTGTTGTGGCTAGGGATGTTTGATTTTTGTAGGCGTCGATCGCTCTTTCTGTGGCTTTAGGACTATCAGTTATAACTAAAAAACGCCTATCTAATAATGCTGCTGATAAGTTCTCGCCTGCTTGTCCTTCAATTTGTTTAATGGTGATCCCTTGATAAGTACGGTCAATCCATTTGCCTTGTTTAAGGGTTTTGGGTTGTGCCAAAATATTTTTGGCAATTTCTGGGTTTTTGACTGGCAATACCATTACCATCGACTGTTGATTACTTGCAGCATCTTGATTAGTGGTAACTGGTTTAGGTAAAGCTTTATTCACTGTTGCTGGGGCAAGAATTGCGATCGTAACGTCATTGCCTACCCAAGGAGCGATATCTTTCTGGAAGTCATAACCATTATTAGTTAGAAAGCGATCGCGCAATTCTATTAAATTTTTGTCCAGTTCTGTTTGGGTTTCTTTTGTGCCAAACTCCCGCAATTTCTGCCACTGCTGGGGATCTGTTGTCAGAGAAACCGCAAATAGGGCATCACCAGGAATAATATTTGCACCTACTAGCAAATCGCTAGAAGATATTTGTCTCTGGCTTAACAACCAGTATGTTACACTACCGGCACCAATCAATAGCCCAGCAGCCGAGAGCGTCAGCACCAGAGAGGGTTTTTTAGTTTTCTTCATTGGAACAGACACAAGAGGCGGTGCCATTGAAATCTATACCTTATACTTGCAAACTTATTACTTGCTTGATTAGTCAAGTACACTCACAGGTTTACCCATCCCTTAGGGCAGCTAATTATATTAAATTTTTCCACCCTAGATGTTTATGGTACTTGGTAATCAAGTTTTCCTAGTCTTTTAAAGGGATGTTTTTGGCTCAGTTACCATTTTTAACACGCTTTGTTGAATTTCGTAGGACGTTTCCCTGAGATTAATTCCTCTGTCGGGAAGTTTCCGCAAGTAAATCTATTATTCCAAGCAATTTGAGAATATAACTAACTGGACAAAGCTGCAAGTCAATTTCAGCGACTTGGCTTTGCTCGGTTGCGATCGCACTACATCACAAGTACAGTATTTTTTGGGGCAATGCGGTAGCAAAGCCATGCCGTCACGCTTATTGCCTACCTATACTTCAATCCGCTTGTGTTAAGGCTAAAATTCTTTTTAAACGTAAACAAAAGAGACTTGCCCCATGCTATAGCAGAGGCGCAGAGAATACAAAGAGAAGAAACAAATGCTAACTGAATTGTATTGACCTATACTTGCAACTCAAATCCAGGTAGTATATCTTCTCCAGAAACAATCGCTGGCATTTGCACAACTTCTACAGCTTTCAAAAGTCGGTAAATTTCAACTTGGCGATCTTGAGGATTAATCAGCCAACCCAAGCGCAGACCATTTTTAATGTATTCCTGCATTTTCTCTTGAATTGGTGCAAGGCGATCTGTCTCCGAATGCAGTTCAATTAAAAAGTCGGGTACAAGTGGCGGAAATTTTTTTCGTTGTTCTGATGTTAAAGCTTCCCACCGTTCCAATTTTACCCAAGCAGCATCAGGGGAACGTTTTGCACCGTTGGGAAGTATAAAGATAGTCGAAGAACTAAAAACTTTCCCTAATTTAGCTTGACGATTCCAATTATTTAAGTCTGTAATTAAATCTGCTTCTTGATTTCCGCTTTCTCCTCCTACTGGTGGCACAATTATTAATTCTCCAGCTGCATTCATTTCCAGGCTTAAATCACGATTGGCAATACACAATTGATAAAATTGCTCATCGCTTAAATGAGCAATCGGTTCTAGATTTAGCACAACAGTATTCATTAAACCTTTCCTCGTGTCCTTCTTGCTACCATCAGTAGGAAATTCTTGCTTATTGGAAAATTTCTTGAGGTGTAATTTTTAACCTTTCAAATAAGTAATGTTCTAAACTATCAGTACCACATTTGGTTTTGCCTAACAACGGCAAACAATCACCGAAAACTCATTAGTTTAACGGCACTACTACCAGAAGCGATCGCTGCAACAATAATTCAACGTTCCTTTGATAACTTTATTGTACGATTTCAGTCATTCGCGCCACATCATGGCTTTTTACTGATTTTGGGAATTTAATTGCATCGCTCCCAAATGTTTAGTTAAATAAGGCGAAAAAACTTCATAAATTAAGGTTAGTGGTTGTCCATGATGCCAAAACAAG
The DNA here is from genome assembly GCA_019359215.1 of Nostoc indistinguendum CM1-VF10. Classification (GTDB taxonomy): domain Bacteria; phylum Cyanobacteriota; class Cyanobacteriia; order Cyanobacteriales; family Nostocaceae; genus Nostoc; species Nostoc indistinguendum. The sequence goes on along the minus strand of JAHHHS010000014.1, from coordinate 116,879 downwards.
TAGTGGCGACCCCAAAAAGGCCCAGTTACATCAAAACCAGACTCTAGCGCCGATGAGTCACCATAGTAAATCCCTCGAACATCCCGATATAACTCTGTGCGGAGACGAGCTAAACTTGCCCAAATTGGTAATGAACGATTTTGCAAATACTCATCTACATGACTGGCTTCCCACCACGAGGTAGCATAGGCTAATCGTTGACCAGAAGCAGTTCGTAGCCACACTTGTCGCCGTAGCCGCGGCCCTGGTACAGCTTGGATCAAGTCAGGTGCAGCATCCAAGTCCATGCCAATCAATGACATATCAATGACATCTACTTCTACAGGCTCACCTGTAAGCAATTCTAGGTGACGTGTTGGAGAGCCGTCACCCAAAAGCATTAGCTGCCAAGCAGGTGCTAGCTGAGTATGAGGTAAACTTTTTTGAATTACTTCCTCCCCTCCTTGCCAAATCGGAGTGAGGCGATGCCAAGCTGCTGGCAGTGTTAAGTTGTTTGTCGGCGTAAAAGTAATACTCAATGCTTTTTACAAAACTTCACGTATCTCTATAAAAGCATAAAAAACCTGAGCTATGCCAAGATTTAAGGGTCAACAGTCTAAGGTCTATTGACCTATGACTATTGACCCTTTATTAACAAACAAAATATGCGGATGGCGAGACTCGAACTCGCAAGGCAAAGCCACACGCACCTCAAGCGTGCGCGTATACCAATTCCGCCACATCCGCACAGGTTGTCTAAACATAGACTATAGCATAAGAAAATAATTATAGTAAGGTGATATCTAAGTTATATTTCTCAAAAATATAAATTTCCTCAAGGCGGTATCAGACTGACAGAAATTTAGCAGATGCACAAGTGATATTAAAAAGGGTAGAGCGACTGTGGGAGGTGCGGTGCGATCGCGTAGCCGCCCGCCGTAGGCGATCTCGCGTACCCACTCGTTATAAGCGATGTCTACGACGGGATACGCCTACGCAAAAGCCCAGTTTAGTAAGCTAGGCAAGATTTACAGCAGCAATGTTGTTAGTCTAGTAAGACTAGTAGAGGCAGCAAGCCTGCAATATGCGAGTTTGCTTAGTAATCAGGGTGGCGAATCTCCTGTGATAATTTGAAATAATGCGAAAGCATCGTTTCAAGTTGGATCGGAGAAAATGTCAATCTACTGGTAATGATATCGAAACTAAAAAATGAAGTTTGACAAAATATTAATTGCCAATCGGGGAGAAATCGCCCTTCGTATTCTCCGCGCCTGTGAAGAAATGGGGATTGCGACAGTCGCGGTTCATTCCACCGTTGACCGGAATGCTCTCCACGTCCAGCTTGCTGATGAAGCGGTTTGCATTGGCGAACCTGCTAGCAGTAAAAGTTATTTGAATATTCCCAATATTATTGCTGCCGCACTGACACGCAATGCGACTGCGATTCATCCAGGCTATGGCTTTTTGGCAGAAAATGCGCGGTTTGCGGAAATCTGTGCCGACCATCATATTGCTTTTATCGGCCCAACTCCAGAAGCTATAAAGCTGATGGGGGATAAATCCACTGCCAAAGAAACCATGCAAAAAGCTGGAGTCCCGACAGTACCAGGTAGTGAGGGGTTAGTAGAATCCGAGGAAGAAGGATTAAAATTCGCCAAGGAAATCGGCTATCCAGTGATGATCAAAGCCACAGCAGGTGGCGGTGGACGGGGTATGCGCCTGGTGCGTTCTGAAGATGAATTTGTCAAACTTTTCTTAGCAGCCCAAGGGGAAGCAGGAGCAGCTTTTGGTAATTCTGGCGTTTATATAGAAAAATTTATTGAACGTCCCCGCCACATCGAATTTCAAATTTTGGCGGATAACTACGGTAATGTTGTCCACTTGGGCGAACGGGATTGCTCAATTCAGCGCCGCAATCAAAAGCTATTAGAAGAAGCACCAAGTCCGGCTCTCGACGAAGACCTACGTGAGAAAATGGGACAAGCTGCTGTCAAAGCTGCCCAATTCATTAATTACAGTGGGGCGGGTACTATCGAGTTTCTCTTGGATAGATCCGGTAAATTCTACTTTATGGAAATGAACACCCGGATTCAAGTAGAACATCCTGTAACAGAAATGATTACTGGAATAGACTTGGTTGCCGAACAAATTCGGATTGCTCAAGGAGAAAGGCTTAAACTTACCCAAGAGCAAGTAGTCTTGCGGGGTCATTCGATTGAGTGCCGGATCAATGCTGAAGACCCAGATCATGACTTTCGCCCTTCTCCTGGACGGATAAGTGGCTATCTGCCCCCTGGAGGCCCTGGTGTTCGCATTGATTCCCACGTTTACACAGATTACCAAATCCCGCCTTACTACGATTCTTTGATCGGGAAGTTAATTGTTTGGGCCCCAGACCGAGCCACTGCTATTAACCGCATGAAACGTGCACTCCGGGAATGTGCCATTACTGGACTACCCACCACCATTGGGTTTCATCAAAGAATTATGGAAACTCCACAATTTTTGCAGGGTAATGTCTACACAAGTTTTGTCCAGGAAATGAACGGCTAGTACCGCAAGGCGGAAGTCAAAAGTCAAAAGTCAAAAAGCTTTAATTTTGGGCTTTCTGGCTGTAATGAAATGGTAGGTTTATTTCCACCGACCTGTACTAGGGGGTGGGGAGCAGGGAGTGGGGAGTGGGAGAAGATGAGGGAGATGGACTGGAACCAATGCCCCATGCCCCATGCCCCATGCCCCATGCCTAATTTACACGAGCCAGCATAGTCAGCAATCCTTGCTGACCTAGTAATATTTCTCGCACCAGACTGAAGATACCAACCCAAATAATAGGTGTAATATCCACTCCGCCTATAGGTTGTACCAGTTTTCGCAATGGCACTAAAAATGGTTCGGTGGGCCAAGCTATTAAATTAAAGGGCAAACGATTCAGATTCACTTGCGGATACCAAGTGAGAACGATCCGAAATATAAATAAAAATGTCATCAGCCCTAATACAGGGCCAAGAATCCAAGCAGTCAGGTCAACACCAGTCATCGGTTTAAGGTACTATCTGTAAAGAAAAACTTAGGCAACGGCAAGCCGCGCTTCGCTCACGCCACAAAATTTGAAGCTTTGTAAAGCACTCTCATCATCATTTTAACCAAATGCTGCCACTTCCTTGTGGAATACAAAAGCAAACTTCCTCACAGCACTTAACAAGTTTGGCAGTTCAGATTTAGAGGCTTCTCAAGAAAGTAATACACTATTAAAATTAAGATGAAGTGTGTAAAAAAAAGGTTTAGAAGTATGACGCCTTCTTTAGCAAATTTTCTTTGGAGTCTGCTATGGGGTACTGCAATTGTTGTAATCCCCGCTACAGTTGGTCTAATTTTCATTAGCCAAAAAGATAAAATCCAGCGTTCATAATGCTTGTGAGAGTTAATTCAACTCTCATAACCTATTGTCTGTCAGCTATTTATGATTGCACTAAAAGCAGCAGTATTTGCCGCTACTGGTAGTTGTAGATTACAGACATAGGTATTTTTATTTTTCGGTGAACAGCTTCAGAGCTTCTTTGCCAGAGGCTTTGAAGCTTTAATATATCGTGACTAATTACAGTAGTGATTTTAATTGTGACTCGCTAACATAGATTTGATATTGGGAAAACAGCAATGATAAATTTTGGGCTGAACTCAGCCAGTTTTCTGGCTCAGGTAAATTTTGGGGCAAACTCAGCCAGTATTCTAGGAATTTTCCTGGCTGTGGCTGGGGCAGCACTGTATTTTCTCCGCACTGTGCGTCCAGAATTGTCACGGGATCAAGATATTTTTTTTGCGGCAGTCGGCTTGCTCTGCGGCTTTATTCTCGTGTTTCAAGGATGGCGCTTAGATCCGATTTTGCAATTTGGTCAACTGCTTTTAGTTGGCACAACTGTGTTTTTTGCAGTTGAAAGTATTCGTCTGCGAAGTATAGCTACCCAGCAAGCAAAGCGCAACACTCCGATTGTGGACGATGAGCGAGAGGTAAGCAAAAACTATTCCTATAATGATCGCAGAAAGTATCAAGCTGAAATGGATGCAGACTTAGATCCATTGCCTTATGAAGACGAGGAAGAACGCCCCGTGCGTCCCCGGATTCGGGGTAGCAGGGATGAGATTTCCACTCGTGATAACTACTACGAGGAGCAACCTCCTCGTCGTCCAGAACGCCGCAACAGCAACAGCAGCAGTAGCGAAAAACAGGCTCCAGCAGATAGAACGCGGCGGCGGACTTCTGGGCGTCCTGTGAATCGCCCTTCTGAAACCTCTGAAGAAGAAAATTGGGGTTCTTCATCTAGGCAAGTTGATGATTGGGAAAGTTCGGGAGGGGAAGTCAGAAAACCTTCTCGTCGTAGTAATAACGGACCCCAGCGTTCAGAAAGTCGTGAAGATGATGTTGCTCCCAGACCAAGAAGACGTCGTCCACCCACTGACTCAACTCCTCGAAGACCGCGTGAAGATGATGAAGCGATCCCAACGGATTATGTACCATATAACCCGATTGAAAAGCCAAATGAGGGACTAGATAATTCGACCGATTTTGATGATGATGTTTAAAACAGTTGGCGTGGAAGTAGGTTTAAAGGCAACGGAAAACAGTTGAGGTGGAAAAATTTACGCCTACATTTTGGCTCCAAAGACCAATTCATTGGAGCCTGGTTTTTGGTTTAACCAGTTTGCTTGCGTCTTGTGGCTCTAACAATATTCCCATAGGGCCTACTTCCCTCAACAGTCGCTACACCGAGGAGCAACCTGCTTTGAGTGGAAATGGGCGCTTTTTAGCGTTTGTATCTAATCGGAATGGTAATCAGCAGCTACTGGTTTTCGATTTGGAGAGGCAACTATTTATTGGTACACCTGGCATAAACCGAGCGGAGACAATTGCTGAAAGTCCTAGCTTGAGCTATACCGGGCGTTACATTGCTTATCTTACTAGCGACCAAGGTAGACCAGTGGTAGCGCTTTACGATCACGCTACGCAACAGTCGCAAATCGTCACACCAACCTATCGCGGCTGGGTGAGAAAACCAAATATCAGCCCAGATGGACGTTATGTTGTCTTTGAAACCGCCAGCCGTGGTCAGTGGGATATTGAAGTCTTAGACCGGGGGCCAAATATTGAGTTAGATATTCCTAATGGTGCAACTGTAGGTTCACCTCCGTAGAAGAGAGGGAGCAGGGGAGCAGGGGAGCAGGGAGCAGGGAGATGAGGGAGAATAATTAATGCCCGCGCCCCATGTCTAATGTCCAATGCCCAATGCCCCATGCCCCATGCCCAATATATGAAACGTATTTTTTTTATACCTGCATTTTTAGGCTTAAGTTTATTGACTGGGTGTTTTGGCTACCCTCGGCTTTTGAGTTATCCCTTTGATCCGGGAGGGCGGAGTCTCAATAGTTTAGCGTCAGAATTAAACCCCCAAATTTCTGGGAGATACATTGTTTTTATTACTGACCGACGCGGTAGCCAAGATGTTTATATGTTTGATACAGTGACTCGTGATTTGGTTGATTTGCCGGGTTTAAACTCCTTGGATGCGATCGCAACTCATCCTAGCGTTTCACAAGATGGCCGTTATATAGTATTTGGTGCTAGCCGTCAGGGGCGATCGGCTATTTTTCTCTACGACAGGGAAACACGCCAATCACGAAATTTGACTAATAACCTACAATCTGAAGTCCGCAACCCTACAATTAGCGCTGATGGTAGTAGGATTGCTTTTGAATCCAGTAACAACGGTCAGTGGGATGTTTTGGTATATGACCGTTATGGACAGCCGTTGAATATACCTCAAGAACCACGTTGAAATAGAGTAAAGAGTAAGGAGTTAAAATTCCTAACTCCTTACTCCTAACTTTTGTTTTCTACTTGTTGCACAGATTCAATGAGCGATCGCACTTGTTCCGTCCCTTCAGAAGGTTCAAAAGACAAGGGAAACTTACCCCGGATGAGCATCCGTAAACCGAGGGGTGCAAGACTGAGTAATCCTCTTAAATCTTTAAAGTAATTACCGACAACTTGTAAACCAAATTGACGTTCATTAATCCAACCACCTTCTTTAACTAAATCCACCAATACTTTTCGGTGACGAATTGAGCGACTATCACTGGCTTCTTTGTGGGTGAGAATTTCTTGTTTAATTTTGGTGATTTGTTCTAATGGTGCAACCTCCATTGGACAAACTGAATCGCAGTACAAACAACGGGTGCAACCCCATACGCCTTTAGTACCTTCGTTATAGCTTGCTAAACGATTTTCGGTATCGCTATCGCGGGAGTCAGCTACCATTCGATAAGCTTTAGCAAGGGCATGGGGACCAACAAAGTTTGGATCAACTTCACGGGCGTTGCATTCAGAGTAACAAGCACCGCACATAATACAGTTACCAGTTTGATCGAGGCGCGATCGCTCTTGTGGTGTTTGCAAAAACTCTCTTTCTGGTACTTGTCGGGCTGCCGTACTTACATAAGGAGCAACTGCCTCTAGATTATTCCAGAAACTGCTCATATCTACAACCAAATCTTTAATCACGGGCATATTCCCCAGAGGAGCGATCGTGATTTCGCCAATGGGATTTACTTTACTTTGGGATGATGGTATTTGTTGTAATCTGGCAAGTTCACTGCCAACATTTTCCTTACAAGCTAAAGCCGAACGTCCATTAATTCGCATAGCACAGCTACCACAAATTGTATTACGGCAATTTTTGCGAAACGCCAAAGTTCCATCTTGCTCCCACTTAATATGGTTGAGGCAATCCAGGATTGTATTACTTGGTTCTGCCTCTACAAGGTAGGTTTGCACAACGGGGGAGGAATTTTGTTGCTGTCGAATAACCTTAAAAATAACTTCCATGACCACTAACCAAAATTTTAAAATTGCTTCACCAGCCTCAAAAATCATGAGTCAAGGCAGGTAGTTACGAAAAGTGAGCTATACTCTTTTTGCCCTTCATTCAAAGCCTGGTGTTGATAGGCTGACGACGAAAGAGCGGCTGATTCTACTTTAAGGATAACCATTAAAACTTTACTTTTAGCAGCGTTTTAGGCAATATTTGTGTCAAATTCTGAGATTAAACGCCAAAAATGTAATCATAGCTTTGCATTGAATTTACCTGTTTAGGAATGTAAAGGAAAGAGCATTTGCTAAGAGAGGGATTTACGTTCATCTCTGACCTAGCGATTATATCCAAATTAAATGCATATTAACTTGTGTCAGAGCAACTAGCTGGAAAAATTCTGCCTTCGCTACCACTTGACGGGATTTTTTGATTATATAGAAGTGTAAAAGGGTATGTTCAATATATAGTAGTGGCAATCAAGCGTTAGGTATATGTTAAGAGATTTATTCTTCCCATAGACAGACGTACAAAATTCTCTGACTGCTTTTGAGCTTACGGTAATAAACCGAAAAAGAATCCTTACCATTTTCAAATAAAACTTCTTGTACTGGGAATCCTGGATGTGCAAGACTTTTATATTTTTGCCTCCTCTCAATCAAGAAAACCTTGGATTTAACATATTGGTCAAAACTGCTCGTCTAAATTAGATAAATTTTTATAAAAGGCATAAAGCAATACTCACGGTTGCAATAAAGGGTTAGGAAAATCGTCACTGCTTTTTCCAACCTTTAAGTCCAGGGATTTAAATAAAAATTTACTAGCAATTTTAATTCAAAATTAAACAATTATTTTGCTATTATTAGTCCATGCTAGTATTTAATATAAAATTACGAAGACACAAAACCAGAATCAATAGCCGTATCAGCGCGGCTACTACTGCTTTGTTGATTCGTAATGTAGAGACAAGAAAATTCGCGTCTTTACTGGCAGGACAAAAGGGTATATACCCATAGGACTCTATTGAAATACTATGCTGTCCTAAGCTTGAGAGGACGAGTAGAGAAAACTCTACCTGCTCATTGGCAAGAAGGGCAAGCACTAGAAGTGGAAAACCTGCATTTTTTTGGATCTACGACTTATTTGGAGTAGACCTAACCTAATTTGTAAAGGTGGCTGAAAGTTACACCGCTACAGTAGCGCCAAAAGAGAAAATAATTTCATTTCTGATGGCGAATAATGGTTAAAAGTGCCGTGAAATTAGCAAAATTAATTTCTATGGCAACTATGACCTCTAATTGGTTGTGGACAACCATATATAGAAGTGCTTTTGGCTCCTATCGGCAGGAATTGACCCATTACACTAGAGTCCTAAGTAGCTCTATGCAAATGCTAAAAAGCCAAATGCTGGCATGAGACTACATCGTTTTTCAGTTTGGAGAGAGTAAGGAAAATTTGAGCATAATGACTGAAACTGCAACCGCGCCATTAACCGGAAAAGCACTACTTGCTAAAGTAAAAGAACTTTCCACTTTACCACGCCGAGAAAGAGCTAAACAGTGCGGCTATTACACTGTTACTAAAAATAACCAAGTTCGTGTCAATCTCACCGATTTTTATGACGCTTTGCTATCGGCTAGAGGAATTCCTCTAAGTCCAGAAGCACCTAAAGATGGTCGTGGTCGTGAACCGACATATCGGGTTAGTGTCCATCAAAATGGTCAGATTGTAATTGGTGCTACATATACCAAAGCAATGAGCTTAAAGCCTGGAGATGAGTTTGAAATTAGGTTGGGATATAAGCATATTCACCTGATTCAACTCGGTGAAACTGATAAAAAACTAACCTCACAAGATATAGACTCCGACGAATCAGACGAAGATTTGGAAGACGAAGAGTAAATTTGCTGATGGTATGGTAAGGATAAGTTTCAGCTGATGATAACTTGTCCTTACCCCGGCAGAAAACTAGTAGCTCTGATTTAGAACATTTTGTCCCAGGTAAAAAATACGATTAGACCCCTTGCAAAATTCACGAAATTTAGTAGAGTCTTGATTAATCAGCAAGAAATCTATAGTGCAAGAAGTCTATCGTGTTTTTTTTGTTTACTTTAATAACTTCCTTTGAGCCTTCGCTCAACGCCTTACTGGCGTTTATGGAAAATGCACCAGCACTAATTATAGTGATGGCATTTTTTATTTTCTGGATAGTTTTCTGGTTACCAGTCGCAGCAGTATCAGCAATATTGCTTAATTGGCGACCCCCTAAACCTTTGCAGCCAGAACAAAAGATGCCGTTATTGGTGTCACTTTACCTATTAGCTCCCCTGACTCTGTGGGGAGTTAGTTGGCTCACCAATAAATCTTTTTCGGATTACGGCTTTGTTGGCAATCTTTCAACTCTTGGTTCTTTAGGACTAGGTTTTGCTTTGGGAGTGGTGAGCCTAGCTATTGTATTTAGTGGGCAATTCGGGTTAGGTTGGTGTTCTTTTGAAAAGACGAATTTCAAGTTACTACTACCCATCTTGCTACCAATTTTTTTGATAGCGTTATTAGTTGGTGGGATAGAAGAGTTGATTTTTCGCGGTTTCCTGTTTACTGAATTAGGGCAGGACTATCCAGTTTGGATAGCAGCGGCAATTTCTAGCCTGATATTTGCCTTGCTACACCTGGTTTGGGAACAACACGAAACGGCACCCCAACTGCCTGGATTGTGGCTGATGGGAATGGTGCTGGTGTTGGCACGCTTTGCCACAAGCGGTAATTTGGGTTTAGCTTGGGGCCTACACGCGGGATGGGTATGGGCGATCGCCACTCTAGACACAGCAGAACTAATTACTTATACAGGTAAAGTCTCTGATTGGTTTACAGGTAAGAACAAAAAACCCCTCGCTGGCTTGGCGGGAATTATTTGTGTATTGGGAACTGGAGTGATTATCTGGTTTTTCTCTAGGTATTTTTAACTTCGCGTTAAGGTGCAATATTTGAGAGGCGAGCCTGCTAACTAAGCTCGGCTTTCAAACAATATCTAGCAAAGACGGACAAGCCATGCACAATTAAGATAGAACCGGAGCAGAAGTCTATGGCATACAGTGATTTTAGTCTCAAAAATGAGAATATCATCGCCGGATTAGGGCAATGTGTAGCCACAATGATTGCTGCTCAGATATTCAATCAAAGAGCAGGGAATGATATTAAAGTCATATATGGAGTTGTGACAAGTGGAACCGCCTGGAAATTCTTAACTTTAGAACAGAATACTGTTTGCATTGACTCAATTGAATATCACGTTAATGCAGTCGATAAGATTTTAGGAATTATATTGCAGACCTTTGAGAGTTCCTTGTCTAAAACCCTAGTTTAGCTAATTCGGGCGGAAGCCCCACGCCTCACCCGTAGGGGAGCGTGGAATGAATAACAGAAATGCTGATTAGATAGGCATAAATAAAGCAAAAATAGGGCAGGCATCTTGCCTGCACTACAAAAATTAATTATCTGTTGTGGGGTGGGTGTCTTGTCCGCTAGAGATTCGTTACATAATCCCTAATTTCTTAACCACCAAAACCCGGAATTAAACGCTTGAGAGCGCGACCGGCAACGTCGCCATAACGCAGTTCTCCACACAAAATTTTACCCATGATTTTGGCACCAGAGGGGCGCTTAACACCAACTTTGTAGCCAATGCTAGGAAAGCGATAGAATGCTCCACCTAATTTTTTTGCCCAAGCCATTTCGGTACCCCACTCTTCATTAATGACTTCACTATATTTTTCTAAAGCGTTGGTATCACCAGAAAGAGCCTCATTAATCGCTCCTGCTGCAATCAAACCGCTAAAAATTGAGGGGCGAATGCCTTCTGCTGTCATAGGATCAACTACACAAGCAGCTTCCCCAGCCAAAACTGCATTTTGAGTATGCAACTTTTGATTGCCATCCCACAAGCTAAGGGGATAACCATACTGCTTGCTAGTTTTGATATCTACATTAAATGATCGCGCGTACTCATCTAAAATCTTTTTAAAGTCTTGAGGTTCGCCGCCGATAAATGTACCGACACCAATGGAATAACCGTCCGCTTTCGGGAAATTCCAGATGTAACCGTTTTTCACCAAGCCAAACTCGAAGTGAATTGTAGATTTATCCTTCACAGTTGCGGAAACTTCTGCTTCTAAAGCTCCTGCTAAACGACGTTTACGTTCTTTGAAGCCGAGCCATTTTGCCATTGGCCCTTTAACACCATCAGCTGCGATTAAGTAGCGAGCTGTAACTGGCCCATTGGCTGTATTAACTTGCCAATAGTCACTTTTAAACTCAATACCCGTTACTTCAGTATTATCTCGGAGTTCAGCCCCTTGCTTCTGTGCTTGCTGCACTATAAAATGGTCAAAGATATCTCGTCGCACCATCCAGACTGGTTCCTTGGTGGCGATTTTTGCTTCCACGGGGTCGCCTAATTTCCAAGTAAAGCGAAGGGAGTCGGCTTTTACAGAAATTGCTGGGCTAAAATCAAAGTCAAACCATTGAGCGATCGCTGGAGATACACCACCGCCACAAGGCTTATATCTTGGTAGGGATTCTTTTTCTAACACTAATATTGAGCGACCCTGCTTGGCTAAATGATATGCAGCTGTTCCACCAGCTGGCCCAGCGCCGACGATGATGCAGTCGTACATATGGCTGAATTTTTGCTCCTGAACTCGTTTATTTTCTATTGAGTAGAGGCAATTTATCATAATTCGTAATTAAATATTGGTTGATATCCTCGTCACAAAACATAACTACGCTGGCGACACGAGAAAGCAAATCCGCGTACTCCTACAAAGAAGCAAGCTACACGAAGCGTCTGTTTGCGACACGCTCCCGCGAACGTAAAAAGCGTCATTATAAATTACGAATTGTTTAAGAATTGCCTCTACTCTAATTATTTATGTCCACTTAGTTGCTTGATCAGTTTTTGTTAGATACTAAGAAATGATAAAGGCTGAAGAATTTATCCATGATCCTTCAGCCTTTATGCTTCAGACTTTAGACTTTAAACAGTCGTGATGTCTTTTTCTTTTTCTGCCAATAGTGCGTCTATTTTGGCAATATACTCGTTTGTCAATTTTTGCAAGTTGTCTTGTTGGTCTTTTGATTCATCTTTGGAGATTTCAGAGGCTTTCTCCTGCTTGCGAATCGAGTCTATGGCATCGCGGCGGATGTTGCGAATAGCAACACGACCCTCTTCAGCATATTTAGTAGCCATTTTGACGAATTCTTTTCGGCGATCGCTGGTCAAAGGCGGAATATTCAGCCGAATTACAGAACCATCGTTACTGGGGGTTAAACCCACATCTGAGAGGGAAATCGCCTTCTCAACGATGTTTAGGGAATTACGCTCGTAGGGCTGAATCAGAATTGTCGAGGCATCTGGCGTGCTAATATTTGCCAGTGATTTTAAGGACGTGGGCGAACCGTAATAGTCCACTAATACCTTATCTAATAGACTCGCATTGGCGCGGCCAGTGCGAATCGTGTTAAAAGCTCGTTGAGTTGACTCAACAGAACTTTGCATTTTACTTTTCGCGTCAGCTAATATCACAAGAACCTCCCACAAGGGTACCGATGGATTCTCCCAAGACTGCTCGGTGGATGTTGCCTCGCACCGTTAGGTCAAATACCAGAATTGGGATATTATTTTCTTTACACAAGGCGATCGCAGTACTATCCATCACCCGCAAATCTTTGGCTAAAACGTGTGCGTAGGTGAGGCTATTGTAACGCTTGGCGTTAGGATAAATGTGAGGATCGGCATCATATACTCCGTCTACTTTGGTGGCTTTAAAAATCACTTCAGCATCAATTTCTGCTGCTCTTAGTGCCGCAGTGGTATCTGTAGTAAAGAAGGGATTTCCCGAACCAGCACCAAAAATTACCACCCGCCCTTTTTCAAGATGACGGATGGCACGACGACGAATATATGGTTCTGCTAATTCTTGCATAGCGATCGCAGTTTGTACCCGCGTCTGTACCCCTATATGTTCTAGCGAATCTTGCAGCGTCATGGCGTTCATTACCGTGGCAATCATCCCAATATAGTCAGCGGTTGCCCTATCCATCCCCGCCGAAGCTGCTTTGACGCCACGAAAAATATTGCCGCCGCCAACAACTATGGCGATTTGAGTGCCAGTGGCTATCACCTCTGCTAATTCTTGTGCTATTCCTTTGACCACTTCTGGATCAATGCCATAGCCCATGTTGCCCATTAAGGCTTCACCGCTCAGTTTGAGTAAAACCCGTCGGTAATTCGTTCCCATGAAGTTCCGCTTTATCAAAAAAGTTGCAATTGCCTCCAATTTAAGATAGCAGTTACAGGGACTATCTATGTCTAGTTACGCAAAATCAATGTAGTACCTATTGGTTCTGTTTGTGGTATATCTATTTCTTGACCAAGAAATAGATAGGCGATCGCAGTTCTCAAATAATCCTCTCCCACCGATAATGAGTCTTGGGGATGATCGTCAATTTTACCTTTGTAGCGTACTATACCATTAGTATCTATTAAAAATGCCATTGGTGTTTTTGTAGCACCAAAACTGCGGGTGACATCTTGTGTCGAGTCCCACAAGTAAGGAAAGTTTAAATCATGACGTTGGGCAAAAGCTTTCATATTTTCAAAGCTTGGCTTAGTGTCGTGATTACCATCACTACCATTCATCCCAATGAGTGTGAAGCCTTCTGGGCCAAATTCGGCTTGAATGTTTTTTAACCTGTCTATATAGCGCTCTACATAAGGACAGTGGTTACACATAGAAATAACGCCGACTGCTCGAAACTTCTCAAGATAACGCCTGAGATGGTGTACTTGACCATCAATTCCTGGCAGTTCAAAATCGGGTGCATAGCTCCCAATGGGAGTATCGATTGTTTCTAGTAGATTCATGATTTCTGGCTCGCAGAACTAGGAACAAAAAAAATATTATTAAATTCAGCGTCAGTTTCCAGTTGCAAACCACCCCTTAGCCGATGCCTCATATTCGACAATATTATAGACTCTCATTAGTGATCGTAAATTGTGAAACTACTGAATCTGGCACTAATGCTAATTAGCTCACATCTAATAAATAGCAAAAATATTACTTACATTAGAGAAGTTATAATTCCTAATGCTAGACACAATCTAGGTTGTGAGTAAATTATCTCTATGAACAAGGCGAAAACTCTCTATGCTGGATAAAACTATCAGCCTATAAGCTTTCGTAGGTATGTCTAAGTTATCACTAGAGTAAAGGATTTTCTTTGAAAATCTGATAAATTTTATTCAAATTAAAAACAATTTTGCTTGTGCCTTGTGACTGAAAGGCTTTTACCCTTGTATTAATCAAATTTCCTATGACAACCTCAAGTTCAAAAATAGCACTTAACTCTACAAAAACCTGGATTTGGCAAGGTTTCCCTATCTGCTATCAAACCCAAGGAACCACTGGGCCAGTTGTTGTCCTCGTGCATGGATTTGGCGCTTCTTGGTGGCATTGGCAAAAAAATATTCCCGTATTAGCACAAAATTGCCGTGTTTATGCGATCGATTTGATTGGTTTTGGTGCTTCCGCAAAACCTAAACCTGGTGAAAAAATTGCCTACACACTAGAAACCTGGGGACAGCAGGTAGCAGATTTTTGCCGCGAAGTGGTGGGTGAGCCAGCTTTTTTAGTCGGAAATTCTATTGGCTGTATTGTAGCCATGCAAGCAGCAGTAAGCAACCCAGATATTGCCTTAGGAGTTGCTTTACTCAACTGTTCTTTAAGGCTGTTGCACGATCGCAAACGGGTAACTTTACCTTTATCTCGTCGTTACGGTGCGCCTGTACTGCAACGGCTGTTATCTATCAAACCAGTTGGTGATTTCTTTTTCAATCAGCTTGCCAAACCGAAAACAGTGCGGAAAATTCTGCTGCAAGCTTATGCTAATCCTGAGATGGTGACAGATGAGTTGGTAGATATTCTCACTTCACCAGCAAGCGATCCGGGGGCTGTTGCTGTGTTCCTGGCTTTTACTTCTTATTCTACAGGGCCATTACCAGAAGACCTTTTACCACTGTTACAATGTCCTGCGATTATCTTGTGGGGAACGGCTGATCCGTGGGAACCAATTAAATTAGGGAGAGAATTAGCTAACTTTCCACAAGTAGAAAAGTTTATTCCTTTAGAGGGAGTGGGACACTGTCCCCAAGATGAAGCACCGGAGTTAGTCAATCCGATTTTACTCGATTGGATTTTGGAGCGATCGCTGGTAATAGACTCGGCAAAACTAGAAGCATAATCCTGGTAAGGAATAATTGCTGGTAGTTGTATTTCTTTAATTTTGTCTAATGGCACTCAAATAGTTTAGTAACTAAGAACTAACTGACTTAAGAAAAAAGCAAGAGCTGCGCTGCCTAATGGAACTGTCAAATTGTCAATACCCAAAAATGAAACAGCTTCTAAAGCCGTAGCTATAACTGCTACTAGCAGTGATATAGCCCAAGTTTGCCAACTGTTTCCTTGAGTTCCAACTAAAATCAAACTACTGACAAGATAGCTAACGAGCATCATAGTTAGGGAGCCTTCCAAACTTTTTTCTGTCCCAAAAACTTTATACTTATGTTTCCCAAAGCGTTGCCCAATTAAGGCTGCTAATCCATCTCCCCAAGTCATGATCAAAATTCCGAGTGCTGCGTACTGGGGTTGTTGTAAATACCAGAACCAGGCAACTAAAATACCGAAACTGACAGAGTAAAAAAATGTCCCTAAGCTTTGCCGTCCAACGCTATTAATACCAGGAAGAATTGGTAATCGGTAGGATAATAAAGTGATTGCACTGGCTAAAATAGAAGCTATAATCCCTACGCTAGCAGGAATATTTAGCCACCAAGCGATTAAAATCACATTACCAGTGCCAATATGAACTATCTTCCGCACGATTTCTGGCTTGTCGGCAAAGCGGTTTACCACCCCTGCAATCACAAGGATGAGTAACACCCAAATTGCAGCTATCGCAATTTGCAGCCAGAAAACCGGAATTGAGGTGAAGTCAGAAAATGTAATTAGCAAAGATGCAACAAAATGAAAAGTTTTACCCCTGTTACTAATTTATAAGATTTGGGTAGCTGCAATGAAATTATTATTTATTTGGCTGATTCGGGGCTACCGAATGTTTATCTCCCCGTTGTTTCTCCCGACTTGTCGCTTTCAACCAACTTGTTCGATGTATGCTATTGAAGCTATTGAACGATTTGGAGTGTTGCGTGGTAGCTGGATGGCAACTCGGCGGATTTTGCGTTGTCATCCGTTTCATCCAGGTGGTTACGATCCAGTGCCAGAGATGGCGGAAAAGGTTAAGGAGGAGTAGTTTTGTGCAAATGGTGGGGAATTGAGGTTGGAGTTTAAACGCAGAGGGGCGCGGAGGGAAGCGCAAAGGGACGCAGAGAATGAGAAGAGGGGTAGATTATTAAAGGATGTGTTGGTGAGTATAGCTATTTGGCGAGATGTCAACAGCTGAGGTTGTCATCTAGCGTGGGGAGGTTGAATAATTTAATTTAGATTTATCATGCTTAATCCGACTGCGATTTCTATACCTGAACCACAAATTCCTACTCCTGGGCCGAGTCCACTACCTAGTCCCAATCCTGAGCCGAATCCGCTACCTAGTCCTGAGCCTGTACCAGAACCAGTACCTGCTCCCATTCCTCAAACAGTTCCAGGGCCAATTCCCCAAACCATACCGGAACCTGTTTAGATTACCTTGGTAATGTAATCCAAAATCTCAAATCTAAAATCCAAAATGCTAAGAGCCGGAATTGTCGGACTTCCCAACGTCGGAAAATCTACTTTATTTAATGCTGTAGTTGCTAATGCCAAAGCAGAAGCAGCTAACTTTCCTTTTTGCACGATTGAACCGAATGTCGGCGTTGTCGCAGTACCGGATGAACGGTTAAATGTTCTTGCTAAGATTGCCAGTTCGGCACAAACTATCCCGGCGCGGGTTGAATTTGTCGATATCGCCGGTTTAGTTAAAGGTGCTAGTCAGGGTGAGGGATTAGGGAATCAATTCCTGTCCCACATCCGGGAAGTTGATGCGATCGTCCATGTGGTACGTTGTTTTGAAAATGACGATATTATCCATGTTGCTGGTTCTGTTGACCCAGCGCGAGATATTGAAATCATTAATATAGAACTGGGTTTATCAGATTTAGCACAAATTGAGCGGCGAATTGACCGGACTCGCAAACAAGCTCGTACCAGTAAGGATGCACAGTTTGAAATCACAGTTTTAGAAAAATTAGCTGCGGCTTTAAATGAAGGGAAATCGGTGCGTCAGGTGAGCTTGAATGAAGAAGAAGCAGAAATTATTAAAGGATTAGAACTGCTCACTTATAAACCGATTATCTACGCCGCCAATGTATCTGAGGATGAGTTGGCAACTGGTAATCATTTTGTGGAAACAGTGCGGCAAATTGCAGCCACAGAAAATGCCCAAGTTGTGATAGTTTCGGCTCAAGTTGAAGCTGAATTAGTGGAATTACCAGAGGAAGATAAAGCTGATTTCCTCGCGTCTTTAGGTGTGGAAGAAGGCGGTTTGAAATCGTTGATTCGGGCAACTTACACACTTTTAGGTTTGCGGACATATTTCACTAGTGGCCCCAAAGAAACCCGCGCTTGGACAATTAATGCCGGAATGTCTGCACCTCAAGCTGCTGGTGTAATCCACAGTGATTTTGAACGGGGATTTATTCGCGCTGAAACAGTTGCTTATAAAGATTTGGTAACAACTGGTTCGATGAATGCTGCGAAGGAAAAAGGGTTGGTTCGCAGTGAGGGTAAAGAGTATGTTGTGCAGGAAGGGGATGTAATGTTGTTCCGATTTAATGTGTAGGGGTAATTAATGAGTGGCCGTTATCGATAAGATAATGGTCAATCCACGCCAGGTTGCGATCGCACTAAATAAGTTGACAAAAGCTCCAATATATGAATATTTTTCAAGGAAACTGTTAGGCGATCGCAAATAAACCAGCAATTCTCAAAATCATGATGCCTATTTACACAAGTTATCAAAGGATATACATCAGCTATTTCCACCCAAAATATATACATAAGAACCCAAATTCTCATCATCTGTACCAATAATCAAACCGCCTTCTGCACCTGGAACAAGTTCCATACCTTCAATTTTGTGGTAATCAGAGCGGTAAAGGGGAACAAGTTGAGGATTTTGCCGCCATGCAATTTTGTTACCACGGAATCCCAGGTGTCCAGCGACATACACAGCTGACTGGAATGGGCCATCATCCCCTGCATCACTTGCTGAAGTGATGTACACAATTCCTACGGGGTCTACCTTAATATCTGAAATATGACGAACATTGCCAGATGGAAAGGGTACTTTCAAATTGGCAGAACCTACGAGAGTAATTTGATATTTAGTTAAGTCAAATATTCCCCAAAAAATAGTTGCTGGTTGTTCTCCTTCACCTCGATGCCCCCAAATAGCAACTAATTTACCCTCTATATTTTGTAATCCAAATGCTTCAAAGTTATTGCCTTGAATAATTCCTGGTAGATTGAATTCTTTAATAATGGAAATGGTTTTATTAGCAGGCTCTAACCTGATGTAATAAGCTTTTCCAGAACTGCTTAAAGCAATAAAAGTGGATTTTGTTTTTTCTGGAACAGATGTTAAAGCTTCTAAATCGATGGGTAATTCTATGTTATTTGGCCAGTTTAATGGTAAATATTGAGGTTGGTTTTTACCCTTAATATTAATGATTGCTAAACGACCTTGATTTTTTTGTTTGTTGTCATGGGCAATCAGAAAATCTAAGGAATTGCTTTGTTGCTCTATTAAAGCCATACCACTGATACCAAAAGGGATACCACCACGAACCGGACGCCAATCTCGCGCCCAAACTTGCTGGGATATAAGTAACAATGCACTTAAGGCTACTATATTGATAATTAATTTAAGAAACCGAGGCATATTGATTTAGGCAAGCTGAACGCATAAATAATACCAATTCACGAAAACCCAATACATATAGATAGATTTCTTGTAAGGGCATGGCAATGCCATGCCCCTACCAACGTATTTGTATTATTAAACTGAAATGGTATGAGTATCAGTAAGACAAGTGTATTAACCGATGCTCAATCATATCAAATCCAGGCAATTTGCACCCACATCAATAAAGCAGTTTTTTGTACTAATATTAACAGTATATTTACGTAATTAATGGACTCAAGATAGTACTTTCTGTAAAGAAAGCAATAATTCGTTGACAGTATAGGGCTTCGACAAAAACGTATTGACACCAATAGCAGCTACTGCACTGAGCTTATTGTCAGACATAAGTCCACTGCTGGCAATAATTCTGACCTGGGGGTTAATTTTTTTTAAGGTACGGATGGCAGTTAAACCATCCAGCGAGGGCAGCATAATATCCATTAGTACAGCACTAATTTTGTCCCTATTTTTAGCATACAGCGCGATCGCCTCAATGCCATCACCCGCAATTAGGGTTTTATAATTGTGAGCTTCCAGCGATGTCCTCGTAGTCTCTTGAATGGCAACTTCATCATCCACAACCAGAATCAATTCTCCATGTCCTGTCTGTGGTGGCAATTCTTCTAGAGTAAGTGTTTCCATTCCTTCCACTGCTGGTAAGTAAACCTTAAAGCTAGTGCCACTTCCTGGTTCGCTAGACACGTTTACAAAACCTCCGTGGCTTTTAACGATCCCCAGCACGGTGGAAAGTCCTAACCCTGTTCCTTGCCCCACATCTTTTGTGGTAAAGAATGGCTCGAAAATTCTATCTAAGATTTCTCTAGGTATCCCACTTCCAGTATCGGAGACAGTAACCACTGTGTAAGGCCCCTCTTTGGCTTCCAGGTTCATGCGAGCATAATTTTCGTCAATCAACAAATTCTCAGCAGAGATAGTCAAACTACCGCCACTGGGCATAGCATCGCGGGCGTTAACGCAGAGGTTCATCAGCACTTGATGTAGTTGGGTGCTATCTCCAGAAACCATCCATAAATCCTGCGGTACATCAGTGCTGATTTCTATGGATTTGGGAAATGTCTCTTTGAGAATCTTGCCAAGTTCCACAATTATATGTCTGAGTTGCAAAGTGATTCGCTTCCCTTCTACACCCCGCGCAAAGGATAGCACCTGTTTGACTAAATCAGCACCGCGTCTAGCGTTGATTTCCAAAATTTCTAATAGATGGCGAGTTCGCTCATCTGCATCAGGAAATTTGAGTGGTAACAATTGTGCTCCTGCCAAAATCGGTGTCAGGATATTGTTGAGGTCGTGAGCAATACCGCTAGCTAAAGTGCCGATACTTTCCAGGCGTTGGGCGCGAAACAATTGGGCTTCTAGGTGTTTTTTCTCGGTAATATCTGTGTCAACGGTGAGAATTGATTTGGGTTTCCCTTGTTCATCGCACACTAAACTCCAGCGACTAGCAACAAGGATTTCCTTGTAAGTTTTGGTAAGTTTAGTTAACTCTCCCTGCCACTTTCCTTTACTAACAACTTGTAAAAGAGCTGCTTCGATTTCTGGTGAAAATTCGTCATACAAAAGCTCACTAGCATTTTTGCCCGAAGCTTCTGTCGCTTTCCAACCGTAAAGTGTTTCTGCGCCTTTGTTCCAGAAGATAATTTCATTGTTTAAATCTCGCAGGCAAATCGCATCTGTGGTGACATCAAGTAATGCTGCTTGTTCGCGGATTTTTTCTTCTGCCAATTTGCGATCGCGCAGTGCGGCTTGTCGTTCGCTAATATCAATACTGGCGCATGTCACGCCAACAACTTCTTGCGATTCGTTCCGCAATGGCTCAACTGTCAAATCGTAATATCGAGTTGTATCTTTGATTGTTATTGATACTTCCTCTCGCGTTCCTATGCCAGTGGTTAATACTCCACGTTTAATTATGGTGAGACGTTGAGCATCTTCAACTGGGATAATATCTAAGTCTTGTTTGCCCAATATTTCTTCAACAGTCAATCCATAGGAAGGATTGTAAACCCAGGTGTACCGTAACTGGCAATCTTGGTTGTAGACGAAGATGGGAGAATTTTTCAGGGCAACCCGAAATCGTTCCTCACTCTGACGCAGTGCATTGTCTGCCCGTTGACGTTCGATGGCATAACGCATTGAGCGTACCAGCAAGTCCCCAGTTACTTGCCCTTTCACCAAATAATCCTGCGCTCCTTCTTGCATTGCTCTAATTGCTAGGGTTTCATCGTTTATACCCGTCAGCACAATTATCGGAGTGGCTTTTGCTTGATGGTGAGCGATGACAAAAGTTTCGAGTCCCTGGCTATCTGGCAGCGAGAGGTCTAGCAAAATTACATCAAAAAGTTCCTTGGTTAAATAATTGAGTGCTTCAGAAAGTCGCTCAACGGGCGATAAATCAACTACAACTGTGGTAACTTCCTTTAAAAACTCCTGTAATAAAAAGACATCACCAGGGTTATCTTCTACTAATAAGACTTTAATATTTTTACCTGCCATTTCCACTACTCCGGTGGCAGTTTTACGATCGCAAACCAAAAATTTTCTATTGATTGTACAATTTTAACGAATTGATCGAAATCTACGGGCTTGGTAATATAACAGTTTGCACATAAATTATAGGCTTTAAGGATGTCTTCTTCAGCTTGGGAAGTCGTCAGAACTACTACAGGAATTCGCTTGAGGTTTTCATCTCCTTTAATTTCTGCTAGTACTTCTCGCCCATCTTTTCTGGGGAGATTTAAATCGAGCAAGACAATATCTGGATGGGCTGCTTTGACATATTTTTCCTGCTTTCGCAAGAATGCCATTGCCTCTACACCATCTTCGACCACATTCAAGTGAATAGAGATTTTGCTTTCTTCCAGGGCGATGCGTGTGAGTTGGGCATCGCCTGGATTGTCCTCTACCAACAAAACCTCAATAGGCATAATCCCTGTTATGGTGCCCACGATTGCTTACCTGCTTTATCTGGAATTGTGAAGTAGAAAGTCGAGCCTTCACCCAGTTTTGACTCAACCCAGATCCGGCCGCCGTGGCGTTCTATAATTTTTTTACAAATTGCCAGACCAATTCCAGTACCCGGATACTTATCTCTACCGTGCAATCGCTGAAAAATTATAAAAATACGTTCAGCATACTGGGATTCCAAACCAATGCCATTATCGCGTACCCAGAACAACCATTCATCTACCGACGGGATAACATTTAAACTTTCCCCATCTGGATTTGCATTTGGCTTCGCTACTCCAATGTGAATTTGTGGCTGCTGATGACGGCAAAATTTGATTGCATTGCCAATCAGGTTTTGAAATACTTGTATCAATTGGGTAACATCAGCCATTACTTCAGGTAGAGGATCGTGAGTAACAATTGCTTGACTATCGGCGATCGCAATTTGCAGATTAGCGATCGCCTGTTCTAAGACAATACTACAATTTACTCGCACAAAGGGCTGTCCACGGGTACTAACGCGAGAATAATTCAATAAATCATTGATTAGGGTCTGCATCCGCCGCGCCCCATCTACTGCATAGTTGATAAACTGATCGGCATTAGTATCAAGTTGATTTTTGTATCTTCGCTCTAATAGTTGTAAATAACTCGTTACCATCCGCAATGGCTCTTGCAAGTCATGGGAAGCTACATAAGCAAATTGTTCCAATTCTGCATTAGAACGAGCGAGTTCTCGACTTTGCTGGCTTTCTTTTTCTAATAGTTGCGCTTGAGATAAAGCAATCCCAATTTGGTTAGCTAGTTGCTTTAACAACTCCGTCTCAAAGTTATTCCACCGTCGAGGTGCAGCACACTGATGAGCCAGCAACAAGCCCCAAATGCTGTCCCTGACGAGAATTGGTACTACGAGGTTAGCCTTGATAGCAAACTGCTGAAGAAATTCTCGATGGCATGGTTGAATGTGAGCGGTTTCAACGTCTTCCATCGCACTCACTCTTCCTTGGCGATATCTTTCTATATATTCTTCTTTAAAGCAGGGATCAAAAATATTTCTTCCCAAAATTACCGGCCAACCAGGTAGCACCGCCTCTTGCACTACTGTTCCTGAACCATCAGGCTCTATTTGAAAAATTAAAACTCGGTCAGCTTGTAGTAGTTTTTGTACCTCTGTTACCGTGGTTTGAAGGATTTCGTCTATTTGTAAAGATTCTCGAATTTTCAGAGTGATTTCAGCAAATAATTGCGATCGCAAATTCTGCCGCTTTAATTCTTCATCTGCCTGCTTGCGATCTGTGATATCTGTATAAGAACCCACCATCCGCACTATATCACCCGATGCGTCCCAAAGTGCTTGTCCTCGATCTAGAATCCATTTATAGCTGCCGTCTTGGCATTGGACTCGATATTCACAGACGTAAAACGGCGTTTTCTTGGCAAAGTGGTCTTGGAAGGCTTGAAGTACCCAATCTCGCTCATCGGGGTGAATTAATTTTGTCCATTCATCCCAACCGTTGGAAACTTCGTGGTCTTTATAACCGAGCATTTCCTTCCACCGAGTTGAGAAGAACACTTCATTAGTCTTGAGGTTCCAATCCCAAATACCATCATTATTACCATGTAATGCTAATTGCCAACGTTCTTCACTTTCTCGTAATGCTTCTGCTGTTCGTCGCCGTTCAGTAATGTCTTGGAAATAAACAGACAAGCCGTCTTTTGCAGGATAGGCGTGGACTTGAAAGCAGCTCTTTAGTGGCGGATAAAACTCCTCAAATTCTACACTCACCTGTTCTAAGATTGCCCTGTGATACTCACGATGGAATGTTGTGTCTATGAGTTGTGGAAACACCTCCCAGATGCTTTGTCCCAATAATTCATTCTGTTTTTTTTGCAACAGCAGTTCTGCTTGACCATTAACATAGGTGAATCGCCACTTTTTATCTAAAGCAAAAAACGCATCAGTGATGCTTTCGAGTAAATTAGCAATGCGGATTCTGGCCGATTCTGACTCGGCATATGCTGCTTGCTCATGCGCCACGAGCTTTTCGGTAATTTGAGATACCTCAGTTACATGACGCCTGAGTTCTAGCTGGTCAATCACCAAGCGACTCAGAGCTACAAGCGCCTCCACTTGTTTTTGACTCAATTCCCGTGGAGCTTGGTCAATTACACACAAAGTTCCCAGCATATCTCCCTTGGGAGTAATTAGGGGTACGCCTGCATAAAACCGTATATATGGATAGCCAGTTACTACCGCATTATTTGCTAATGTTTCATCAGCTAGAGTGTCAGGAACCACCACAACATTACGCCGCTCTTGGCAAAGGTAAGATAATCCAACACACCGGGGCATTTCTGATACATCTAAACCTACTTTTGCCTTAAACCATTGACGGTTTTCATCAATGAAATTTACCAAAGATATGGACGTACCACAAATAAATGCCGCTAACTGAGCAAGATTGTCGTAAGCTTCTTCCGGTTCGGTGTCAAGAATTTGATACTGGCGGAGGGCTTCTAGCCTCGCCACTTCTGTATCAATTTGTCCAGCTTTCATTAACTTTTCTTAATAAATTTAAATGTAATATCCAGTCATCAGGGTTACTATCTCAAGAATAGCTTAACCTCTTGTAATAATTCTTAGTCTTTTCCCCGCCTCTGGCTGTTCAGGAAAGCCTGTTAAATTCTGTCAAAATGCTAAATTCGCATTAAAAGTGATTTTTAGTAGCAAGCATTCCCTGTATACGACGCAAAATTATTGCGTAGGCGTAGCCCGTCCGTACATATCGCGCTAATTCTAGTGTAAACAAATTTAGTCTGTATGAGGAGATTTAATTGTTGCGGACTATCTACTAATCATTAAAACCTCACCTTGTCCTCACAGACATCCCTCTCCTTAACAAGGCTACGTTGTACACACACAAGTCTCTTAACCTGCAATGCCATTGTATCGACTAGCAATGTTATTGTATCAACTGGCAATGCCATTGTATCGACTAGCAATGCCATTGTATCGACTGGCAATGTTATTGTCTCAACTGGCAATGTTATTGTATCGACTGACAATGTTATTGTATCGACTGGCAATGTTATTGTATCGACTGACAATGCTCTACATGAGAATAAGGAAAGCGTCATCAAGCTAGATTTTTAGGACTTGTGTGTACACCGTAGCCTTAGTAAGGAGAGGGACAGGTTTTGCACAAGCAAAATTAGGGTGAGGTTTCTTTGGGCTATTCGATAAACCGTGAATTACGTCACCTTGACAGCATTACTATTACACCTCTACCAAAACGGTTTCTCGCAGCTTGGCAATCACATCACTTAAATTACCGGTGTTCAGGCGGTAACTCAAAGGATGGGCAATCAACCGCGCCGTGCTTTCATAAAGAGTTGCAACTTCAATCAAACCATTTTCGTGCAAAGTCCGCCCTGTAGAAACCAAATCCACGATCGCTTCTGACATTCCAGTAATCGGGCCTAGTTCAACTGAACCATACAACGGCACTATTTCCACAGGTAAATCTAGACTGTGGAAATATTCACGAGCGCAATTCACATACTTGGAAGCAACTCTACCATGCGGTGGTAAATCTAAAGGCGATCGGTAAGAACTGGATGCTTTTACCGCCACTGACATCCGACAATGCCCAAACTGCAAATCCACCAAGTGGGCAACTTGCGGTTGCTTCTCTCGCAGCACATCGTAACCGACAACACCCAGTTGTGCTTGACCATATTCCACATAAACAGGCACATCTTGCGCCCTTACCAACAAAGCTTTTGCAATTCCCTTAGTGTCAGGAATTTGAAGTTGGCGAGTTCCTGAATCTAAAAAAGCACTAAAATCTAATCCCACAGATTGTAGCAGGCGGATGCTATTTTTAAGGAGTTCCCCTTTTGGCAATGCAACAGTCAGCATTCTTTTTCTTAATATCCTTGGCGTTCTGGCAGTTGAATAATATCTCTATATGCTTACCACAAGCAGCATGAGAATTTTATTAGTTGATGATGAAGTTGAATTAACTGAACCCTTGAGTCGCTTATTAACTCGTGAGGGTTACATTGTAGATGCCGCTTACGATGGCACAAGTGGCAACGAACATGCACAAACAGGCAGTTATGACCTACTAATTTTAGATTGGATGCTGCCAGGAAAAACGGGGTTAGAGATTTGTCAGCAATTGCGACGGCAAGGCAAAACCACTCCCGTGCTGTTTCTCACAGCTAAGGATACTCTAGATGACCGCGTACAAGGTTTAGATGCTGGTGCGGATGACTATCTAGTTAAACCTTTTGAACTGCGGGAGTTATTAGCTAGAGTCCGTGCTTTATTGCGTCGTTCCGGTTCCCAAACTTATGAAACCACCACCGGACGTTTAACTGTAGGTGATTTAGAACTCGATTGGGAAAATCAAGTAGCCTATCGCCAAGGACGAATAATTGAGCTATCGCAAAAAGAAAGCCAGCTGCTGCAATATTTTATGGAACACACTGGACAACTAATGACTCATGCCCAGATTATGCAAAATTTGTGGCCAGAGGAAGAACAACCTAGTAGTAATGTGATCGCGGCATTAATTCGTTTGCTGCGCCGTAAGATTGAGGTAGGTAGAGAAACTGCGCTGATTCACACAGTCTACGGCAAAGGTTATCGTTTCGGTGCTTCCTCAATGTAGGATGAAGCTTTACATGCCCCTTCGGGGCGGGGTGTGGGGTGTAGGGAATCTGACTTTTCACGGTATCTGAAAAACCTCACTTCTATTTCTCTCTTC
The DNA here is from genome assembly GCA_019359215.1 of Nostoc indistinguendum CM1-VF10. GTDB lineage: Bacteria > Cyanobacteriota > Cyanobacteriia > Cyanobacteriales > Nostocaceae > Nostoc > Nostoc indistinguendum. The sequence continues at coordinate 90,283 of JAHHHS010000014.1, read as the reverse complement.
CTTTAAGGAGTCGCTCAACTCTCAATGACTTAGTTGGTTGAGCGTTCGCGTAGCATCTCGCAGAGAAGTCGAAACTAACGGCGACGGTAGATTTATTAACAGAAATTGCCTTATACCGTTTCTTTGTGAAGCTGCATATATTTACCCCCCTTCACAAGGGGGGACTGATTATGTGCATCTTCATACAGAATTGCTATTAGTTATTTGGTTTTTTCAAAACCACATGGAAAGAATTTAAATATCCCGTAATGGTTTTAGCTAATGTCTTCTGCTGTTTTTTTGTAGTTATTGCCATTACCTGATACAATCTTCCTTCGGCAACATACATCCTACTTTTAGTGATTTTCCCTCCAGAATTGATGTACTCAATTTCTTTACCAGGATGATTATTAGAACTACGAATATTTCGCTGACTAATTAAATTACTTTTCGTAGTCTTTAAAGCCATATCCCGCGCATTATTAAGTACAGTTTGGGGGTCAGTTATTTGACCGTAACTATAAGGAAAATCATTGTAAGCAATTACATAAGCTACTTGCTGTTTTGGTGGTTGAGCGACAAATATTTCTAAGTCAATTTCCCCCATGTAAGTTTTTTGGGATTGGGTATTTCTGTCGGGGCTTCCCGGCATCAAAATAGTAAACCGCCCATCTGGAGCCGTGTATAATTTCCATTGTGGCTGCACGGGTTGAGTAACCTTTGGTTTGGGTTTAACAACAGTCGTCGGAGTTTTGGGTTGACGTGCCTCCACGAGAACAGATCCACCGCAAACAAAGGTGGCAGCGAGTAAGGGCAACAGGCTCTTAATTGTCATATTTTTTGCTTTCGAGATGCAGATATTACTGATGATGCTAGCTGTTATAACCTAGCAGCACATAAAACAGCACCTATTAGTCCCACTTGCTGGTTGAGGATAATATACACGGGTATCTCTTCGAGGAGGCGGCGCATTCTGCCTTTTTGAGTGAAATTTAATAAGAAACCGCTATTTTGGATTAAGGGTAGGATTTTAGGCGCAATCCCACCAGCGATGTATAAGCCACCATAAGGTAAAAGTTTAAGGGCGAGATTGCCGGCTTCTGCACCATAAGCCTCTATAAATAATTGCAAAGTTTGTTCCGAAAGGCGATCGCTACCTTGCAAGGCTGCTTTCCCAATAGCAGCACCAGGATCAACACTTTTCTCTTCTTGTCCGGCTTCTTGTTCCCAAGTTCTGACGATTTGGGCAATGTCTGGTGATTCTGCTGCAAATTTGCGATCGCGCAAAAATTGATAAATTGCTACAATTCCCATTCCAGAAACTACCCGTTCCACAGAAATGCGCTGGATATCATGTTTACCTAACAGGTATTTCAACAGTTGAAACTCGATCTCGTTCCGAGGTGCAAAATCAGCGTGTCCACCTTCTGAGGGAAAGACTTGATAGTGGCTTCCCTGCTTAATTAAAAATCCTTGTCCTAAGCCAGTACCAGCACCAATAATTGCAATAGGTGCTTCGGGTTGAGATTTGCCAACTTGCAACGTCAGCAAGTCTTGTCTTTGTAAACCTAAAATACCATAGCCAATCGCTGCAAAGTCATTAATCAAAGAAATATGCGGGATACCCAATTCTTGCTGTAGACGTTCGGTATCCAGAAACCAAATTAAATTGGTTAGTTTGGCAGTATTTTTGACAATGGGGCCTGCGATCGCAAAACAAGCCTTTTCTGGTATTGGTGTATTAGCTTCGGCCAAAAACTGCTGCACTATCGGTACTAAATCAGGAAAATCGGCACTAAGGTAACTTTCCTGATAAATAGTATGTAAACCTGCTGAATCTGATGTTTCAGCCAATCGCAGAATAGTTTTCGTACCGCCGATGTCTCCTGCTAGTAACAATGTCATAGAATTTATTCGCGAATTAATTGCTTATTTGTAAGATATACCCAACGTAGCAGAAGCCATGAAAGCAAATATCTATCAGAGGTTTAAGCAAATCGAATCACTTCCTCTATGTGGGTTAAATGGGAAGTATCTCCCTTTAGTTCTAGCAACCATTCTGGATCTTCGCGCACGACTTTTACCAGGGAACATAGAGAAGCTTTGACTTCTGTTTTGGCAATTTCCCCCACTAGCCCCATTGCTCCCCCCAACACAGATGCACCATGAGCTACTAGCAGGATATGCTGTGGGAAGAACTCAGTAGCTAAACATCTAGCAGTTTGCCCAGAACGTTCTCGGACTTTTTCGTGAGTTTCAGGATATTTGGCGGCGATGCGCGAAGTATAGCTGGTATCAATTCTGGGGAATAATTCTGCTAACGCTGGAGTTGAGAGTCTTTCAGGTTCTTCTGTCATCCAAGCTGGATTTAGCCATTCACTCAAACCTGTTTCCAATTTGATCGGTAAGTTTAGCACTTCTGCAACTGCGTTTGCCGTTTGTACGGTTCGCAGGAAAGGAGAAGCGAAAATATGGCTAATATTTTCTCCTTTTAAGCGCTTTGCTAACTGTTGTGCCTGCACCATACCGTCATCAGACAACGGTGGATCGTAGCGTCGTTTGGCGGTGAGAAACCAATCGGGGTTTACGAAATCTAGGCGGTTGGCGTGTCTTGCGATCCAGACTATTTGACTCATAGGTTGTAATTATTCCGGTGAATAGAATTCGCCGCTAAACAAATATAGATATCTGCAAGGAGGGCTGCAAATATTAATATAGGACAAAAATCGTAATAATATTTAATAATACTAATAATGAGGAAAACTTATAAGTATAAATTAGTTAAGATTGTGTAATGAACTCAAATGTAAATATCAGATTGGGACGGTTCAAACCAAACTCCACACTCAATAACTGATAGTAAATGGCTGACGGTAATTGTTTTGAGCGTACCGTGACGTTTGCGATAGTAATACTCAAAAAGTAGAGAAAATAAATGTGCTTCTTCATGGAAGTAGCGGTAAGATACAAACCCCTGCCAATCTACACCAAACTGTTCAGCAATTTTAAAAAATAGTGTATCAACATCATCACCATCTATTTTGAGGTCTTCCCGAAGCCGCGTATTAAGAGTAATATCTTTTGTTTGCACACTCAGTTCATTAGAAAAAATTGCTACAAGTTGGTTAAATCTATCTGTAAATGACATAAGCTTTTCAGGTGACAAATTCCAGTAGCAACAATACTATCAACAAGAGAATTGTTACAAGGTAATATTGATCAAGCGTCTCTAGTTTGATAGCAAGTAAGATAGGGTGATTTTAGCCATCTCTTTAGTATTCCCAAAGCTAGATATGAATATATACAATTGCTTATAACTTCAACCATCCAAATAGTTGCCCTACAGTTAATTGAAAGCCGCTAACTAAATCGGGAACTGGTAATATTTCTTGTTCTTCTTGTAAAAGTTCTGGTTGCTGCTTTGGTGGATAAACTAAAACAGAACGCTCATCGGGATCTATTAACCAACCGAAGCGGCTACCATGTTTTAAACAATGTAGAATATTTCCGGTTACTTTAGTCTGGCTTTGATCTAGTGAAAGAATCTCAATTGTCCAGTCTGGATAAGTATTGAAGACATTAGCCACATCTCCACGTTCATCTAGGGGAATTCGTTCCCAAGCAAACACAGCTACATCTGGTACAATTGAACGTCCGCCAAAAGTACACCGCAATTCTGGGAAAGCAAGGGCAAATTTTTGAGGTTTAGCTATAGAATTGATATTACTAACTAGTTCACCCTGAAGAATACTATGTTTTCCTTGAGGCATTGGCTTTTGAATAATTTGACCGTTGATGTATTCTGAGCTAGGCTTTGTTTCTGGTAGTTTCAAAAAATCTTCTAAAGTTAGGGGTTTAGTTGGTGATTTTACCATCTGTTTGTATCTCAAAAATTTTGATTTAATTACCCTAAATAAGCTTTTTTAACTCGCTCATGACTAATTAATTCTGATGCTGCGCCTGTTAAAGTTATAGAACCAGCTTCTAAAACATAACCGCGATCGGCAATTTGCAGCGCCAAATTAGCATTTTGCTCAACTAACAAAATAGTCACGCCTGTAGCACGAAGATTTTCAATAATGGAGAAGATTTCTCGGACGATCGCAGGTGCTAAACCTAAGCTAGGCTCGTCTAAAAGTAATAGCTGTGGTTTACTCATGACAGCCCGTGCGATCGCTAACATTTGTTGTTCACCACCGCTAAGAGTTCCTGCTAGTTGATTGCGTCTTTGTGACAAACGCGGAAATAGCTCAAATTGGCGCTGAATATCTGCTTTTATCTCTGCTTGATTGGAACGAATATAAGCACCCAAAAGTAAGTTATCAAATACTGTTTGCCTAGCTAATACTCTCCGTCCTTCAGGACAATGGGCAATCCCAAGTTGTACAACTTCGTGAGTTTGGCGGCGGGTAATATTATGTCCATTATAGATAATTCCGCCACTCTTAGGATTAACTACTTTAGATATGGCGCGGAGTGTAGTAGTTTTACCAGCACCATTAGCACCAATTAGAGTAACTACCTCGCCTTTTTGAATAATTAAATTAATTTTTTTGAGAGCTTGGATACCGCCATAATTAACATCAAGTTCTTGAACTTCTAAAATTGTATAGTTTGGTTTACTATCGGCTTTCATCGGCGGTTTACATCCAGAAATCTTGATTCAAAACCTAACATACATCAATCATACATTTCTTAAAAGAGTGCATCAGTGTACTCTATCGTAAACATTGCTTCAACTTAAAAACCAACGCCAGAATATTGCAATCTTTCTGATGTACCATTAATTACTGATAAAGATATCAAGCGTCCTGTGGCAAAAGTAACAGATATTGGTAGCAAGCGACTAATTAATTTAGCTCCCGATGCATGGGTACAGTGGGTGACACAGCGTCCTGAAGTCGTGGCGAAAGAAATTCTTGGTTCTGAATTTCACTGGATTAGCCGGGAGACAGATGTGTTGGTGAAAGCATACAGTGCTACTCACGGAGATTTTCTAGTACTTAACGAACTACAGTTGCGTTACACGGCACAGATGCCTCTACGCATGAGAGCTTATGCTGCCTTGGCACAAGAACGCTACCGATTGCCAACTTACCCAGTACTCGTTAACATTTTACCGCCTCCATCCACCTTAACTATTGCCAGTAGTTACGAGCAGGAATTTTTGGGATTACGTGCTATCCAAGATTATCGCGTGATTAATTTGTGGGAAATCGATGCTGCAATAGTGTTTGATCAACCACTACCATCATTGTTACCCTTTGTGCCAATCCTGCGAGGAGGGGGAGAGGTATCAGTTGTGCAACGCGCACTACAGGCGCTACGAGCAGATGAACAGTTGAACCAATTAGAATCATTGCTGGCATTTTTTGCTAGCTTTGTGTTAGACACGCCTTTAGTGCAGCAAATCATGAGGTGGGATATGGCAGTATTGCGAGAATCGCCTTGGTATCAGGAAATTGAGCAAAGAGGTATTCAGCTAGGCCTTCAGCAAGGTGTACAACGGCAGTTAATCCGAGTATTGCGACGACGTTTTGGTGAAATTCCTCATGAAGTGGAAGCAAGGCTTGAGGGTGAAAGTGTGGAAAGATTAGAAAATTTAATGGATAGTGCGATCGCAGTGAATTCTTTAGACGAATTTCTCACAATTATATCTGCGTGACATACTCTACACACTCCTATCGACGGAGAATGTGGGCTTCTGCGCGACTCCTCTACGAGGACAATACAGTAGTATCAAAGAGTCGCTAAAACCACGTTTAAGGGTGCGTAAGCACTTTGTGGCTAGCCGAATTAAATCAACGACTGCCCGAATTCAATCAACAACTGCCCGAATTCAATAAACGACTGCCCGAATTCAATATAGGAACTTAGCAAATTTGCTTTTATTAAACACGAAAGCGATGGCTTTGCCAACGCCTGCCGTAGGATGCCCGTTCGCGTAGCGTCTCCTTTAGGAGAAGGGCTGTAGGCCGATCGCTTTATGTATTACAAAATTATTTAGTGTAATGCCACACTTCAAGTTACGATAAATCTTACTTATTGAGAGCATCTATACCCTGATGACAAGGCCTGCTGATGTAAGCACCAAAAAATTAATCAGCCTCGCACCCAATAACTGAGTAAGATGGGTAACGCAGATTCCTGATGTTGTTGCTGGGGAAATTCTAAATAGTGAATTTCAGTGGATTAGCCGGGAAAGTGATGTTTTAATCCGTGTCAGTAGTCCCCAACACGGAGAATTTTTGCTTCTCAACGAATTGCAATTACGCTATCAATCCCAAATGCCACGTCGGATGCGTGCTTATGCTGCACTTGCAGAAGAAAAATATAACTTACCAACATATCCCGTTCTGATCAATATTCTTAAAACTGGTAACAACGAAATACCCACAAGCTTTACATCAAATATTGCAGGATTACGGGCAATACAAGATTATCGGGTAATTAACCTGTGGGAAATTGATGTCAATATTGCTTTTCAACAACCCTTACCATCCTTACTGCCATTTGTACTCATTCTCAAAGGTGGTGAAAATGAATCTATTATTAGAGAAGCATTGCAAATTCTCCGTGCTGATGAACAACTAAACCAACTGGAAACGGTTCTAGCTTTTTTTGCTACGTTTGTTTTAGAGAATACGCTCGTTCAAGAAATCATGAGGTGGGATATGCCCGTATTACGCGAGTCACCTTGGTATCAAGAAGTTTTACGCGAAGGAGAAGCACGCGGGGAAGTAAGCGGCGAACTGCGAGGAATACTTTCTGCGATTGAAATTAATTTAGAATTGAAATTCAGCGATCGCGCCTTACAGTTGATGCCACAAATTAACCAGATTCAGGATTTAGAGCGTTTGAAGACAATTTTAAGAAATGTTGTAACTGCAAATACTATTGAGGAATTCCAACAAATTTTATAATTCTCAATTTAGTTATCATTCATTTCCCAAATAAGCTTCAATCACGGCTGGATCGTTTCTAACTACAGATGGTTCACCCAATGCAATCAATTGCCCAAAATCTAACACTGCAATGCGATCGCACAAACCCATAACCAAGGGTACATGGTGTTCAATCAGCACAATTGTTAAATTAAACTGTTCTCGCAGACTACGGATAAATTCACTCAGGTGCTGCTTTTCGTTGGGGTTCATCCCCGCCGCAGGTTCATCGAGAAGTAAGATTTGTGGTTCTAGGGCTAAAGCGCGGGCAATTTCCAGCCGACGCTGATCGCCGTAGGCAAAGTTTTTGGCTTTCTCGTCAGCGCGATCGCTTAAGCCTACCATATCTAATAATTGTAAAGCTTTTCGCCTACTTTTTTTCTCTTCCCGACGCGCTGGTGGTAATCCCAAAAGTCCTGTTAATACATTACTTTTATTATCCAAATGTCGGGCAATTATGACATTTTCTAATGCTGATAATTCACCAAATAAGCGAATATTTTGAAAAGTCCGAGCGATACCTAAACCTGCAATTTGATCCGGGCGTAGTTGGGAAATGTTAGCACCTTGATAGCGTAATTCTCCACTAGAAAGGGGAATAAAAGCTGTAATCAAATTAAACAGTGTTGTTTTGCCAGCACCGTTAGGGCCAATTAACCCAAAAATCTCATGTTGATTGACTGTAAAAGATACATTATTTACCGCCACTAACCCCCCAAAACGGCGAGTTAGTGATTTGGCTTCTAAAACAATGTTATTTGTCATTGCGCTGCCTTAATTAAATCGGCTGCTTTTTCACAAATCATAATTTTCGTTACTTTTATTCTATTTATTAACTTGTCTGTTTTAATGTTTTAGAAATCAAGTTTGTCAATTGCTTCTTACAGTTTCTCAAAATATCTGGAGTAACAAAGCCTTGGGGGAAAAATATAGTTCCTAAGACTATTAATATACCATAAATAATTAATCTCCCATCTCGTAAGAATTGGGCTAACCAATTGGGTAATCCTGCTATATCGGCTATTCTTCGTAAAATAATTTCTAATAATACTTTCAAGACAATAGCACCGACAACCGAACCTAAAAAAGTTCTAGAACCACCAATTAACACAATTGTTAAATAGGTAATGCTAGCATCAAAAGTACCTTGTCGAGCATTCCAGGTATTGAGGAAATGAGCGCTAATTACACCTACACTTCCAGCAAGCATTGCTCCGAGAGTAAAGGCTAAAACTTTGTAGTAAGTGGGGTTAATGCCCATTGCACTGGCAGCTAATTCATCTTCACGGATGGCGATGAATGCTCTACCTGTGCGAATACGTTCTAAACGGTAAAATAACACCATACTAATTAATAGTAATGGTATGGCAATCCATAAATATTCAAGTTGGCTTTGGAATGGTTGAGGAATCCCAAAAATTCCTACAGCACCGCCTGTAATATCTAGATTTAAAGATACAACTCGCAATACTTCTACAAAAGCAATAGTTGCGATCGCTAAATAAATTCCCCGCAACCGTAATGCTGGAATTCCAACTATTACGGCTAATATACCGGAGATTAAACCAGCAATCAACATTTCTAATAAAAGTAATGGAATCGGAAATAAATTATTACTAGACGGAAAAACTTTTGTAGATAAAATCGCTGCAATATATCCACCTAAAGCATAAAATCCAGGACTAGCCAAAGACAATTGTCCAGCCATTAGCGGTAAGTAAAGTGATAGTCCTAATAAAGCCTCCAATACCATGTAGACTATTGGTGATTCATAAGTAGAGAAAAATTCAGCCATTGTAAAATATTTTGATTAAGCTGTTAATATTTGCTCTGCTGTTAACGCCAGTCCAGGAAAAGTTCGTGGCACAATTCGTTCTGAACCTTTAGGTTTAATCGTCTAATTTCATCATTTAAACCAAACAAGATAAAATTGGCGATATCACCATGATTTCTAGTTGCACGCACTTCTACAATTTCTCCATCCACAAGTTCATATAAACCTTCTTCTGGACACTCTTCCAAAAATTGATCGAAAGTTAATTTTTGTTTGGTGTATGTTTTCATCGCCCTACATCTCTTTAAACTTTCTGAATAAACCGACGGCCTAGCAAACCTTGGGGTCTAACTAACAACATGATAAATAATATTCCGTACGCTACAGCGTCTTTGTAACCGGAATATTCCGCCGGAACAAAAGCTTCAACTAAACCAATAAGCAATCCTCCTAAAACTGCGCCGGGAATACTACCTAAACCACCTAAGACAATTACTGCTAAACCCCGTAAACCAAAAGCAATACCGAAATATGGTCCGGCAATACTAACACTAGAAGCAACTAAAGTTCCTGCTAATCCTGCTAAGAAACTGCTGATGAAGAATGTTAAAATGATAAAACGATCGCTATTAATTCCTAACAAACTCGCTGTAGTTGGATCTTCTGCGATCGCCTGCATTGCTTTACCATATTTAGTCCGATTGATAAAGTAGGTAATAATTGCCACAATCACAACTGATACAGCAAAAATTATTATCTGAACGGTGCGAATAGGAATTTCCTTTTCTTGAGTACCAAAGTTAATAGAAGGTGGTAAATTTCCATAAGTATCTGCGGGATATGTGTAACTTTCTGCTCCTACTAAATACTGGATTAAGTTCACAATTACCACTGCTACCCCCAAGCTAGAAACAACGGTTAGCAAGGGATCAGATCCTTGACGGCGCAAAGGTTGAAAAGCAAGCCGTTCCATCACTACCCCTACCAATCCCGCCAAGGTACTTCCTAAAATTAAGGCGATAGCAAATGGTAATTTTATCGGCAAGACTGCATTAGCTAGCAAGCCATTAAATCCAAAGTTACCACCCATAAGGGCATAAGTTAAATATGCGCCCAACGTAAAAATCGCGCCATGAGCTAAATTAATGATGCCCAAAATAGAATAAACTAAGGTATATCCCAATGCAAAAATTGCATAGATACTACCAATAGATAATCCGTTCAAAAATTGTTGCAGAAATAGAGTTATATCCATGTTGCAACTATTTTATAAATACGAATTTTCCAGTGTTTCCATCTTTATCCATCTTAATTTGGGCGACGTAAAATTCTTTTTGAATTACATCACCTACTGGTGTAAAAGCAATCTCACCTAAAGGAGTATTATACTTTCCAGCTAATATTTGCTTGTTCAATTCTGTACGCAGTTTATCCAGAGGTAGTGTGCTGATTTTAGACTTTTTATCCAACTCTTTAAGAGCTTCAACATATACCTGCACCGCCGCAAAAGATTGACCAGTAAATTGGGCGGGTTCTTTCTTGTATTGCTCAATATATGCTTGGCGAAATACCTTATTAATCTCACCAGGATATTCAGGACTGTAAGCTTGAGCAATCAGTACACCATCGCAAAGGGCTTTACAAACAGATAAAACATTGGGTGTATTCAGGCCATTACCACCAATAATTATGCCTTTATAACCCAACTCTCGCAGTTGCCGCACCAAGTTACCACCATCAGCAGCTAGACCCGAAATAATTACTAAATCTGGTTTTAAGTTAATTGCGTTGGTAGCTTGGGCTTGAAAGTCGGTATCGGTAGTTTGGAACTTTTGAACTGTTACTAATTCTAGCCCTTGTTCTTTAACTGCTTTTTGAAAAATCTCCGTTTCTGATTTGTTAAATGCATCATTTTGGGCATAAAAAACTGCTACTTTTTTAATTTGGGGATTCTGTTTGAGTGCAGCTTTCAGTGAATTAGGGGCAACTATAGAGACGGGAGCAGATACACGAGCGATATAATCACCAATTTCTGGAATTCCGTTTGCGGTATTTGATGCGCCAATAACTGGGACTTTAGCACGTTCGGCGATGGGGTCAGCACTAAAAGCTTGCTGCGATAAAGTAGGGCCAACAATCCCGACAACTTTATCTTTGTTAATTAAAGTTTGAAAAGCGTTAATTGCTCCAGCTTCATCACCGCTAGTATCTTGGCTTACCAATTTAATCGGAGTGCCATTAATACCACCTTTACTATTGAAATACTTCTCGGCAATTCTGGCTCCAACAAATCCTTCTTGACCAAGTAATGCTACGTTGCTGGTTTGCGCTAAGGCAATACCGATGGGAATAGCACCTGGTGTAGTTGTTGTCTGGGCGGTGTTAGTTGTAGTGTTATTCGTGGTATTATCTGTAGAATTTGTCACAGAGCCACCGCCACAGCCTGTTAGTAGCAAAGCGCAAGTTGATAATAATGCTGTTGTCTGAGCGATCGCGTTATTCATCGTTAAATAATCTTCTAGTTATTAGATATTCGGCAAAAGTTAATACTAAAGTTTGTAATCTGCAAATAAAATGACGCAGATTTCCACTTTTGCACGAATTATATTAAATCATTCTTATTTGAACATGCAAAGACAAATATTCAAAGTCTTTGGAAATACAAATTATTATAAATACCAATAATCATATCATTTCCCGGTTCTATTTGGGAATGTACTATGAAGTCACTTTGTCCGTTCTGTGAAGTACTAAGTAAGGACTCTTAAACCCTTTTTTCGTTACCAGCTAATTGCTTAGGTTCGTAGTGGCGGCAACCGTTACATGGGCCGTTAGGATTGACAGCACAACGCATATAGCCAGATCGGGCATTAAATTTGCAGCTGATATCGCCAATTAGGTAACCCACACCTTCTAAATAATAGCGATCGCTTTCTACAGGTCTAAGATTTTGCCGCCTCTGTACAGCTGGAAAATTCATGGCTGCTTGTCTGAGTCGTAAGCGCGATCGCGCATGGGTTTTGCGGATCACCCACAGAGAAATCAGGGACGGTAAAAAACCAACGGCAATCACTAAAAGTGTCTTTAACACCTTCTTTTTACCTCTTCTGTGCGCTGATTGATTGTCCCTGATGTTGCACTCGGTTTTACGGAGGTGCAATCTTAGGGCAGTTTGCCTAATTGGTATCATAACTGGTAACAATTAGCAATGGCAGTATACTAAGTAATTTTGAGGAAAAATTTCCTTCTGCCACTTCAATCAGCATAACTGTTACAACCTCAGGGGTGATCTGCCGTTGAATGTTAATAATTTTAAGATTTGTGGACTAATATCTTTTTGAAGAAGCTTTTTGTGTCAGCCTCAGCCCCATTCTTGTTTTTTCTGCGTCGCTGCGATGCTAATCTTTTTTTGGTTTGCTGACGAAGTTGCTGTGCTAGAAGTGCGGCTTCCTTTTCGGCTCGGAATAAATCAACTTTTCGCGTTGTCAGAATAAATGAGTCGTCAGGCTTTCGTTTCACCCAAGGGACGCTAACTGCGAAATACTGACAAATATTTTTCCATAGCTCCTGCTTTAAAACTGGGTAACGTTTTTGAGTATTCAGTGTGTTGGCGATCGCTTTCAACTTTAATATCGCTGCTTCTAACTCTCCCGCCATCTGATTGATACGTTTGACTTGTGTTATCAAACGCTCTTGTTCACTAACGATTTTTTCCTGTTGGGGTTGCAGTGGCGCTATAGCTGTAGTTACAGATATAGGCAACAACGAAACTTTGAGCAAAATGGGCTTTTTATCAGTGTCTTGGATTTGTTTCATACTACCTCAAGCAAAGCTAGCTGACTTTTAAGGCATTTTAACAGCTAATTAGTATATTTGTACTATAAAAATTGTGTATATGAGGTTTAATCTGATGAATTCTGCTGTATAAGCAAAAAAGGACTAGCACCGCAAGGCGGAAGTCAAAAGTCAAAAGTCAAAAGTCAAAAGTATTATGGAATAAGCTATTTAGGTCTTTTTAATGGTCTTCTTATTTTCGCCGTCCTGTATTAGACTCGGAAGCTGAAGTAAACCCGCCAGCGCTGATACTATTTTTAGTAGATTTACTTATCATTAATTACCTTCCTTATGAAATTAAGAATATACGAAATAACTGATACCGAAGAAATTATGAAGTTGTTCTACGACACTATTCATGAAGTAAATATTCGTGATTACACACAAGAACAAGTAGATGCTTGGGCACCAGCAAATATGGATATTGACGTTTGGATTAAAGGTTTGGGAAGTAAGTTTACTTATGTAGCCGAGGAGCAGGGTAAAATTATTGGTTTTGGGGAATTAGAGGCTAATGGACATATTGATCGTTTTTACTGCCATAAAGATTTTCAAAGAAGAGGAGTTGGTAAGAAAATCTTAGAACAGCTTGAATCAAAAGCAAAGTCTTTAGGAATTGAAAAGTTATTTACAGAAGCCAGTATTACAGCTAAACCGTTTTTTGAAAGGCAGAATTTTATTGTTGTGAAACAGCAAGAGGTAGAACGTAGAGGGCAAAAGCTGATAAATTTTATTATGGAAAAACCAATTTAATAATTACTAGATTGCTCAGATTAAAAAGAGTAATTTTGTAAAAATTATATCGAAATATTGTCCGCTTGATTACTTATTAAACCCAAAGAACTCCACCCCCCTAAACTGCGCTTTGTCTTCCCTCCCCGCTTGCGGCTATGGTGTACACACAATTCTTCTAGAGTTACCCCACAGGCTTTGATCCCCCCAACCCCCCTTAAAAAGGGGGGCAAAAACCTTTCAAAGTCCTCCAATTTATCGAAGGATTTAGGAGGATCTACAAGACTTTGGTTTTGTATAGAGATGTGTGTACACCGTAGCCGCTTGCGAGGAGGGGTTGCAGGTGGTTTCATACAAGCAGAAAAAAATTAAAACTGGGTTTCAAAACCTGCGACCTTTCAGGGAGAGGAATGGAACTGGAGTAAAAACTATGTTACTTGACAAAACTTTTATACTTCAGTAAATTGTTTTTTAAAAAATTAATTTAAATTAACTTGTAAAATTAAACTTATCTCAATAACTGATTAATTTGAATTTGCAGTTTTTCTCGTAATTCTTGTGCCTGCCGATAAGCTACTGTACGCCCTTTATTTGAATAGTTGTGCAATTCTGCTGTTTCCAAAGGCTGAATAAAGTAACGCAGTCGAGTTCTCATTGCCCAAACTCCCATTGAAGGAAACAGAATTAAGACAAGCATTAAAGGTGAAAAAGGCAAAAATGGTAATTTGACTAATCGTTGCAATCGTTTTAAATTAACAGCCCAAGGATGTAAAGATTCGCTCCCAATGCAAACTACCGGGAGAATAGGAATTTGATAGCGATCGCTCAACTTAATAAAACTCACATCAAACTTTTCTAGTTGGTAGCGTCTCCTCCAACCTTTCAGAGGGCCGCGGATACCTTCGGGTGCATATAAAATAATTTCACCTTGAGCGTTCGCTGTAGGTGTTGGCGCAGCCATCGCGGCTTCAAAATCATCTAATTCGGCTCGCACACCACCCAAAACCTGTGACCATTTAGGTGGTAACCACCAAATCATCCAAGGATGCTCAAATAATGCTGGATTTGCTAGAAGTTGCACTCCCCATTCTCTAGCTTCACCTAATAAATAACCCAAGGTCAAAAAATCCCAAGGAAAAGACATCCCTGCATGGTTCATTGCCACAATTAATGGCCCTGTTTGCGGCAAGTTTTCGACTTGTTGTAACTCTCCACGAAAGTAGTATTTAACGATAGGGCCGAGAATTTCTTTGCTAAAAGCTTGTTGATATTTGGGATCAAATTCACTAACTTCTGTTCGGGGTGAACGAAAACCAATACGCAACCAACGACTCAGCAGCGCCAGATAAAATCCGCCAGGAACTAAAAATAACCCATATTCCAGCCAATTCCAACCGTCTGAATTGGTATGATAGTGCTGCCAATGACGGTTGAATAAAATTAGCCAGCCTGGAGGATACCAAAGACAAAACCAATCAAACCAGCTAAATATATAGCCTTTATCTGGTACACTTTCCAGTTGAGGGTTGATAAGGTTTTCAGAATGTTGATTAATCAAAATAGTGATATGGATTAGGCAAAAATTTTGATTTAAATCCTATCATAGCTTTACAACTTCGCTATTGGAATCTTACCTTGGAAGTAAAATCAACTACTTTTTTTGAAACCCATTTCAGATCATTTTGGCAAAATCAGCGATGATTTAGAAAAACTTATTTATCCAAACCAAAATATCTATAGGAATCCTAATCTAAGTTGCCAAAATTCACAATATTAACTTTTCCCCAATGGTTTAGTATTGCTATATATAAAATATTAAATAGACTATGAATTATGGCAAGATGATGCACTACTTATGCATTTTTTAGGTGCGTGATTCTTGAAGCTTATGAAATTGTTTATAATAATACTATTTTTGGATGACATACCTGACAAAATTTAATGTTTATTTTATAGTTACGTTCTACAATTATTTTGTCTCAACAAGTTTTGTCGCATCACCTTAAAACAGTTAACAGTTATCACAAGCATGAGCAAGGCTTACATCAGTGAACAGTAATTAATGAGGACGATAAGTAAATATTGGGATTTCGCCAAAAGATAAAATTGATAATAACTAATGGCTATTGAAATTCTTCCTCAAGCTGGAGACAAATGGCGAGACACCTGTCTTACTCTTCCCATTATGGAACTAGAAAAGTCACTAAAAATTTCAGATTTAATCCGTGAGCTTCGGCAGCACCTCGATCTATCTCAGGAAAAGTTTGCAGCCAAGTTGGGAGTTTCCATGCGAACAGTTAATCGCTGGGAGAACGGATCTACAGTGCCTTCACAGATGGCACTAAAGCTCATTGAAGAAATGTTACAGAAAATGGGCGAACCAGGCAAAAGATTACTGAACGAGTATCTCCTCAAAACGGAGCAACGGGAGGACTCCTAAGATGATGGTGAAAGTACCCAAAAAAATTTTGATAATGCGCTCTTGGTTACTAACCTATGGTGTGATGACTCTGGTAGTCATAGCCGCGTTGTTGCTGACGCGACTGTTGTTGCCAGTTTTCGATCCGAGTGTATTTACATTATTTTATGCTGCTGTGGCAATTAGTGCCTGGTATGGCGGCATGAGGCTTGGAGTACTAGCGATCGCTCTTTCTGTTACAACTGCTCTCTATTTTTTGATCGAGCCAGTCTACTCGTTCGATTTTCTCAACCCGAATGTCTTGGTACGATTAACCACATTCTCAGTAGTATCCTTCTTAATTACTGCCCTTTCTTCAGAGTTGCGAACTGCCAGACACAAGGCAGAGACAAGCCTGAAATTGTTGCAAAATAGCGAAATGCGGTTTAGCCGACTGGCAGAATCCAACATCATTGGAGTTATCGTAACTGATATGAACAATGGCTCCATCATGGAAGCCAATGATGCTTTTCTAAAGATGATCGGCTATACGCAAGAAGATTTGTCCGCTAACCAAATTAACTGGCGCGAGATTACCCCACCTGAGTATCTGCTTTTGAGTGAGCGTTCGGTGGAAGAACTTAGAACGGCCGGAGTCTGTAAACCCTTTGAGAAAGAATACATCCATAAAGATGGCATAAGAGTTCCGGTTTTGCTCGGTTCTGTCCTGGTGGGAGACAGTGAAGAAACTGTCATTGGCTTTGTTGTTGATTTGAGTGAACAGCAAGCTGCGCTACGCCAACGCCAGCAAGCCGAACAAATCTTGCGGGAAAAGGAAGAACGCCTGAGATTAGCTAATGAGCGTTTTGAGTTAGCAGCATCTGCGGTCAATTGTCTCATTTATGACTGGAATATAGAGCAGGATACCGTTGAAAGAACCGATGGTTTAACCCGGATTTTGGGCTATTCCCTTGATATTGCTGAACCAACAGGTAATTGGTGGCGTGAACTTGTTCATCCAGAAGATTTGCAGCGTGTACAAGAGCAGACGGCGATCGCTTTAGCAAATGGCGATCGCTATGCTGCCGAGTATCGCATTCGCAACCAGGATAATCAGTACATCTATATATTGGATCAGGGGATAGTAGCGCAACGGGATGCTGATGGAAAACCAGCCCGCGTAGTTGGCAGCACTACAGATATTAGCGAGCGCAAGCAAGCAGAGAAGGCTATCCAAGAAAGTGAAGAACGCCTCAGGAGTTTTGTCAAAGCCAATATAGTTGGCATTATCTTTGGTGATGTGAATGGTAGCATCACTGAAGCCAACGACGAGTTCTTACGAATTGTAGGCTATACCCAAGCAGATATCCAGACAGGCAGACTACGCTGGACTGATATTACACCTCCTGAGTACCAATATTTAGATGAACTAGCTATTGCTGAGGCAACAGCAAAGGGAACTTGTACACCTTATGAAAAGGAATGTATTCGCAAGGATGGTTCTATTGTCCCGGTTGTGGTTGGCTACTCTCTGTTAGGAGAATCTCAGCAGAAATCAGTTGCATTCATTCTTGATATTAGTGACCTTAAGCAGGCTAAAAAAGCTCTGAGTCAGAGTCAAGAGCAATTTCAAGCTTTTATGGACAATATTCCAGCCGCAGCATGGATTACGAATGCAGACGGACGTGTACTTTACCTCAGTCCAACTTATCTGAGTACATTCGATGTAGCAACAAATAAGGCGATTAATAAAAACATTTTTGACCTATACCCAGCCGAAATCGGCCAACCCTTCCTCAATAACATTAGAATGGTTGCCCAAACGAATCAGGTTGTTGAAACCATTGAGTCGGCCCCACGCACAGATGGCACTCTGGGAGAATTTTTGGTATATAAGTTTCCCATTGCCGATGCATCTGGGCAACGCCTAGTAGGAGGGGTTGCAGTTGACATCACCGAACGCGAACGCATTCTTCGTGAACGCCAGCTTGCCGAACTTGCCTTGCAAGAGCGCAGTGAAAGACTCAAGCTACTTTCTGAAACAACCAGTGATTTGCTTTCAACCGAGCGCCCCTTGGATCTAATGAACAACTTGTTTAGCAAACTCTCGGCGCAGATGGATTTGCATTTTTACTTCCACTATTTAATTGAGACACACGAAAATAAGCAGAAACTTCGCTTAGTAGCTTGGAACGGCATTACTGATGAAGTATTTCAAGCAATTGAATACCTAGAATTTAATCAAGAAATGTGCGGACTAGTGGCGCAACAACGCGATCAAATTGTCGTCAATGATGTGCAGCACTCTACCCATCCAAATGTCCACATCCTCCAGACTTTGGAGATCACAGCCTATGCAGGTCAACCGTTAATTGCTCAGGGAAAGCTCCTTGGTGTCTTCTCCTTTGCCAGCCGCACCCGTACTCACTTCACCTCTGGGGAAATTGCCCTGCTGCAAGCAACTTCCGATCAGGTAGCGGTTGCTCTGGAACGCGCCGAGTTAATGACTTCGTTACAGCAGCAAAAAGAGCAATTAGTCCAAGCTAACCGGATTAAAGATGAATTTTTGGCGGTTCTTTCCCACGAACTTCGCACGCCGCTAAACCCGATTCTGGGATGGTCGAAGTTACTGCAAACTAAAAAGTATGATGAAGCAACCACTACTCGCGCCCTCCAAACCATTGAGCGCAATGCCAAGCTTCAGACTCAACTAATTGAAGATTTGTTGGATGTCTCTCGTATTTTGCAAGGTAAACTCAGTCTGAATATTGCTCCTGTGAATTTGGAAACTGCGATCGCATCTGCAATAGAAACTGTACGTCTAGCCGCCCAAGCTAAATCTATCAATTTGCGATTTACAATTTCAGACTTTACTGCGGAACGCTACGCGAACGCCTACACTCAGTCGAACGATTTTGAATTGGAAAATTCTCACATAAATTTAGAATCTATCGATTTTAAAAACCAACCCGACAATCTAAAATCCCGAATCCAAGTTACGCTTCCAGCGCACCAAAGGTGCGATCAAAAATTCCTAATAACCGGTGATTCCGGTCGCTTGCAGCAAGTTATCTGGAATCTACTTTCTAATGCTATTAAGTTCACGCCCCCAGGTGGACAGGTAGAAATCAGTTTACAGTCACTTGGTTCTCAGGCTCAACTTCGAGTCAGTGATACAGGTAAGGGAATTAGCCCCGACTTTTTGCCATTCGTATTTGACTACTTTCGACAAGCTGATGGTGCAACTACCAGAAAATTCGGGGGATTGGGATTAGGATTAGCTATTGTTCGTCACATCGTCGAGCTACATGGAGGCACAGTTCAGGCAGAAAGTTTAGGCGAAGAACAGGGAGCAACCTTTACAGTCATGCTACCTATGATTAATATTCATCAAGATAGCCACCAGATTGATAAACAACCTGATAATTTACCCGATCTAAATGGGGTGAAAGTTCTGCTTGTGGATGATGAGCGTGATACGCGAGAGTTAATTGCTTTCATTCTGGAGCAGTCTGGCGCGGTAGTAAACCCGGTGGCATCGGCTGTGGAAGCACTACGAATTATGCCTCAGTTCCAGCCAAATCTGCTGTTAAGCGACATTGGAATGCCGGAAGTAGACGGTTATATGCTAATCCGTCAAATCAGAGCCATGTCCCCAGATATGGGAGGGACAATTCCAGCGATCGCTCTCACTGCTTATGCAGCTGAAGCTGATTATCAACAGGCAATCGCCGCCGGATTTGGGCAGCATATCACTAAACCTATAGAGCCAGCTAAATTAGTTCGAGCGATCGCAAACTTGATTTATAGTTGTAGCAACCTGCAAACTAACTTACGATCCTTTTAAAATCGAAGAAGACATAATTAATTGAGGGAATCAATTAACTTTACAACTCGTTCCTTAACTTCATCTCGAACGCGGCGAAACTTTTCAATTGATTGCCCTGCTGGATCATCAAGTTGCCAATCTTCAAACACATCTCTTAACACCCACTCTTCGGGTAAGTTAACACCACAACCACATAATGAAATCACAGCATCATAATCTTCCGCATCGAAATCACTTAAAGGCTTCGAGGTTTGATTACTAATATCAATGCCGATTTCTGCCATTACTTCAACGGTGATAGGATCTACCTCACATATCGCTAAACCAGAACTTGTGACAGCAATTTTATTTTCACCGAATGTATGTGCAAATCCCTCTGCCATTTGAGAACGGCGGGAATTATGCGTACAAATAAACATCACTTTTTTCAAAATTCCTTCCCTTTTTTATTGTTCAAAGAGCGAACTTAGGAACCTGCCGTTATATCAGATACTCCTGATATAGCGGCGGGAGGATGTCAATCTAAGCACAACATGGCTTATTAACAGCCTTGACTACCTCAGCCGAATTAACTGTAGTCACCAAATTCTTTTCTGGCGCTGTATCTCCTACCTTCACCACAAATACTTCCCAACGATTCCCATCTGGATCTGTTACCCAAACTTTGTCTTGCAAAGCGTAGCAACAATCAGTATTATCTTCGGTAAACAATGCTAGTCCTGCATCAGTAAATCTTTGGATAGCCGATCGCACTTCTTCTGTACTTTCAACTTGTACACCCAAGTGAGACAATGCACCTGCACCTAATGCACCACTAGCCTGAATGCTAGGAGCCAGATTCAATGTCAAATTTAATGCTGGGCTGGGAATATCAAACTTAGCGTAGCCATCCTTATATTTCATCGGTTCCACACCAAACATAGCCCGATAAAATGCTACAGACTTTTCAACGTTAGTAACATTTAAAGCCACATGAGTTTTCAGAACTGCCATGATTTTGCTCCTTCAGTAACCACCTGCCTAAAGGTGCGTATAAAAACAGCATCATCAAAGAATTCACTGCCACCATCACCAAAGTGTGCCCCTGATTCCCGTAGGAAAGATAACCCCATAGCAACACCATCGCAGTACAAGGAGCAATTCCCAGTAAAATAGTACCGGCAATGTAGGAATTAGCGATCGCTACTTCGTTACCACGAATTAATTCTGTTCCCGCAATTAACGGACGGAACAACCAACCCAAGAAAAATTGGGAAAATGCCACCATCGTGAATGGTTTAATCAACCAGTTCACCACCAAGGTGAGAATTACGGGTTTTGGGGCACGGATAGCATTTTTAGCTTGAGTAAAATCTATTTTTACCATGATCGGATACATCATGAAAAACAGACATACTGCAATCGGAATTGACACTTGATAAATACTCAGGGCATCTAGCGTCACCGCAACCCCTGGAAATAATCTTCCTAGTGCAATTCCCGCTAAGATGCACAGAAATACCCAAATGGTGAGGTATTTTTCAAAAAAACTCAGATTACTCCCTGCTTGTGCTGTATTCGGCTGCGAATTCGTACTCATGGATATAAGCCTGAAATATTTTTGGGGATTGGGGATTGGGGAGCGGGGAAAAAGCATGGGGAAAATTCCTCTCCTCTGCCCCCTGCTCCCTGCCCCTCTGCTTCTTCCAATGCCCTAATCTCCATCTCCAGCTTTCCAAGGGATCGCTTTGCTGGGTTCAGGATCGGGTAGCTTCAGAGAAATCAATGCTGCTGCTAGTACAAAAAACATGGATGTCCACAGACAGCCAACTAAACCGAAAAACTGATATATCAAACCTGATAAGACAGTACCTATCAACCGACCACCAGAGTTTGCCATGTAATAAAAACCAACGTTCAGCGCTACCTTGTCGTCGTCAGTAAACGCCAACACTAAATAAGAGTGAACTGCTGAGTTGAAGGCAAAAACTTTGAGTAAGGGTACTCGTACTGCCAAACCATTGAGTTTGCCGTTGAGTTCGGGATAAATCAATCCGATCGCAGTTGCCGATCCAGTGGTGGTAGGAATCAGAGACAGACTGGTAGCTCGTGCGCGGCGTAGATCCTTATGAGGAGCATCTACGATGGTCTGAGTATTGGTGTTGTCATGGATTGTGGTAATGATTCCATGCTTAATGCCCAAGCCTTCATGGATCACCTTCACTACTGGAGCCAAACAGTTAGTTGTACAAGAAGCCGCAGTTAGTAGGTGATGCTTTTCCGGCTCATAAAGTTGATCATTAACTCCCATGACAATATTCAAGGCTTCTTCCTTCACCGGAGCAGCCACAATTACCTTCTGTACTCCCCGCTTAAAATACGGGTCTAGGGTGGCGGGAGTCCTAAACTTACCGGAGCATTCCAGCACGAGATCAACACCCAAGTCTTCCCAAGGGACTTCATGAGGTTGGGAGTGTTCGCTAAAGTTTAGGGGTGTACCATCAATGAGGATGCGATCGCCTCCTTCTGCTTCTACTTCCGGTGTCCAACGTCCATGAACAGAATCAAATTTGAGCAAATGAGCGGCAGTAACAGCCCCACCTTTAATCTCTCTCATTGATATGGACAAACTAAAGCTCTGACCAACCCCATGCAGCCCGCAAAGCTAGCCGTCCAATCCTGCCAAATTCGTTGATGCCAACACGTACTCTCATCAAGTGTCTTCAACAAATCACTAATTTGGAAGTTGATCTGCTCCTTACCTGCAAATACTGTTCCTTCTTTACCACCTTGAAAGTTTTTTTCTGCCAATTCATAGGCTTCACTAGGTAAAGGCACATACCCAACCGAACTAGTTGTTATTGGTGCGTACTTGAGGTAATAATCTACAAATTCTTTGAGTTCTGGCTGATTTTGCAGAGATTGAGCATTAACATAAATCAACAAAGGTCGAGCTAGTGGCTGATATTCAGCTTTTTCGACAGTTTCAGGTGATGGCAACACTGCTCCTTTGCCGCTATCAATTGCCAGAGGTTTTAACCGACTTTTGTTGTCTTCGTAATAAGCAAGCCCGAAATAACCCAAAGCATTAGGATCTGTGCCGACTCCGCGCACTAAAGCGAGATCATCTTCACTGGAGATGTAATCACTGCGACTCGCTCTGGTTTTACCAACAATAGCTTCTGTGAAGTAATCAAAAGTACCAGACTGACCGCCAGCACCATACAGATTAATTGGTTGATCAGGCCAAGACGATCGCACTTGGTTCCAGCGAGTAATTTTTCCTTGGGCATTTGGCTCCCAAAGCTTTTTCAATTCGGCTACGGTAATATCTCTTGCCCAGGTATTTTCGGAATTGACGGCAACGGTTAGCGCATCAAAGGCAACGGGTAGCTCGATAAACTTGACACCATTTTTGTTGCAAGCTTCTATCTCTGCTTTCAGAATGGGACGCGAGGCGTTGCTGATGTCTGTCTCTTTGTTACAGAATTTCTTAAACCCCGCGCTAGTACCGGAAAAGTTTAGTACAACTTGCCCTTTGTACTGCTGCTTGTTTTGTTGAAACTGGTTAGCGATCGCCTCGGTGATCGGATACACTGTGCTAGAACCATCAATCTTGATCGTCCTTACCTTTGTCGCATCACTGACTTCCGTAACCTTTGGCAACGACTGAGTTTGAGTAGATGAATTAGGTGTGGCTGTGCAACTTGTCGCAAAAGCCAACACTCCAAATACGAGAGTCAATTTCTTTGCTATTGCGTTCATTGACCTTACCGTTATGGGTAATTTTGAAAGTATGTTTATATCATTTCAAAAAAACTTGATGTGTCAATATAAAGTATAGCACTATACATAAAAATTTATCAAAAAAACTTGATGCATTAAATAAATTAATTCAGCGCCAACGGAATCAGTCCTAGTTGACACTTCTGGGGCTTAAAGCTCTAAACTCTTTCTTAATCGCAGCAGGAGCGGGCAGATGAAATTACAGAATGATGGCTAAAATCTGCCAGATATTCCTCTAAAACACTAAATTGGGACAGATTCAAACTGTAATAAATCCAACGTCCTTCCTGACGGGAGTTAACTAAGCCAGCTTCCTTGAGGGTTTTCAGGTGAAAAGATAGTTTCGACTGATTTACCCCCAAAGCGTCGCACAAATCACATACACATAATTCTCGCTGTCGTAACAGTTCCAGGACACTAATCCTGAGTGGATCAGAAAGAGCATGAAAGCCAGCAGCAATTAAATGAGGAATGGTGGCAGAGGGGGTTTGCATGAATCAGATTTTGATAAGGTTATACTATCTCTATTGTGAAGCAGAGACTACAGCTTCAGGTTTATAGCGGATACCAGCCTGCTTAAAACGATGTAAAGCTTCACCCAAGCGATCGCAGTCGGCAATCAAACTTATCCTTACATAGCCCTCACCTGCAACCCCAAAGGCATTACCTGGGGTAACAACAACGCCAGTTTGCTGCAACACATTCAAGGCGAAATCTGTGGAACCCATGCCCACAGGACATTTCACCCAAAGATACATAGTCGCCTTGGTTTTGGGGATATCCCAACCCAACTCTCCTAACCCATCAATGAGGAAATCGCGGCGGGTACGGTAGCGTTGTTGTACCTCGTGCAAATACACGTCTGGCAGTTGTAAAGCGGTTTCGGCTGCTTTTTGCAAGGCGGAAAAAATGCCGTAATCTAAGTTAGTTTTCAGTGTCCGTAAACCTTGAATTACATGGCGGTTCCCCACCACAAACCCAACGCGCCAACCAGCCATATTGTAGGTTTTAGATAAGGTGTGAAATTCTACACCAATATCTTTCGCGCCGGGAATTTCTAGCAAGCTCGTGGGTTGATAACCATCAAAAGCTAACTCGGCGTAACACAAATCATGCACCAGCAGAATTTCATATTTGCGGGCAAAGGCGACGATTTCTTCAAAAAATTCGCGGGGTGCGGTGGCGGCGGTGGGATTACTAGGATAGTTAAAATAGAGAATTTTCGCTTGTCTTGCAACCTCATCAGGAATGGCAGCTAAATCAATTAACCAGTTATTCTCTGGTTTGAGGATCAAGCTATGGATTTTCCCGCCTGCGATCGCCGGGCCGCGAAAATGGGCGGGATAAGCTGGGGAAGGAACCAGAACTAAATCACCAGGATTAACGTAAGCGATCGCTAAATGGGTTAATCCTTCTTTAGAACCGAGTAGTGGTAAAGCTTCGCTATCAGGATCGAGAACCACACCATAACGGCGATGATACCAGTTGGTGATTGCCCGGCGGAAACTAGCAGTCCCCTCAAAAGGAGGATAACCGTGATTGGCGGGATCTTTTAAAGCGGCGATCGCAGCTTCTACAACTGGGGCTGGCGTTGCACCGTCGGGGTTTCCCATACCCAAATCAATTAAATCTAACCCTTGTTCCCGTGCTTTAGCTTTCAGTTCATCTAAACGGGCAAATACATAGGGTGGCAGTTTTTGTATACGTTCTGCTGGGACAATCCAATTTAAACTCATGCTTCAACCTCGTCACTGATTCCCTTGGGCGAAACTCGATTCATATCTTTACTCTCTATAGGTGCAGTGGTGGAAACCATTGCCGCCATCAACTGTTCTGGCGCGACTTTAAATGGAAGTCGATGGATGTCAGAATTAGGAACTAGGGCAATTTCGGCGGCTGTTTGCAATTCGCCTAATGTTATATTGCCCAATCCCAAGTCACTTAATTTTTGGGGTAGTCCAATTTCTGTGTAGAACTTTAACAACTGTTGCCGTGCCGATGCTGCTAGTTGATTACCTTGTAGCATTTCTTCTAAACGCAGTTGCACCAAAATTCCAAAAGCAACTTTTTCGCCATGAATACTGCCATGTCCTGAAATATGAGTTAAACCATTATGCACGGCATGGGCAGCAACTGTGCGACACTGCGCTCCTCCAAGTCCCCCAACTACCCCAGCGAGTAAAACAGTTGCGTCTACAACTTCTCGCCAAACCTCACTACCTGGTTCTTTCAAAGCTGCGGCTGACTTTTGCAAAAGGATATCTCGCAAAACTCGTGCTTGTTGCACCGCAGCAATAATTAAAGTGTCTTGCAAATGCCCACTGCTAACTGAGGCTTCATACCACTTAGCGATCGCATCACCAATACCAGCTACTAAAGTCCGTTGTGGTGCAGTTTTAATCAAGTCATAATCAAGTATCAATAAATCGGGACAACGAGACAGCCCTACATCGTAGAGAAACGCCCCATTTTCCGAATAAACATTCGATAGGGCACTCCAAGCTGCACAGGTAGCTCCTGATGTCGGAATTGTCACCACTGGCAACAGTAACTGATGCGCGACTAATTTCGCTGTATCTAAGGCTTTGCCGCCACCAACACCGATAATTACATCAGCTTTATGTTCTTTTGCCCTCTTCTGTAAAGATTTCAGGCTAGCTTCACAGCAATCTGGACTGTATGAAGCTTGGACAGTATGTAACTGTTGCGTTTCTAAAACTGGTTGCAAATTCTTTCGGCTGATGGCGAGAGTAGATTCACCTGCCACAATTAAGGGACGACTTCCCAAACAGGCGATCTCTGCTGCGGCTGCTTGCAACACCCCAGAACCACGAATTACTTTTGCTGGGGCAATTGTGAGGGGAAATAATGAACTAGAGGTTTGAGTAGACAAAGAAGGTTGAGTAGAAAATTGATTAGACATATAATCTAGTTTGCCAAAACTTGATATTTCTTAATCTAATAGACTTCCTGTGAGGGATGCTTGTTGCCAGATAGCTACAAACTTCTATGTTACTCAACTAGGTTTTAACCGAGCTAATCGCCAACTGATTAAGCCATTTAACGATGTTGCTCGAATCTGTGATGTCCATTAGCCTGAAATTCCGAACTATCAAAGTTTTGAATAACCGTATGATTAGTTAACATTACCACTCTCAGATTCTCAAGAAAAGTGATTGAGAACTGAATCATTTATATAATGGTCATTCCAGCTAGGGATAGGTGCGTCAGAGAAATGTACACTCTGATTATGTTCCCTTTGCTGCAAAAAATTGTAAAAATGTCAATAGTGGCAATTAGGATAACAACTGACAAATTACAACTGTCAGTATCCATTACCCGCACGCTGATTGATCTTTTTCCACAGTAAAATCACTAAAGTGTGAATATCTTAATCTAAGAATAACTATTAATGTATCGGTAAACACAAAATAAATTATGTCATTCTGGTAACAAGCATTGGAATTGGGGATTGGGGATTAAGCAATAGTTCTTCTTCCCCTGTTCCCTGTTCCCTGCTCCCTGCCCTGCCTCCCCTGCCCCATTCGCTTAAGCGGTAGGTTTTGGCAATTGGGCGAATTTTTCTGTGTAAATTTCGACTGCGATCGCAGAATTTTTGCGAGAAACGAGCGATCGCTTGGCTTCACCCAAGTAAACTGGTACAGAAGTCCCTGGCTCCGGGTGGATAATGGTACGGGCGCGAACTGTCAAGTTATTCTCTTCGCGTGTACCTGAGCGACCAGAAGAAAACAAATTACTAACTGCTTGCCGTAAAGTTGCTTCTAATTGTGTGGGTGTAATTTGGGGTGATGTGGCAATCACGGCTTGTGTTGACCCATTGTCATAAACTAGAGTGTACCGGGCTGCTCCTGGAATGACAGTCCGACTCAAGGGAACTATCGAAAGTGCAAATAAACCAGCCGTCAGCACCAGCATAAAGCCAGTCGTACCCACCATCCGAAAGCGGATGCCCCATTTGAGAATAAAAGCCAAAACTGTTAAGGCAGCAAATACCAAGGTAGCGATGCCTGACCATTGGGTGTACTGAAGAAAGTTAGCTGTTGTGAGCATAAGGTTGGTTATGGATGCGTCTTTTTTTCGTTACCGACACACTCATTTTACTGAGAGCTTACACCATACTGGTTATTGCAGTCATCAATGTCAGCGCTAAATTAGTCTTTTTTGTAAACGCGTAAATACTATACAGCAGATTGCGAGTTAGTGAGGTACAGATAATCGTAGAGGCACAACATGTTGTGCCTCTACCCATGTACTTCATTTACCTGAAATACGCTGTAAGACTCATATTTGATTTTTGAAAAAACTCCGTACAACTCGAAAAGGCTGATTTCCTACTCCCCACTCCCTGCCTATCGCGCTTCTCTGCGAGACGCTTCTCTTTCAGAGACGCGAACGCGCACCATGCAAAGAGGTATGGCTACGCCACGCTGCGCGAACAGAAATTAAAGCGGATTCCTATAGGATTTTTCAGAAATGTATTGCTTCACCAGAGACGATATGAGAATTTTTAGATGTCTGCAACTTAGTTTGAACACTATCAATCATTGCCAACCAATCAGCATCCTTATTCCATTTGGAGTCAATCCGGTTTTTAGTCGCTGCGTCATAGAGGTTACAAAAAACCACATTCTCTTCTCCAGCAGTTGCAGCGATAATCAGGGGCTTGGAAAAGTCCTGGACTAGAGATACAGCTAAAAGGAAACTTTTAGCAAAGTTCGTTTCTATTCCAGTCCTAACAATATAAATTTCATCGGCTCTAACAACGATGTCTAACTTAAGGTTGTCTTTTTCTCTAAATTCTTTCGTCGTTAATTTAAGTTCGGATATATAACCAGTCAGCCCTGTTTTTTGCACAGGAATAGTTATTTTATTATTGATATCGTAGTTCTACCAAAGGTAAGATTCTCCGCTTAATTCTCATTTTTTTACATACAAATATATAGGCTCTGGCGGGTTACAGAGACCTAGCTTAATTTCAGCAATCATGTTTTATGTTCCTTTATGAAAAATAAAAATTTTCAGATATTCCGTCAAATTGAATATTTTTGAAATTGTACTTTAACTGAAGAAAAATAATAAATATACAAAAGGGCATCTACAAGAGATGCCCGTCATGCAGGAAAACCTCAAAGGGTTGTTCCCACACCTTCCCAACAATCAGCAACAGTAACTAATAACTATTAGTCACACTCACAGACGTGAATATAGTAATTTTAGTCACTTAAAACTCTAAATGTCCCCAGTGCATACACTGAAAACGAACTGATGGATATTTTAAGTTGCTGTTTGTCATTTCCTGATTAATTTGGATGAGATCCAAGCCTGTGAACTTGGTTATAACGATGTACTACTCCACAAATAGCAGCCAAAATTAACCATGAAAACGTATTCAAACGAAAATCAAATAGGGTTACATCTACTGTATTTAATAGAACCCACCCAACAAAAGCCAGCAGGTAACTGAAAAATATCAACCTGTCTTCTGCATTTATATATTTTGACTTGCGTAGTAATTGTCCGCCTGTAATCAAAATCCAAGCTAGTAAACCACAAAATAAAAGAGTACTAGGAAAACCAGTTTCAGCAGATAACATCAAAAATAAGTTATGGGGATGACCCAAGGGAATCTGCATTTTGGCTTTGTAGAGTGTACTAAAACTGCGTAAACCCCAGCCAGTCCAAGGATGTTCCTGAGCTAAAGACCAAGCAAACTCCCACTGAGTTTTTCGCATTAAAGCAGCTGGTCTGTTTGGATACATATCGTCATTTAATCTTGCCCAAAAGAAGGTAGGAATGTACTGACGAAAAAATTGAGCGACTGGCGAGGGAGCAAAAGCGGCCAAAAGCACACTAGAGACGATCGCAGCGACTCCACCCACAAGAATGCGCCAACCTTGGTAGAGTGCATAAGCTAAACAGGCAAAAATAGCGATCGCCCACCCATTGCGTGAACTGGTGAAAATCAAGGCAATGAAATTCGCTATTATTGCCACAGTTAGGAAGAGAAAGGGGAGTGAATTCTTCCCAATCCCCAATTGCCATTGTTCGAGCCACAACCCTAAAGCCAGGATGAAAACTATCGCTAGATAAGCGGCGAAGGTGTTAGCGTGCAAGAAGAGTGAAGCGATGCGGCCTGGCGGATTTCCTCCTGGTACGATCGTCCAAGCTAAGACAACCCACAAAATCTTTAATTTCAAACTCCAGCCCAAAAATAACTGCCCCAAACCAAGAATTATCACTGGCATGGAACCGATCACTAAAACCCAAGCCATTTGCCGTAATTGGGCAAATGTTTGAATCAGAGCGCTATGGGCAGCGAAAATTAAAAAGAATGGTAATAAATTAAATAAGCCAAGGAAAGCTGCTGTCTTGTCATTGGCAAATCCAGCACTCACGATTAGCAACACACTCAAAAGGGCAAATCCCCAGTTGATGGGGCGGCGACTAATTGTGCGGTATTGTTTCAGCCAAGTGATTAACGAGACAAAACCGATAGTCACAGCCCCGAATAAAGGACTCAATGGGAAGATTAACAGTGCCCATAGAGAGTAGTTCCAAGAAGATCGCCAACGAGACTTGAAATAGTAAAAAACCTGGTTCAAGCTGGCTCCCAACATTCCTCACGAGTAAGGCGAATTTGAGCTAAAGCGAAAATAGTAGGGATGATCCGACCGTAGTTAGTGGCGATCGCTCTCCACCCTAAATCCGCAAAAAACCAAGTCCACATCATCGGCCCAATCACAGCAAACATACTGCGGGCTGCCCCATAACGAGCAGCATTTACAGTCATACCTCGTTGGGCCATTCGCATAGCTACATAGCTTTTAAACTGCGTTGTAGCTGCTTTTGAACCTGTAATTGCTGCTTGTTTGGCTACTTCGTATGTAGCAAAGTGGATGGCAAATTGACGGGCAATTTGCTTAAGTACAAGTGGCTGGAGAAGAGAAGTAACCGCGATCGCACTACCGCCTTTGAAAAGCAACCCCAAGGGGTCACGCTGCAATAAGAGTGGTAGCGGTTCTTTTAGTTCTGATTTGACAAGGTGACGCTGCACTCGGAGAGTCAATTTTTGTTTTTCCTGTTCAGGCAATTTTTTCCACACCTGTCCTAGCAGATGCAAAAATACTTCTGCTTCTAAATCAATGGTTGCCAGCTGATCAGAATAGGGAATTTTTAAATACTTACATACTTGAACTAAGGCTTGTCTGTAAGTTACATCGCCTGTGCGTCCCCGTAATACTGTCATTCCATCTGCCGCCAAAAAACGAAAGCGATCCTCTAGTGCATCTAACCAAGCTTTGCGGTCTTGGCTTTGCACTTCGATGGGTTCAGGTGTGTGTACATAATCTAGAGGATTGAACTTACGACTAAATAAAATTGCCGTTAAGTCTTGCAATTCTTCTTCAGTCGCTAACTCTAGCGCGGCCCTCATTTCATCCAATTTCCCTTCCTCCCTTCCGTGCAGCTTTCTGTACCTTATTCTACTATTAGCTTTCAGCAGTCATTAGTAGTAATTTTGTCCTTTGATAATAACGAATAACTAATGATCAATAACTATAACCAATGACTAAGGACTATTGACTCATGACTGATATTGCAATGATTGGTGCCGGAATAGCCGGTTTAGTCTGCGCCCAGCAGTTAAGTCAAGCTGGATATTCGGTGCTAGTGGTGGAAAAGTCCCGTGGTTTGGGAGGAAGACTGGCTACACGCCGCTTGCATGGAACTTGTGCGGATCATGGGGCTTGTTACTTGGAACCAAAGGGGGAATTGTTGGGACGTTTTGTAGAGATTTTGCGATCGCGCCATATCCTCGAAGTTTGGACAGAGGAGGTTTATGAACTCACCGCAGACGCTCTTTTAACGGAACCCAAAAACCGCAGTCCGCGATATGTTGCACCTGAAGGAATGAGTGCGATCGCTAAATCTCTCGCCCCAGGTTTAGAAATATTACTGAATCAGCGTGTCGTTGCTATTACCCCGACTCCTGAAAATAGTTGGCGTTTGACTCTGGAATCCAGTAACGAAGAATTAACTGCAAAAGCTATAGTCGTTGCTATTCCTGCACCTCAAGCTGTAATGCTGTTGGAACCTTTGGGAGAAAGTGTATTGGATGCAGCCTTCCTTGATAACCTGCGTTCTGTAGAATTTTATCCCTCAATTAGTGCGATCGCTGGATATCCTCTCACATCCCAACCACTCCCTCAGTGGAAAGCTCTAACTTTTATGGATAATGCTGATTTAGCATGGATTGGTTTGGACAGTAGCAAGCGTTCTAACCCTCAGCAACCACATTTTGTAGTGCAAAGTAGCGCTAATTTCGCCCAACGCCATCTAGAATCCCAAGATTTACAACCTGCCGGACAACTTATGTTGCAACGAGCAGCTGAATCTCTCTCCCTTCCTTGGCTGAATACTCCCGAGTGGATGCAAGTACATCGTTGGCGTTATGCCTTTCCTAGCCGTCCTTGGCACGAAGCTTTTTTGTCTGCCGGAAGTCCCTCACCTTTAGTTTGCTGTGGTGATTGGTGTGGCGGCAATCTTGTAGAAGGTGCGATGCTTTCTGGATTAGCTGCGGCTGATGAAATTAATCATCAGTTGCGTCATTTACTTTTAGAGAATGTCAACTTTCTCAAAGTTTTCACCTGATCATTTCATCAGTCAAATAATTCAAGGTACGTCAACATAATGTTGACGTACCCTATACTTTTATGCACGTTAATAAATGAATTATAAAAATCGCTAATAATATTGTGTTCATAATTATTTTATCCAGGAGCGATCGCTCCCCTCTAATTAAAAAACCCCAAATTTGTTTGTGACAAATCTGGAGTCAGGAAAGATACGCATTTACCTATACCAAATTTCCGCCGTGAGAGTATCTTACGTCATCAGGGTATATACCCAAATGCAGTTAGGGATGTCTGAAAATTAACTGCTTTTATTTACACAACTTTTTCGTTTGGATAGCACTTACGCAAGAATTACAGAATAAGGAACCCCAGAGGCGCAGAAAAGTCAGTGCGTTGAGGGTTTCACCCCGTTGTAGCAAGTGATGCGACATAGAGAAATGAGAGTTTGAAGGATATTTTGTCTAAGCCCTGTTGAAGTAACGCAAAACAGCCCTAGATGAACTGAGGCTGTTTTGCGAGAGTTGTTTGGCAGGAGGGGTACACCAATAAGCGATGCCCCATATTTAGATATAGATAATTCAGTATGTATCCTTATTCAGCCGGGTTCTGGCATATCCGGATGATTTGGAAAATTGCGTAGGCACAATCGCTTTTTCCAAAAAGAAACTCCAGAAGCACTTAAGGCATTCTGGAGTAGTAACAGGTTTCTAACATCAATTAATTTTTACCTATGCGATCACCAGATGTCGTTAGGGTATATACTCAAATGTATTTTATGTCTCCTCATCCGCAAATCGAACAGCAAATTACCTTCTTTTATACCCATAATCTCAATGCATCTATAAAGTTCTACGAAGAAATGCTGGGATTTGAGTTATGGCTTGACCAAGGAACCTGTCAAATTTATACTGTTAGTGGCTCTGGATACTTAGGATTGTGCCAGGCAAGCGAAATATCAACTCCTCCAGCCGATAAGCAATCAAGTGTTATTTTTACCTTGGTAACGCAGCAAGTGGATGAGTGGTTTGAATATCTCAAAGAACGTGGCATCAAATTTGAAAACCCACCGACACTAAATGAAAAGTACAACATTTACCACTGTTTTTTACGTGATCCCAGTGGTTATTTAATTGAAATTCAACGTTTCGAGACTAAGCACTAAAAAAAAGACATAACTAAATAAGTTATGTCTGAATGTTTAATTTGCAGGGCAGGATTTGTACAGGTTAGAACTTTTTGATTTACTGGGGTACATCATAGCGGCTAATGCTGTATGACCATTATCGATAGCTATGTACCTTTTCCTCTATCGATTTATCTGGGTGAGGCGCGGGATTTATGCGGCTACCAAGTAATCTTTACATTTATTTACAATTAGCTGCGTAGCATTGCTTTTGACTTTTACATAGCAGAAAGCAATACGCTCGAAGGTAAGATACAGTCATTACTGTCAGCATATCTTGTGATCTCCGCAACAGTACTTATTACAGTATCGTCTTTGCCAATTTTGCTATTACTATAGTTATTATTTTTAAAGTATCGATATTTAATCTATCGGATCACTAAATATTATCTTAGGGTGACTGTATGGCAGCCGAAAAAAGCACATGGCAAGGCAAAATATTACAATTTAAAGGTTCAGTTGTCAAAGCAATTTACAAACATATTTTATGGTGCGGAGCTTTCGGATTTTTGATTTCTCTGCTTTATCATTTTAAAATGCCTGTATCCCAACCTATTTTAGGCAGTGTTATTCCTAGTATTGTTTTAGGTTTGTTACTTGTATTTCGCACTAATACTGCTTATGAGCGATTTTGGGAAGGGAGAAAATGCTGGGGATCTCTAGTAAATAACATCCGAAATTTGGCCCGGCAAATTTGGGTATCTATTGACGAAATATCTCCAGAAGATAAGGGCAATAAAATTACAGCATTAAATTTATTGGTAGCTTTTGCTGTGACAACTAAATTACATTTACGGGGAGAAGCAGTCAATAGGGAGCTAGAAGACTTAATGCCATCTAGTAAGTATATAAAATTGAAGATTATGAATAACCCTCCTATAGAGGTTGCCTTTTGGATAGGAGATTATTTACAGGAGCAGTATCATCGCAATTGCCTTAATAGCTACCAGTTGACATCTATGCAAGAATTATTGAATAACCTTGTGGATAATTTAGGAGCTTGCGAACGTATTTTAAAAACACCTATGCCATTAGCTTATTCCATTCATCTTAAGCAATTATTGGTACTATATTGTTTCCTGTTACCCTTTCAAATAGTGGATACTCTGGGTTGGTGGACAGGTTTAATTGCTGCTTTGGTTGGCTTTACAGTATTTGGGATTGAAGCCATCGGGCTGGAGATAGAAAACCCCTTTGGTTACGACCCTAACGACTTACCCCTAGATGCGATTTGCGAAACAATGAAACGTAATATAGACGATTTAATTACTCTAACTCCAAATGCGCGATCGCATTCAAGTAATTTGACCTATGAGAAAAGTTGATTTTAGTTATAGCTGTTAAGTCCCATCTCACGGCGCCCTCCATCTTCTTTCGCAGTAATATATAAACGCGAAACTATCTCTTCATTGGTGGATGTGCAATGATACCTGTACGTAAAACTTTATCAAAGCCTGATATCCAACTTTCTTATTTAGAGTGGAACCAAGGGCGAGAACCTTTACTGTTGTTACACGGTTTAGGCGATCATGCTCTAGTGTGGTCTAGTTTAGGAGATTATTTAGCAGCAGACGACCACATAGTCGCACCAGATATGCGCGGACATGGCCAAAGTAGTAAACCTGAGAGAGATTATAGCTTTGAAAGTGCGATCGCAGACCTCGAAGCACTCATGGATCATCTTGGATGGACTTCTGCCCATATTGTCAGTCATTCGTGGACAGGCAAATTAGCCGCTATCTGGGCAAGGCAAAACCCAAAGCGTTTGCAGAGTATAATTCTGGTCGATCCAATTTTCATTTGGAAAATGCCCAGCCTTTTCAGGGTAACTTTCCCTATGTTGTATCGCTTCTTACCTTTTCTCAAAAGCATCGGCCCCTTTGCCAGTTATGAAGAAGCTGAAAAACAAGCACGGCAGTTAAAGCAATATCAAGGATGGAGTTCTTTACAGCAGCAAGTTTTCCAAGCAGGAATAGAACAAAAACTTGATGGTAGTTGGGGCAGCAAATTTACCATAGCTGCCCGCGACGGCATTTTTGAAG
Organism: Nostoc indistinguendum CM1-VF10; assembly: GCA_019359215.1. Lineage (GTDB taxonomy): Bacteria > Cyanobacteriota > Cyanobacteriia > Cyanobacteriales > Nostocaceae > Nostoc > Nostoc indistinguendum. The sequence goes on along the minus strand of JAHHHS010000014.1, from coordinate 55,149 downwards.
CAGTAATGCAAGTGCCTGGTTTTACAATTCCCCTTGACACTCCTGCCATTTTCGTCCAGCCAAAACAAGGATTGAACCGTCAAGATTGGCAAATTCAACCCTACAAAACCTATCTTAAAAACCTACGCATTTGCCAAGTTCCTGGCAATCATTGGCCGTTTTTGACACAACCAGAGGCATTTAACCAAACTGTAGCAGCTTTCTTGGCAGAACACTGATAGAAAATCAATTATTGGACGGGATTATCATCCGGCAACAGAAGAATTAATAGGAGCGATGTCTAGCAACAAGTAGCTACGCATCTGCGTTCCTGTTAAATCAGTCATTAGTTATCAGCATTCACTAATAACTGATAACTGTTAAAGTACGGATAAGCCAGTCATGAGCCTTTGTATCAATCCTGTTTGCCCTAAACCAAATAACCCGGATAATTATCAAAATCGCTTTTGTCAAAGTTGTGGTTCCCATTTAGAATTGCTAGGGCGTTATCGGGTAATGTACCTCTTGAGTGACAAAACAGGATTTAGTAAAGTTTATGAAGTGTATGAACAAGATACCCCTAAAATCCTCAAGATACTCAAAGAGGAGCTATCTGCCGATGCCAAATCAGTAGAACTATTTCAACAAGAAGTAACCGTATTGGGACAACTCAAGCATCCCGGCATTCCTAAAGAGGATAGTTACTTCCAGTATCAAACTCGAAATGGTTTAGTGTTGCATTGCATTGCAATGGAAAAAATCGATGGGTACAACTTAGAACAGTGGCTACAGCAGCAGAATCATCCTATTTCCCAACAACAGGCTTTAGCTTGGTTAAAACAATTGGTAGAGATTTTGGATTTAGTGCATGGTAAACAGTACCTGCATCGAGATATTAAGCCATCTAATATCATGATTCGATCACCCCTTGGGAAGGGCTGGGGGGATTTGGCACTGATTGATTTTGGCACCGCCATTAAAATTGATAGAACCGACCCAGACCAAATTAGTAAGGGCAAGGGGATGACAGCACTAATGTCATCTGGCTACAGCGCTCCCGAACAAATGAATGCTCAAGCAGTACCGCAATCAGATTTCTTTGCCCTGGGACGCACATTTGTATTTTTACTTACAGGATACCATCCTTTAGATATGTATGATGTCCAGCAAAATTTATTGCACTGGCACAATCATGCTATCTATATCTCACCCTTACTATTGAATTTAATTGATTGGCTAATAGCACCGGATATAGAAAAGCGTCCTGGCAATACTCAGGAAATTTTACAACGCTTAGAAGAAATTGAAACCCAACTAGCAAAAACTACTACTGAAAATCTTAATTTAGTGGAAGATTGTGATATCGAGCAATTGCCATCACCAATTGCTAAAACTTCATTTTCTCCACAAAAACAGCCAGAAGAAGTACCACTACTTAAGTTTTTTGCAACTTTGCTATTGATATTAGCATTACTTAGTATAGTGGCTTTAGGAACGCGAACATCAAAATTTCCTGTCAGTTCAAATTACGGTCAATCTTCCCAAAAAAAAGGTAAAGTTGATTATTTTAGTTATCAAGAAGGTAGAGATAGCCAGGGGAAAGTAGCCGAATTTAATATAGCTGTTTTATCACTAGAATATAAATGGCTTTTAGGTAGCAATTTTCAAATAAAATATAATGATGAAATTATTAGTCTTGACCTTTTAAAGTTGAGCTTAGAGCAAGAAGATATACAGAATCTCATGGAAGATCCTAGTGAGATTATTTCTGTAGGCACAGCTTCTTGTAAAGGTAATATAGAAGTTCAAGAACGAATGGCTCTAGAACGTTCCAAACAAATCCAATTTTTAGTAAAAAGAATATTTATTAATACACCAAGCATTAAAGGTTATCGGATATTAAATTTGGGACAATTTCAACGGAGTGATTGTCAGGCAAATCAGGATTTAACCAAATATCAGAGAAGTATTATAATTATTGGCGTTAAAAAACAATCAGCAGGCGTAATTATCGACGAAGCATTACGAGATAGGTTAGAAAAGAAGCCTTTTGCTGATTTTAAGTTAGAAGATTATTCTTTGGGAACGGCAGAAAAGTTTAAGACGATACCAAGTAATTTATAAAATCTCTAGTAAAGTACATTAGTGCATAGGCGTAACCCATGATAGATATCATCACTTTAGTCATAAACTACAACTATGGTCATCTACATCCCCTATGGCTAAAGCAGCAGATATTAGCACCAAGCGATTAATCAGCCTCGCACCCGAAAATTGGGTAAAATGGGTAACGAAAATTCCCGATATTGTATGCGGAGAAATTATTAACTCCGAAGGGATATGGCAGTGTTACGCGAACCTCCCTGGTATCAGCAAATTTTGAGAGAGGGCGAACAACGTGGGGAAGAACGAGGACGGCAAGAAGGAAGGCAAGAAGGACGGCGAGAAGGACGGCGAGAAGGGATACTCTCAGGCATTGAACTCGCTTTGGAGATAAAATTTGGTGCTGAGGGATTGCAACTGATGCCAGAAATCTCTCAAATTTATGATTTAGAGCAACTAGAGGTAATTAAGCGAAGATTTAAAACGCTAAATACTTTAGACGAATTGCATGGACTTATCAGTAGTATTCAAGCTTCCTCAACTTAGTACATGATTTTATAAATTCGTAGCGAAAAAATTGCCACATATCAAATATTTGCGTACCCTCTACGTTTCATTATCCTCAATTCTGCACGGTTTGACGCAAAGCTGTACTTAGCCAAATCATTGGATGGGATTTTTTAGTTGAATGTTAAATTATTTAAGCTCCCATCCCAGAATACCGCTTTAAACCCGCACGCCATAGCAAACGATTCGCACCCAAAAATACTAATATCCATCCCACCATTGACCCAAATCCCTGCCCTATATCCACGGGTAGCCCTACCAAAAGACTCGCAGGAAAATCAATCAAATAGGGAAAAGGCGTAAACATCACTATTTTCTGCACAGGTTCTGGAAAGACCTCTAAAGGTGCTATCAAACCAGATAAAAATAGATAAAACAATAACCAAAAATTTTCTAAAGCGCTAGCCCGTTCTGTCCAAAAGGCGAACATGGCAAAGGTGTACTGAATCGTAAACCGCAAAGCAAAAGCTAGCACTGCCGCCAAGATAAACAGCAAAAATCTACTCAAACTTGGTACCCAAAAAGCCTGGGGATAAAGAATAAAAAATAATGCTACTAATAAAAAAGTAAATGTTAAACGAGCAAATCTTTCAGAAATATGAGATGCAACGTGATGCCATACTGGGTCGAGTGGCTGTAGTAACTTGGGCGAAAGCTTGCCTTCCACGACCTCTCTTTCAAACTCCCAAATTACCCAAACAACTGTAAGTTGCCTGACAATGAAAACCGTGATAAAGTAACGCGCAAAATCCACAGGTGATAGCCCAAACTGCCCGCCTTGTGCTGCCTGTATCCAGATACCCATGAGGATGATCGGTAAAGATCCAGCCAAAACCCATAAGATTAGTTCTGCTCGATACTCAACCATATAGGCGTAGTATACTAACAGCAAAGTTAGAGCTTTTCTAATAAATTTTTTCATCTATGGTGCATTTTCCTCTTGGCAACTCTACTTATCTCAGCACTAATTACACGACACCCGCCTGAAAAACTCGTCCGATCACTTCTTCTACAGGCGGTTCGGTAACTGTTAAATCAATTACCTCCAAATCCGTCAAAATCTTAGATACCATGCGAGTGAGCGCCTCTCTTGGTACCATAAAATGCACCGATCGCCCTTCTAAGAGTTGCACATCACCATAGGTCATAAGTTTTTCTATCGGTAGAGGTTGGGCTAACTCTATATGAACTTCGCGGTAAGGGGCAAAACGTTCTAGTAGTCCATCTAAACTACCGTCATACATCAGTTTTCCCTGGTGAATCAACAGCACTCGTTGACACAAAGCTGTGATATCAGCCATGTAATGACTCGTCAACAGCACTGTAGCCTGATAACGCTGGTTGTAGTCGCGCAAAAAATCGCGCACCGCCACTTGAGCATTTACATCTAGTCCCAGCGTTGGTTCATCTAGGAATAATACGTGAGGACGGTGCAAAAGTGCTGCCAGCAATTCCGCCTTCATTCGTTCACCCAAAGATAGCTTCCGTACTGGTTGGGTAAGCTTGCCTTCTAAAGAAAGCATCTCTGTTAGTTCTCCCACCCGGCGCTGGAACTCTTTATCAGAGATGTTGTATACAGCAGCATTAATTCTCAAAGAATCCAGCGCTGGTAAGTCCCAAATTAGCTGCTGCTTTTGCCCCATTACCAAGGTAACTTTTTGCAAAAATGTTTCTTTACGATGAAACGGAATTTGTCCAGCTACTTCAACAGTACCGCTAGAGGGATGAATCAGCCCCGTAAGCATTTTGAGTGTGGTAGTTTTACCAGCCCCATTTGGCCCCAAAAACCCCACAACTTCGCCAGGAGCAATTTCAAAGGAAACATCTTGAACTGCTTGAATTGAGCGGTAGGTGCGGCGAAACAAGTGGGTGATTGTGCCTTTAATACCCGGATTTTTGACCGCTACCGGGTAAGATTTACTTAGCTTTTCAGCAATGATGATTGACATATTTTTTATATTAGAACCACAGATATATACAGGTAAACACACATAAATCACTGGTGTTTAACCCTATTTATCTGTGGTTCCAAAGATAAAAGCAGGGATTTTCGCCAGTGACATATCATGATTTACTGTGGTGGGCATTACTCAAGCACAACACATAGACTTTAGCGTAAACGTCCTGATCGCAATGTACTAATAATTAACCACAAACCTAATAAACTAGCGACTGCAAACAGGGTGGTACTTAAAAAAGATAGCTGAGTTGTCTGGGCTTTGGTGGAAATAATTGCTGCACCCATAATCAGCGAACCCACTAATATACTAAAAGATAGTCGGTTAGCCGCATCGTCCATAGTGCGCCGCACACCATCTAACCCCCGCAGCGATAAATTCCACTGTAAGGTTTCCGAGGTAACTCGGTCTAATAAGAGTTCAATTTGGCGGGGAGATTGGAGAGAGAGACTTTTAATATCTAAGATTGTCCTGAGGAGCGATGGCACTGGATTATCACCCACTAATTGCCGACGAAACAAGTCTGTAATTAATGGTTTGACTTCATCAAAAAAATTAAGCTCCGGGTTGAATGTCCGCGCCACACCCTCTAAATTTGCTAGGGTTTTGGCATACAAACCCATATTGCTAGGTAATCTAATTTTATTGTTGCGGGCAACTTGTAAAACTTCATAAATTATTTGACTGAAGTTTATTTGCGTTAGGCTGACATTGTGATATTTTCGCAACATGCGATCGTAATCATTTTCTAACCGCGACAAAATTACTGGTTGAGCAGAATCTGATAGCTGCAAAGTTAATTGAGCGCACCTTTGAGCATCTAAATCAACGATCGCTAACAACATCTCTGTTAATATCTGCTGTGTGCGGGGATCAAGTCTTCCCACCATGCCACAGTCTAAGAGGGCGACACGACTATCTTTGAGATAAAACAAGTTTCCTGGATGGGGATCGGCGTGAAAAAAGCCATCAATATATAGTTGCTGGAAAAATACCCGAAATAGCAAAGTAGTTATTTCTTTACGCTTTTCGGCAGGATCTTTAACGTTGGGGTCATTATTCAAATCCGCCGCCAGGAACGGCACTCCATCCAGCCATTCCATCACCAGTAATTTTGCTGTGGTCAATTCCCAGTTAATTTCCGCAACCACTATTTGCGTGGGATCATACCAGCGACTTTTAGATAAATTGCGTCGCAGTTGGTCTGTAAAACCCGCTTCCCGTGTAAAATCTAACTCGGCTTCTAGAGCTTTGGTAAATTCTTCGGCGATGGATTTAATTTCATAGGTTTGCCCAAATTCAGTCCGCGCTACTAAGTCGGCAATACCTTGAATTAAAGCAATATCTTGGGCAATGGTCAGATCAATTCCCGGACGTTGCACTTTCAGAGCAACTTCTCGACCATCTATTAATGTAGCTCGATGTGTCTGAGCAATTGATCCTGCTGCTACTGGAATCGGGTTAACTGTGCTGAAAGTTTCTGCTAGTGGACGTTTTAATTCTTTACGGAGGATTATTTCTATTTCTGACCAAGGAACAGGCGGTACTTCGTCTTGTAGAGTTGAGAGTTCCTCAATATAAGAGGCGCTGAGTAAATCTGGACGGGTAGAAAGTAGCTGACCAAGTTTAACGTAAACTGGCCCCAAGTCTACCAGGATATTTTTTAAAACCGCAGGTGTAGGTAGCTGGGGTTCATCAGCTTTACCACCAGTAAGTAACCTTCGCATATAGTCCCAGCCATTGCGAAGGAATACTTCAAGAATTTCTCGTTGACGGGGAACAGTTTGGGTGAGGAACATTTTTGAAGTGGGGAGTGGGGAGGGGGGGAGGGGGGAATGGGGGCAGGGAGCGGGGGCGGGGGGCAAGGGGGAGAATAAAAAATTAGTTTCCCCTCTGCTCCCTGCCCCTCTGCCTCTTTCAATGCTCTGCTTTTCGACAGTCAAGTTATAATGGAAAAATAGACTTTTTCGCCTCTGCCAAGGGTTTTAACTTTTATAGCAGGTCAGTAAATCGGGAATCGCTTTGGAGAATTTTAAGGATCTGCTTGATTTCCTGGGTACGTTCTTTTTTAACAACGAGGGTGACATTGCGATCGCGCACAATCACCACGTCCTCTAAACCAATTGTAACAACTACATCCTCTGGATTTGAGGCATAAATAATTGCACCCTGCGTATCTAGCCCTACGTGCGTAGCCAGTTCCACATTGGGATTCTCCTCTGTTTTAAGTAAGCGTTCGATCGCATTCCAATCTCCTAAATCATCCCAACCAAAATCAACTGGCAAAACGTATGCTAGAGTTGTCTTTTCCATTAGCGCATAGTCTATACTCTTCTTAGGCAACTGGGGATAGATATAAGGGCCATGTTGTTCTAAAGGTTCGATAATTTCTGGCGCATGGGTATGTAGTTCCTTGAGAACAACCCCTGCCCGAAAAACGAACATTCCACTATTCCAGCTAAAACGTCCCGTGGATAAAAAAGTTTCTGCCGTTTCACGGTTGGGCTTTTCAGTAAAACGATTGACGTGATAAGCTGGCAACTCATTAAAGCTACCTATTTTTTCACCTTGTTCAATGTAGCCGTAACCGGTTGATGGAAAAGTAGGCTTGATCCCCAGTGTAACGATCGCTGCTGTGCTTGCTGCAAGTTGCGTAGCCGCGCTTAATGTGTGTGCAAACGCCTCTTGATCAGCAATCCAGTGGTCAGCAGGGAAAAAGCCAATAACAGCGTCTTCTCCATAGCGCTGTTTGATTTCTAAACTTGTCCAAGCAACGGCTGCGGCAGTGTCTCTGCCTTCCGACTCAATCAGTAAGTTTGCAACTGGTAGATCAGGTAATTGTTGTCTTACCCCTTCAGCTATCTGACTAGAAGTAATCACCCACAAGGAATCCCACCCGCCACCGAGTTCAATCAATCGATCGGCGGTTGCTTGTAATAAACTTCTAGAGCTACCATCAAGACTTAAAAATTGCTTAGGTCGGTCTTTGCGGCTCAGAGGCCAAAAACGTTCACCTTTACCACCAGCAAGGATTACGGGGAACAATAAAGTATTCATGTTGTCATACACGCCTACCGAAGAACATTACAAGTTTACAGTGAGCTTTTCCACTGGCAATATTTGTAGCTTGGATTAACATACCTTTAGGGAGTGGTTGAGTGGGGAGATAATTGTGATAAAACAAGTCGAATGGTCGGAAAATCCGCTTGGATCTCAGCAAGTTGCAGAATTTGAAACTGAGGTGCGATCGCAGCAAAGTCAACGAACGGAAAATCAAGTAACAGCTGCACCAGTAGCTGATTCAGAGGAGGAGGATGTCGAACTAAACCCGCTAGCGCATCCCAATCGTAGCGTCGTCGAATCAATGGGTGCAATTCCCAATCAGCTTTACGAGAGGCTGGGCTTAACCATGCCTCGATGGCTGTTATGGATCATGACGGTTGTCATCGGCGTCGTCTTATCTGGGTTACTGGTATCAACCTTAGCTCTTTGGACTCCGTTATGGAGCAATCTAGATCGAACAGATGAAGATTTGGGAACTGCTCAAGACGAGGTAAAAATACCATTACCAGGGGAGTTATGGAGCAAACTCTCCCAGTACCAGCTTTCACGACCGATGAATATTTTAATTATGGGGATTGAACCAGTTAGCGGTACTGTTGATGGTTCACCAGAAAGCTTTGCTGGGAAAAGTGACACGATGCTACTGGTACGGCTCAACCCTAGTGAAAAATCTGTGCGGGTGCTTTCCATTCCTAGAGATACGATGATCGCCATCCCAGAAAAGGGAGAAAAGGGATTAACTAAGGTATCTGATGCCAATGCCAAAGGCGGCCCAGTCTTGGCTGCACGGGTAGTTAGCCGTACCTTAAACAATGCCCCAATCGATCGCTATATCCGTATTTCTACCAGTGGCTTACGGCAGTTAGTCGATCACTTAGGCGGAGTAGAAGTCTTTGTTCCCCAATCAATGGAATATAAAGACTCTAGCAGTCGGCTGTCGATTAATTTAGTCAGTGGCTGGCAAACCCTCAACGGCGAACAAGCAGAACAGTTTGCCCGATTCCGCGAACCAGGTTTGGGAGATTTACCGAGAGTGCAGCGTCAGCAAGCACTAACAGCAGCATTGCTGCAACGCTTAAATAGTCCTACCGTCTTACCCAGGTTGCCTCAATTAACTCGCTTGATGCGAAAATACTTTGATACCAACCTGAAGATGGAAGAAATGATGGCGTTGGTAAATTTCGGCCTCAACTTGGATCGGGATAATTTCCAAATGACCGTGTTGCCTGGTACGTTTAGCCGTTTTAGCAAAGACCCTGATAGCTATTGGCTAAATATGACTGGACAACAGAGCCTGTTGAATGATTATGTTGGGGTAAATGTACCTGGTCTAAAACCAGATATGCGTCAGGTTCCTAACCTCAAAATTGCTATTCAAAATGCTTCCAATCAACCTCAGCTAACTGAAAAAGTTATTGCTTATCTGAAACAGAAAGGGTTTACTAATATTTACAAAGTGCCTGATTGGCCAGATACCCAACGCCAAACTCAGATTGTTGTCCAAAAAGGCAACCGACGAGTTGGAGTTGATTTGCAAAAAGTCTTAGGCTTGGGTCAAATTGAGGTAGCGGCGATTGGTGATTTAGAATCTGATCTCACAATTCGGATTGGTAAAGATTGGAAATAGTCAAGAGTCATTAGTCATTAGTCATTAGTCATTGGTTAAATGACAAGCGGCTAATGACAAAGGACTGCTGATAAATAATAAAGTTATGAAAAAGATTTTACTGCGACTTTTGGGTTTGATTGTAATTTTGATACTGGCATTTGGGTGGGTAATACTTAATCCAAAACCTGCTTTTGCTCAGATAAACACAATCAATTACAACAATATAAATTTAGAAAATCGTGATTTTTCTCACGCTGATTTGGCAGGTGTGACTTTTGTAGCAGCAGAAATGCGGGGGACGAATTTTCAAGGAGCGAATTTAACCAATGCAATTCTCACTAAAGGAGTTTTGTTGAAAGCAAATTTGGAAGGTGCGAATCTAGCAGGCGCTTTAGTCGATCGCGTGACTATGGATGGTGCTAACCTGAAAAATGCCATTTTTACAGAAGCCACTTTGACCCGTAGCCGTTTTTATGATGCCGAAATTACAGGCGCTGATTTTACCGACGCTTTAATTGACCGTTATCAAGTGTCGCTAATGTGTGAAAGGGCCGATGGGGTAAATCCGGTTACGGGTATGTCAACGCGAGATAGTTTAGGTTGTAAGTAAAAAATCTCAACGTTGAGCCTAAAAACATAGATATCAATTATCCGTGGGAATTTCAATTAAAAACTCTGTTCCTTCTCCTGGTTTAGAGGAGCATTTAATCTGACCATGATGTTTTTCAACTATTATTTGGTGGCTGATAGATAATCCTAACCCCGTACCTTTACCTGGTGCTTTGGTAGTGAAGAAGGGATCGAATATATGCGATCGCACCTCTTCTGGAATCCCCAGACCATTATCCGCTATTCTAATTACAATCAGATTATTAACGGCTTGCGTACTAATCCAGATAGTTAAAGGTATTTTTGGGCACCTTTGGGATAACTTTAAATACCTTTGCTGTATAGTTTTAAATTTTTCCTCTAATGCATCAATACTGTTACTTAGAAGATTCATAAACACTTGATTTAATTGCGCTGGATAGCATTCGAGCAAACCTAAAATAGCATATTCTTTCATAATTTCAATAGCTGGACGTTGATTATTGTTTTTGAGCCGATGCCCTAAGATTAGCAAAGTACTATCCAATCCTTCATGAATGTCTACTGGCTTCAATTCAGCCTCATCTGTACGAGAAAAGTTTCGCAGTGATAGGACAATCTCACAGATGCGCTCTGTGCCTACTTTCATTGACTCAAGGGTTTTGGACAAATCTTCGATGAGAAAATCCAAATCAGTCTTGTCAATTTGCTGTTGGAAACTTGGCGAAAGGGAGGAATTTTGACGGTAAAGTTTCACTACATTCAGCAATTCTTGAGTATATTCATTTAAATGGATGAGATTGCCAAAAATAAAACTCACAGGATTATTGATTTCATGAGCAACTCCAGCAAGTAGTTGTCCTAATCCTGCCATCTTTTCACCCTGAATTAACCGAGTCTGAGTTTGTTTTAATTCTTGCAGAGCTTGAGTAAATTCTAAGGTTTGACGTTTAGTTTGTTCGAGTAATTCTGCTTGCTGAATTGCAATTCCCAATTGCACTCCTACTTGAGCTAGTAAATTAATTTCTTCCTCTTTCCAATAACGCGGCTGGGAATTTTGATAAGCAACTAATAATCCCCATAATTTTTCACCTTCCCGAATTGGAACAAAGGTTTCGTTACGCGGAAGTTCGTTATCGTCGTCTGTGTCTTCAAAAGTTTCTATAATCATTGGTTGAGCTTGTAAAACAGGCTTCCAACCATCTTTAAAAGAATCTGCTACAAATTTACCGCTCCAATCTGAGTTGAAACGGTAGATTGCAACTCGCTCGACTTCGAGCAACTCTCGCACAGCGTGAGTAGTGGTTCTAAAAATAGTTTTAATATCAAGTGACTGGCGGATTTTATCAATGGTTGCAGCCAGCAATTCTTGCCGTTCCATTGCTTTCTCCCGTTCAGTAGCTTCTGCTAACTGGACAACCTGCATTTGAACTTGCTTTAAATAAGAATCCTGTTTTAATGCCACTCCCAATTGCTCGGCTATTTGACTAGCAAATTCAATTTCAGAGGGTTGCCAGTGACGAGGAGCATTGCATTGGTGAATACACAGCAATCCCCAAAGTTCACCTTTTTTCAATAGAGGTGCGATCAGATTTGCCCGCACTTGAAATTTTTCTAGGATTTGAATGTAGCAACCTGGGAACTTTTCTTGATAAATGTCAGCGATCGCATTTACTCGACCTTGCGCGTAAAGGGTTGCAAAGTTTTCACCGAAGCAATAATCATAAACTTTTTCTGTTATTACCGAGTTACATTCAGCTACAACATCCTCAGAAATAAATTCTCCTTCCCAATCTTTTTGAGGATCAAAACGAAAGACTGCAACTCTGTCTGCTTGGAGCATTTTCCGTGCCTCGGTGACAGTAGTTTGGAAGATTGTATCTAAATCTAGAGATTCCCGAATTCGAGTAATCACGTTAGTTAATGTCTTTTGTTGCTCTGCTTGGTACTGAGCGTATGTGAGCAACTTATGGTGTCGCACTGCCACACCAATTTGTGTGCCGATTTTGCTGAGTGATTCGACTTCATAGGATTGCCACTGTCTGGGTGAGGAATTTTGGTAAGCAGTAATGACTCCCCAAAGTTTGTCTCCTTGGAGAATGGGAGCTGTTGCAAAGGCTTTTGCCTGAAATTGCTCCAATAGGGTTACATGGCAGTTTGTTAATCCGGCTTGGTAAATGTCATTAACTGTAAATGTCTGGTTGTGAGCGTAACGTCCGCCTTGCGTCTGTTGTAAATAAGTATCAGTGATCGCAGGCTGAACACCAACTAAGGGAGTCCAGCCTTCGGTAAATGATTCAGCAACGAAGTTACCACTCCAATCGTCATTGAAGCTAAAGATGGCAACTCGGTCAGCTTGCAGCAGGTGGCGTATTTCTTGAGTTGTTGTTTTAAAGATGGTTTCAATATCAAGGGGTGAGCGAATTTCATCGACAATCCGAGCAATTACTTGGTCGCGTTGAGCCGCTTGAGCCAATTCTGCGGCTTGCAATTGGACTTCATGGAGGTGCTTCGCTTGTTGAATGGCAACGGTAAGATGGTCAGCAATTTGACGAATAAACTCAATTTCTGATTCTTTCCAGTCACGAGCCTCACTGCACTGATGAATGCAAAGCAATCCCCACAGTTCCTTCTGGCGCGATAGAGGGACAACGAGGTTGGCCTGTACCTGAAATTTCCTCAAAAATGCCACATGACAATCACTCAGTCCCGCTTTGTAAATATCTGCTACTGCTTGCACTCTACCTTGTTGATAACTCGAAGCAAATTGTTCTCCAAAGCAGTGGTCATAAACTTTTATTGCCAGTGCTGAGTCCCAGCCAAGTGCAACATCCTCAGAAACAAATTCTCCTTCCCAATCTTTTTCATGGTCAAACTGGAAGACTGCTACACGATCAGCATTTAGCAACTGACGCACTTGTGTAACGGTAGTTTGAAAAATTGTTTCTAAGTCAAGAGACTCCCGAATTCGGACAATTACACTCGCCAGAGCCTTTTGTTGGTCTAGTTGCTCTTGAAGTTGAGCGCTTGACAAGAGAAGTTGATTTTCCGTGAAATTTGAACTGGGTTCCATTGCTCTGGATTTATGTAGTCTTTATATAATGATTCCTCATACCAAACTTCATTGGGTTAACGTCAAAGATATGACATTTGCAGTGTTCAACTATTTCCCAGAAGATGGTTATTGTTATAGTTCCCCTTTCTTGATTTATCCTCGTAATGGGTTAAAAATAATTTTGGTTTGTATACAACGGAAGACATAAATAAATTAAAGGTTTGTAGTAAGCATCTCTAGCCCTATTTAGGGACTTCCAACTAAAAAATATCTCACCACGTTTAGGGCAGGGGAGCAGGGAGCAGGGATTAGGGGAAGGAACAAGTCGTATTGAGTCTAGAAATTGAGATAATTGCTATGAGACTATAAACTTCATTACCTATTTGTTAAAATTTGCCTGACAGACTGCGCGATTTCAGGTTAAATGTTTTAAAATATGCACTCTGCAAGAGTTGTCGGGTAATATTCGTGACACAACAAGACCAAAAACCCTCTCGTTCTTTCGCTGGAATTGCTGGCATTGTTGCCGCAGCCACATTAATTAGTAAAGTCTTCGGCTTAGTGCGGCAGCAAGCGATCGCTGCGGCTTTTGGTGTTGGTGCTGCTGCTACCGCCTATAGCTACGCCTATATTATCCCTGGCTTTTTATTGATCTTACTCGGTGGTGTAAATGGCCCATTACACAGTGCAGTTGTCAGCGTTTTAGCCAAGCGGCGGCGAGAAGAAGCAGCCCCTTTAGTGGAAACCGTGACAACGCTGGTGGCTGGATTGCTGTTGCTGGTGACAGTGGCTCAAGTTTTATTTGCGGATGCGATAGTTGATTTAGTCGGTTATGGCTTGGAAGAGGCAACCAGAGTGATCGCTATTCAACAACTCCGCATTATGGCACCAATGGCTTTATTTGCCGGTTTAATTGGCATTGGCTTTGGTACTCTAAATGCAGCCAATCAATATTGGCTACTCTCCATTAGTCCATTATTATCCAGCATTACCGTTGTTGCCGGTCTTGGTATCTTGGCTATGCAACTGGGCAAGGACATTATTAAGCCAGAGTACGCTTTAATTGGTGGAATGGTTTTAGCTTGGGGAACCTTAGCAGGAGCCATTCTCCAGTGGTTAGTGCAGCTAATTGTCCAATGGCGGTTAGGATTAGGTACGTTACGCCTCCGGTTTGATTTTAAATCCCCAGGTGTTCAAGAAGTTATTAAAATCATGACTCCGGCAACAATTTCCTCTGGAATGATGCCAATTAATGTTGCCACTGATTTATATTTTGCCAGCCCTATTCCTGGTGCTGCGGCAGGATTTAACTATGCAAATCTATTAGTTCAAACTCCGTTAGGGATTATTTCTAATATCATTTTGCTGCCCCTATTACCAATATTTGCCAAACTTGCAGGCCCCGAAAATTGGCCAGATTTAAAATTACGCATTCGCCAAGGACTGCTACTCACTGCCTTCACCATGTTACCGCTAGGGGCGCTGATGGTGGCATTATCTGTACCTATTGTGCGGGTGGTGTATGAACGTGGTGCTTTCAAGCCAGAAGCCACACAGCTAGTTTCATCCTTGCTAGTCGCTTATGGAATTGGGATGTTTGTCTATTTAGGGCGTGATGTTTTGGTGCGGGTGTTTTATGCTTTAGGCGATGGACAGACACCTTTTCGCGTCAGTATTTTTAATATCTTCCTCAACATTTTATTAGATTGGTTTTTCGTTAAACCTTTTGGCGCTCCCGGTTTGGTGTTAGCAACAGTAGGTGTAAATTGCAGTTCAATGTTGATGCTGTTGTGGTTACTCGATCGCAAACTCAATGGTTTACCTTGGCGCGAGTGGAGTTTGCCGATTTTGGGTTTGACTGCTGGTAGCTTGGTAGCTGGGGTAGCAAGCTATGGGACTTTGGTTGGTTCTCAACAATTGTTAGGTAAAACGGGTTTACTGATTCTGGTGTTGCAGTTGTGTGTATCTGGCTTCGTGGGAGTTGCAGTGTTTGCTGCGATCGCTTTATCAATGAAAATACCAGAGGTGAATACTTTTATATCTCGTCTACGTCAACGCTTTTTAAAGAAATAACGGAAGTCCCTAGTACACCCAGGTGGGTGAGAAATAATTCAGCCACTTGGGTGAACCAGGTGTGCGAGGTTACATTTTGTAAAAAAAGAGATTCTAGTACTAGAGAATATTGATTTTACCTAACTCTAGTGAGAAGAATTCTATGAAACTTACAAAATTAGCTGCCTCTGCACTCGCTGTTGCTTCCATTGTCCTCTCGGCAGGAATTGCTTCTGCTCAAACAGCTGGTACAAACGCTAACTACATCGGTGCTGGTGTTGCCGTTGGTGCAACCAGTGGCGGACAAGGAAACGATGAAGCACAATTTGGTGGTAATATTCAAGGACGTTACGCCCTTCCCAATGCGCCCGTTTCAGTCCGGGGTTCTTTGCTGTATGGTGGTGATGCTGCCGCAATTATGCCCATAGTGACTTACGATGCGCCCATCGCCAGAAACACTAACCTTTACTTCGGTGGTGGTTATTCTTTTGTAACTGATGAAGGTCAAAAAACCCCATTAGGCAATCAAAATGCGCCTGTAGTCACCCTTGGTATTGAATCAGAAGTTAGGAATAATGTCATTGCCTATGGCGATACTAAATGGGCTATAGACGCTTACAGAAATAGTGATGCTGATGCCGTCAGCTTCCAAGCCGGATTAGGCTATCGTTTCTAACATTACGAGCTAGAAAACAGCTTATTCGTAAGCTAAAGCAATGATATTTGCTAGCCGTAATAGTAACTCATTCTGTCATATCTGAGTATCCATACTCAGATATGATCTATTTTTTTAATTATTTGCATTTATGATTTTTATAATAATTATATTGGCTATTTTTCAATAGTTTCTTTTAAAGTAAAAGGGCCAATTTTGAATATGCGTAAAAGATATTACTCATGGAAAAGATTAATCTCATTCCAGAAATGCTAGGTGAAACGACGTTAAAGGTAGGTAAACTTCGCTACAGTGTCCTAATAGTAGCACAAGACGGAAATAAAAAACTCCACGCCACTTGCGGGATGGAGTTTTTAGGCATGGGGAAGAGTTAAGCTAATCGTCATTCATTTTTCCAGACTGACTCGCTTGTGGTAAGGCCTTCAGCCCTGGGTTTATGCAACTTAAATGCTCATTAGCTTACCAATGCCCAATGCCCCAAGTCGACGGGCGGCTATCCCTTTACAGACACCTGGGGATGGAGTTTCCCACCGACTTCCATAAACAACCCATTCCAAATTAACGAAACGCCTACGCTGTATTCATTTTGACTTTTGACTTCCGCCTTGCGGTCTAGTCTGTCAAGATAACAATCCTTGGTGAGACACTTCTTAAAGATGATTTTTCTATGGCAGAATAATAAAAGGATACAGAGCAACTAAATTTATTTATGGGGATTGTTATTTTGAATTCCCCCTACCTCTCCGGGGAAGCAAGCTACGCGCAGGGCAGCATCTTTGCCGGAGAAGGGGTTGACTCTGTGCCCTCTGCGCCTCTGTGGTAGCCTGCGGCAAGCCCTTTGGGAGAAGACTGCGCTGCTTTGTCGCTGCGCGTCTGCGTTTACCCTTCAAACTTAAGTTGACAGACCACTAGGGAGACGCTACACCGATAGCGAACTTCTTGTCTGCTCTCTTACGTTGCCCCTTGATAAATTTTAACTATTTCCCCGTTATGATTAGAGTTAGTACGCTTTACAGGTGCAACCCGACATATTGAGTAACTAATTTAAGATAACAACAAAGTAAAAGGCAAACTTGATTATTATCTATACAACTAAAATAGCATTTTGGTTATTTAAAGTTAAACAAATTAACCTCACTAAAAGTTTTACACAACTCGCAGTAAAGCTGATTGCCCTCAGTCAAGAGTTAGATTTAAACTTAGCTTCACTAACCTTTGTGCTATGCATAGTCATTACTGCGAACATTTGACCATAAAATAACCAGGTACCCCAAGGTAATCAGATTATAAAATTTTTTTGCTATGGGGAGTATCAAAAAAGCTAAAAGCACTAATGAGAGTTACGATCAACTCTCTGCTTTGAAAAAGTCTTCTTTAGAGGTTGTTTGAAAAGTGGTTGGCTGTGATTTTAGGCACTTATTGCTCCCCCCTAACCCCCCTTAAAAAGGGGGACTCTGATTCCGGTTCCCCCCTTTTTAAGGGGGATTTAGGGGGATCTAAAACGTTTTGCTATCAAGATGAGGACTTTTCAAACATCCTCTTAAACACAAAAACCAAGTAAATTCTTTAGAGATAGGGCTATGGCGACCGAACAGTTAACTAGAGACAGCGACAATCTAGATTTAAATCAGCTACTAAGAACGCTGAATGCTGTTAAACAGGGTGACTTTTCTGCTCGGATGCCCATAGACCATACGGGTGTGGCGGGCAAAATAGCTGATACGCTCAATGATATTATTTACCAGAATGAGCGGATGGCGACTGAACTACAACGGATTGGTAACGTTGTCGGCAAAGAAGGCAAAATAGCCGATCGCGCCTCTCTCGGAGATGTTCAAGGTTCTTGGTCAGATTGTGTAACTTCTGTCAATACTCTAATTACAGATTTAGTTCAACCAACAGCTGAAACTACTCGTGTAATTCGGTCAGTCGCTAATGGTGACTTATCGCAAACGATCGCTACAGAAATTGAAGGCAGACCCCTCCAAGGAGAGTTTCTCCAAACTGCTAATATCGTCAACACGATGGTAGATCGGCTCGGTTCTTTTGCATCGGAAGTAACGCGGGTTGCGCGTGAAGTAGGAACTGAAGGAAAGTTGGGCGTTCAAGCCGAAGTGCAAGGCGTTGCTGGCACTTGGAAAGATTTGACTGATAACGTTAACTTGATGGCGGGTAATCTCACCGGACAAGTTCGCAATATTGCCGAAGTTGCCACTGCGATCGCAAATGGTGACTTATCCAAAAAAATCACTGTCAATGTTAAAGGCGAAATTCTAGAACTAAAAAACACCGTTAACACGATGGTGGATCAGCTTAATTCCTTTGCATCGGAAGTGACGCGGGTTGCGCGTGAAGTGGGAACTGAAGGTAAATTGGGCGTGCAAGCCGAAGTTAAAGGAGTGGCAGGTACTTGGAAAGATTTAACCGACAACGTTAACTTGATGGCAGGGAATTTAACAGCCCAAGTCCGTAACATTGCGGAAGTAACAACGGCGGTAGCGAATGGCGACCTTTCCAAGAAAATCACTGTTAATGTTAAAGGCGAAATTTTAGAGTTGAAAAACACCGTCAACATCATGGTGGATCAACTTAATTCCTTTGCATCGGAAGTAACAAGGGTTGCTCGTGAGGTGGGTGCAGAAGGAAAATTAGGCGGTCAAGCAGAAGTTCGCGGGGTAGCGGGTACGTGGAAAGACCTGACCGATAGTGTGAATTTCATGGCGGGAAGCTTGACGGCACAGGTGCGGAATATTGCCGAAGTAACAACGGCAGTAGCAAATGGCGACCTTTCCAAGAAAATCACTGTTGATGTCAAAGGCGAAATACTGGAGTTGAAAAACACCATCAACACGATGGTGGATCAGCTAAATTCCTTTGCATCGGAAGTGACAAGAGTTGCGCGTGAGGTGGGAACTGAAGGGAAGTTAGGCGTACAAGCAGAAGTCCGAGGAGTTGCGGGTACTTGGAAAGATTTAACCGACAACGTTAACTTAATGGCAGGTAATCTTACCGGACAGGTGCGAAATATTGCCGAAGTTGCCACTGCGATCGCAAATGGCGATCTATCTAAAAAAATCACCGTCGATGTCAGAGGTGAAATTTTTGAACTCAAGAATACCATCAATATCATGGTGGATCAACTTAGCTCCTTTGCATCAGAAGTAACAAGAGTTGCCCGTGAAGTTGGTAGTGAAGGCAAGTTGGGCGTGCAAGCCGATGTGCGCGGCGTGGCTGGCACTTGGAAAGATTTAACCGACAGCGTAAACTTCATGGCGGGAAGTTTAACGGCACAGGTGCGGAATATTGCCGAAGTAACTACGGCGGTTGCAACAGGCGACTTATCCAAGAAAATCACCGTTGATGTCAAAGGTGAAATTCTGGAACTCAAAAACACCATCAACACAATGGTGGATCAACTGAATTCCTTTGCATCAGAAGTAACACGAGTTGCCCGTGAAGTGGGAAGTGAAGGGAAACTGGGCGTGCAAGCAGAAGTTCGCGGCGTAGCTGGCACGTGGAAAGATTTAACTGACAGCGTGAATTTCATGGCGGGAAGCTTGACGGCGCAGGTGCGGAATATTGCCGAAGTAACTACGGCGGTTGCAACAGGCGACTTATCCAAGAAAATTACCGTTGATGTAAAAGGTGAAATTCTGGAGTTGAAAAATACCATTAATACAATGGTGGATCAACTCAGTTCCTTTGCAAGTGAAGTGACGCGAGTTGCGCGTGAAGTGGGAACTGAAGGTAAATTGGGTGTACAAGCGGAAGTCAAAGACGTTGCTGGTACTTGGAAAGACTTAACCGACAGCGTGAATTTCATGGCGGGAAGCTTAACGGCACAGGTGCGGAACATTGCCGAAGTTACAACTGCGATCGCAAATGGTGACTTATCCAAGAAAATTACTGTTGCTGTCAAAGGCGAAATTCTGGAACTCAAGAATACCATCAATATAATGGTGGATCAACTCAACTCCTTTGCAAGTGAAGTGACGCGGGTGGCGCGTGAAGTGGGAAGTGAGGGTAAGTTAGGCGTTCAAGCAGATGTGCGCGGCGTGGCTGGCACTTGGAAAGACTTGACCGACAGCGTGAACTTCATGGCGGGAAGTTTAACGGCACAGGTGCGAAATATTGCTACAGTCACCACGGCGGTGGCAAATGGCGACCTCTCGAAGAAAATCTCTGTTGATGTCAAAGGTGAAATTTTGGAACTCAAAAACACCATTAACACAATGGTGGATCAACTCAATTCCTTTGCAAGTGAAGTGACGCGGGTGGCGCGGGAGGTGGGAACTGAAGGTAAGCTAGGCGTACAAGCAGAAGTTAAGGGAGTGGCAGGTACTTGGAAAGACTTGACCGAAAGTGTAAACTTCATGGCGGGAAGCTTGACGGCACAGGTGCGAAACATTGCCGAAGTTACCACAGCCGTAGCAAACGGCGACCTTTCCAAGAAAATCACCGTTGATGTGAAAGGTGAAATCCAAGAACTAAAGAACACCATTAATACAATGGTGGATCAACTAAATTCTTTTGCATCGGAAGTGACAAGAGTTGCCCGTGAGGTGGGAACGGAAGGTAAATTAGGCGTGCAAGCTTATGTCAGAGGAGTAGCTGGCACTTGGAAAGATTTAACGGACAACGTGAACTCGATGGCGGGGAACCTCACCGGACAAGTTCGCAACATCGCGGAAGTTACCAAAGCGGTAGCTAATGGCGACTTATCTAAGAAAATTACCGTCGATGCCAGAGGCGAAATTTTAGACTTGAAGAACACCACCAACACAATGGTGGATCAACTTAGTTCCTTTGCATCAGAAGTAACGCGGGTGGCGCGAGAAGTGGGAACTGAAGGGAAGTTGGGCGGACAAGCTCAAGTCCAAGGTGTTGCAGGAACTTGGAAAGATTTAACAGATAACGTTAACTCGATGGCGGGTAACTTAACGGCACAAGTGCGCGGTATTGCCAGAGTTGTGACGGCGGTTGCTAACGGTGACTTGAAACGGAAACTGATGCTAGATGCTAAGGGAGAAATTGAAACCTTGGCAGAGACAATCAACGAGATGATTGATACTCTAGCGACATTTGCCAATCAGGTAACTACAGTAGCGCGAGAAGTGGGAATCGAAGGGAAATTGGGAGGACAAGCTAGAGTCCCTGGCGCGGCTGGAACTTGGAAAGATTTGACGGATAATGTAAATGAACTTGCTGCTACACTGACAACTCAGTTGCGAGCGATCGCAGAAGTTGCTACAGCTGTAACTAAAGGTGATTTAACTCGTTCAATCGCCGTCGAAGCACTAGGGGAAGTAGCGATACTCAAAGACAACATTAACCAGATGATTGCTAATCTGCGCGAGACAACGCAGAAAAATACTGAGCAAGACTGGTTGAAAACTAACCTAGCCAAGTTTACCCGAATGCTGCAAGGTCAGCGAGACTTAGAAACCGTATCTAAACTGATTCTCTCAGAACTAGCGCCCCTGGTAGGAGCGCAACACGGCGTATTCTTCCTGATGGAGTCTGGGGAAAATATACCGTATTTGAAATTAATTAGTAGCTACGCTTACCGCGAACGCAGACATTTAGCTAACCGCTTCCACTTGGGTGAAGGTTTGGTGGGACAATGCGCTTTAGAAAAAGAGCGAATACTGCTAACGGATGTACCAAGTGATTATGTCAGAATTACCTCTGGTTTAGGAGAATCGTCTCCACTTAATGCCGTGGTGTTACCTGTACTCTTTGAAGGACAAGTGACAGCAGTCATAGAATTAGCATCCTTCCGCCGCTTTAGCGAAATTCATCTGACATTCTTCGATCAACTTACCGAAAGTATAGCGATCGTTCTCAACACGATCGCAGCATCCATGCGAACTGAAGAATTACTCAAGCAGTCGCAATCTTTGGCTGAAGAGCTACAAGTCCAGCAAAATGAACTCCGGGAAACTAATAAGCGTTTAGAACAACAAGCCCAATCACTCAAAACCTCTGAAGACTTACTTAAAGGACAACAAGAAGAGCTGCAACAAACCAATACCGAATTAGAAGAAAAGGCAGAGTTGTTAGCAATACAAAAGCAAGAAGTCGAGCGCAAAAATCGGGAAATTGAACAAGCAAGGCTCTCTTTAGAAGAGAAGGCAGAACAACTAGCCCTTTCTTCAAAATACAAGTCTGAGTTTCTCGCCAATATGTCCCATGAACTGCGGACACCATTGAACAGCTTGTTGATTTTGGCGAAGTTGTTATCAGATAATATTGATCACAACCTCACTGCCAAGCAAGTCGAATACAGCCAAACAATTTACTCAGCAGGTAATGATTTGTTGGCGTTAATCAATGACATTCTGGATCTCGCTAAAATTGAATCTGGAACTATGTCGATTGACATGACCCAAATGCCCTTGACAGAGTTAGGTGATCAGATTGAGCGCACCTTTCGGCAAATAGCTCAGAGCAAAGGACTTGCCTTCGCAATTGAATTTATTCCCGAATTGCCGCCAACCATCTATACAGATGTCAAACGCTTACAACAGGTGTTGAAAAATCTGCTCTCCAACGCTTTTAAATTTACAGAGCGAGGAGAAGTACGCTTGCAGATTGCGGTGGCGAAGCAAGGGTGGAGCAAGGATCAGGTAACTTTGAATCGCGCCCAAAATGTCATCGCCTTCTCAGTTAGTGATACAGGTATTGGCATTGCCCCCGACAAGCAAAAAGTTATTTTCGAGGCATTTCAGCAAGCTGATGGCTCTACCAGTCGCAGATACGGCGGCACTGGATTGGGGTTATCAATTAGCCGCGAAATTGCCCGTCTCTTTGGCGGCGAAATTAAACTGGTCAGTCAACCAGGTCAAGGTAGCACCTTTACATTCTTTTTCCCACAATTGATTCCTGAGCCTTCTATATCCAAACTATTCCCCACTCCTGGCTCCCCACTTCTGGCTCCTCACCCAGCACTCGCTACTCAGGACGGGCAAAACGCTCCGCTAGCAACGCCACTCCTCAGTGACGATCGCGCCGTTATTGAAAGAGGCGATCGCGTGTTATTAATTGTCGAGGATGACGTTAATTTTGCGCGTATCCTTCTAGATATGGCGCAACAGCAGGGATTCAAGGTGATCACTGCCCAAACAGGCAGTACAGGTTTGATGCTAGCGCAGCAATTCCAGCCTTCAGCCATTTTGCTAGATATCAGGTTGCCAGAAATGGATGGTTGGACGGTACTAGATCGGCTGAAGCATGACCCAAATACCCGTCACATTCCAGTACATATCATGACAGTTGAGGAAGGGAGACAACGCGGTTTGCAACTAGGAGCGATCGCATATCTGCAAAAACCCTTAACCAGCGAGACAATATCCGAGGCGTTGACCAAAATTAAAGGTTTTGTTGAGCGCCAAGTGAAGAATTTGTTAGTAGTCGAAGACGACGACACTCAACGGCTTAGTATTGTTGAGTTAATTGGCAATAGCGATGTTGCTACCACTGCTGTTGGCACAGGTGCAGCAGCCTTAGAAGCCATCGGCTCACAGCATTTTGATTGCCTCGTTCTCGATTTAGGATTACCCGACATGACCGGGTTTGAACTGATTGAGCAGATAAAGCTTTTACCTCACGGCAGAAATTTACCAATCATTGTCTACACAGGTAGAGAAATTAGCAAAGCCCAAGAAACGGAACTCAGACGAATTGCCGAAACAATCATCATTAAAGATGTGCGATCGCCAGAACGTCTTCTAGATGAAACAGCATTATTTTTACACCGAGTCCAAGCAAATTTACCAGCACCAAAACGAGAAATACTTGAACAACTGCATTCTATAGACCACTTACTCGCTGGCAAAAAAGCGCTAATTGTAGACGACGATGTGCGTAACATCTTCGCGCTAACAAGTATGCTGGAGCGTTATCAAATACAGGTTTTATATGCTGAAAATGGCAGGGAAGGGATAACGCTGTTGGAAACTACACCAGATATTGATGTCGTTTTGATGGACGTAATGATGCCAGAAATGGATGGTTACGAAACAACACGCTTAATCCGCGAAAACGAGCAATTTAAATCTTTGCCGATTATTGCACTGACCGCTAAAGCCATGCAGGGCGATCGCGAGAAGTGTATTGAAGCCGGTGCATCAGACTACATTACTAAACCTGTAGATACTGAGCAACTGCTTTCACTATTGCGGGTTTGGCTATACCGTTAACCGCAGGGGGCAGCGGGAACAAGAGGGCAGAGAAAAGGATTATTATGAAACATCTTGAGGGTAGAGTGGCATTGGTAACAGGTGCTACACGGGGGATTGGTAGGGGAATCGCTATTGGCTTGGGTGAGGCTGGGGCAACTGTGTATGTTACCGGGCGCAGTCTGAACAACTCTTCCAGTGATGCGGTTTCAGGAAGTCTCAGCGAAACCCAATCAGCTGTAGAGGAAGTTGGCGGCGTGTGCATTCCCGTCCGAGTAGATCACAGCGACGATGAGCAGGTGCGTTTACTGTTTGAGCGCATCCAAGATGAGCAGGATGGACAACTCGACTTACTGGTGAATAATGCTTACTCAGGAGTTCAGGCATTAAAAAACGCCTATGGACAACCCTTTTGGAATTGTGAACCAAGTATTTGGGATGCTAGTAACAACGTTGGTCTTCGTAGCCACTATGTTGCGAGTGTTTTTGCTGCCCGAATGATGACCAAACGTAACTCTGGACTAATTTGCACCATTTCATCGTGGAGTAGTATGTCTTATATATTTAATACAGCTTATGGTGCTGGTAAAGCAGCTTGCGATCGCCTAGCAGCTGATATGGCTGTTGAGTTAAAACCCCATAATGTCGCTTCTGTTTCAATTTGGCCAGGTATTGTTGGTACTGAGCTTTTTTCCCGTTTTGCTTCTGAAATGAATCAAACCAATGTTACCGAAAAGAATAACTCATTTCTTAGCGATCGCTACAACTGGGAAACTCCCTTATTAACTGGGCGGGTGATTGCTGCACTTGCTGGTGAGCCAAATGTCATGCGCCGTACAGGACGTGTGCAGATTGTTGCCGAACTAGCTAAGAAATATGGAATTGTAGATGAAAATGGCGATTGCCCTGCATCTCTACGCTCTTTGCGTTTTGTGCTACCGGCTGCATTACCTGTACTAAGAAATTACTCATGGCTCATACCTGATATTAAAGTGCCGTGGTCACTACTATTATTGAATGCCCTTAGCTCGCCTAAAATTTAATTAGCATGGGGCAGGAATAAGTAGGTCGGCGTAAATAATTATCGTTGGGATAAGGCAGGGGGCAGGGGGCAGGGAGCAGGGGGAAAAAGAGTTTAAGCCTTGTTTACTTTTCTTTACACAGTTTGGTTTTATTATGCCGACTTACTTACTCATTATTGACTCTCAGTTTCCCATATCGTATGTATTTCTAAGCTGTTATAGCGTTTCTCGTTTACGTGAGGTACACCCGTAGGGACACGGCACTGCCGTGACCTTAGACTTGGGAGTATAAGGTTGTACCACAATGAATGGGAACTGCTATGAACTTGAACATTTACATGAAGGCTGATGATTGATAACCGTTAACCGTCAACAGTTAACAGTTAACGACCGTAAAGAGTGTTTATACTTTTTTAGCGTGCATCAGCTTATGAGCGCAGTTGAGATGGGACTTCCTGCCAAAAGACTGGAATTGCTACCAAACCAGAAATTAACTGAATGCCAGCAAAAATAGCCAGAGCTATGCCAAACCCAAAGTGCATTAACTCTCCAAAAATAAGGCTACCAACACCAAATCCAGTGAATAGGGTAAACACTTTGAGTCCCATCGTTTGACCTAAATTATTGCCATCCCCCAAGTCAGTCACAATACCCACAAACAAAGGTTGCGTCAGGTCATATCCCAAAGATAAGAACAGAACCGCTATCGTTGTGACATATGCGGGAATATCGAAAATCATCACAAGACCAGCTAAGGCCGCCATCACTAGTCCTAACGGAACTAGCCAACGTCTTCCCCAACGATCAACAGATCGACCAATTAGGGAACTCAACAGTAATCCAGGTATGCCGTAGCCGAGAATAGTCAAACCAATGCTCAAGGCATCCATGTTGTAACGTTGTGACAAATACAACCCTAACCAAGTATATACACCAGAGTGGTAAATCCCATTCCACAAAACATAAGCATAGGTTCTTTGTCCGCGAAAAGTAACTAATATCTGGCTGTATCCTCTAAATATCTCGCGAATACTAGGTAATTTTTCAATACTGGGTGTATCGAATAGAGCGCCGTAAAGATGAAGCCGCCAAAGTACAAAAGCAGCAAGAACAGCCGTACCGATAAATAGCCATCTCCAACCCAAAAACGGTTCAAGAATTGCGCCACCCGCAGAACCTGCTGCCATTCCTCCTTCCATCGCTGCAAACACCAGCCCTAGCTTGCTACCTCGTTGCTCAAAAGGAAATAAATCACCAATCAATGCAAATGTGAGTGGAATAACGCCACTAGCTCCAAGTCCAGTCAGCAGTCGCCAAGCCGCCATTTGCGAAGCTGTCTGAGCCGTTGCGGTCAAAGCTGTACAAATTACAAAAATTGCCAGCGAGATGCGAATTACAGGCCATCGTCCGAATCGATCTGATAGCACACCGTAGAACAATGCCATCAGTGCGTAAGATAGCATATAGGCTGGAACGATAAATCCAATTTCCTGAACTGGAACATTAAACACTTCAGCCAAACGTGGAATCAGGGGAGCGATCATATATCCCTGAAGAAAAATTAAACCGGCTGCGATCGCAAGTAAGGCAAACAGACGTTGATGTTGCTTGAAACGAATTGTGCGATCAGCTGCTTCAGCATGAGGTAGATGCTCAATATGCTTTTTGCGGTTGGGCATGGATATCTAAATCTCCTAATTCACTTTCCGCCCTAAAGGTCTGGACACTAAAAATTTAGAAAAGTCAAAGTTTCATGACAATTATGTTAACATTAATTACTTTCGCCTCAAAATTGTTCTGACTCAGAACTAGCCCTTTCAAGGTGGGTGAAAATTTTAGTCCATAAATTTCTCTTTAACCTCTTCTCTCTGTGTTCTCTGTGTCTCTGTGGTTAAATAAACTACTTTTAAACCGCAGAGGCACAGAGAGCGCTGAGAAAAAACAATCTTATTTTACGAGTCACCTTGAAAGGGCTATGACTCAGAACTTACGCACTGTACAAATGCATCGTGATATGCATTACCTAAAATAGGAAGTTTTCAGGCTTTTCTTAATTATCCTGCAATCGTAAATAGACGATGCTGTAGGGGCATATATGTATCAGGATTTTCGTGAATTGGTGTTAAGTGTTGGGCTTGTAGATGTAGGTGAACCAACAATAATTTCAGGACTGCTTGTTGATCAGGTGCAAGCTGTTCCCGAAACAAGTTCAACAGTCAGTTTGTTAATTTTAGGAGTTATAGGAGCATTTTCTGCGCTCAAACATAGCCAAAAATCGCGCTATTAATTCAGATTAAATAACTAGGGTTGTGTTGAAATAATCAATGCTTAACCTGACTGCAAAGAGGCATTAAAGTTGCGCTGTTACACTTTGCTGTGATTTAAACGCGATAATCAGGGGAGTATATGCAAAACTTCAACTTTGAGCGCTTGCTATCAAGTCGGGTGAGACGGCGACAAGTGTTGATTGGGACTGGAGCCTTAACTGGTTTTGCGATCGCCAATCAATGGTCTAACAAAGTTCTCGCCCAGCCCCGATTTTCTAATTATCCCTTTAGTCTGGGTGTTGCTTCCGGTGAACCACTCCCAGATAATGTAGTACTGTGGACGCGTTTAGCCCCCGATCCCCTCAATGGTGGTGGGATGCCACAATATAATGTTCCAGTGCAATGGCAGGTTGCTACCGACGAAAAGATGCAGCAAGTTGTCCGCAGTGGCACACAGATAGCTACTCCAGAATTTGGACACTCTGTTCATGTAGAAGTGCAAGGATTAAAACCTGCACGATGGTACTGGTATCAGTTTAGGGTAGGCAATGAAGTGAGTCCAATCGGACGGACTCGCACTGCTCCTAACCCACGCGATCGCGTTGAGCGCTTCCGCTTCGCCTTCGCTTCCTGTCAAAACTGGGAGCAAGGATACTTCGCCGCCTACAAAAACATGGCTCAAGAAGATTTAGATTTGGTGGTTCACCTCGGTGATTACATTTATGAGGGAGCGCCAAGAGCCAATGCACTCCGACCTCATGAAGGTAATGGAGAGCCAGTGACACTGGAGGAGTATCGCAACCGCCATGCCCAATACAAAACTGACCCCAGTCTGCAACAGACTCATGCTGCATTTCCTTGGCTAGTCACTTGGGATGACCACGAAGTTGACAATAATTGGGCAGACGAAATCCCTCAAGATCCAGAAAAACAAACACGCCAAGCTTTTCTAGCTCGTCGTGCTGCTGCTTTCCAAGCATACTACGAACACATGCCACTGCGGGATTTTTCAAAACCTAGAGGCATTGATATGCAGCTGTATCGACGCTTAAACTTCGGTAACTTGGTTGAATTTAATGTTCTCGATACTCGCCAATATCGTAGCGACCAACCTTGTAATGACACTATTGAACCACGCTGTCCAGAAGCTTTTGATCCAAGTGCCACTATGACTGGTACTGAACAAGAGCAGTGGTTGTTCCGCAATCTAGAGCGCTCTGGGGCACGCTGGAATGTTCTTGCTCAACAGGTTGTCTTTACCCAGCACGACTGGACAGCAGGCCCTGAGACTGCCTTTAATATTGATGCTTGGGACGGCTATGTAGCTGCCCGCAGCCGTATTCTCAACTTTCTTGCTCAACGTCAGCCAGCCAACCCAGTTGTCATTACTGGTGACACACACTCCAGTTGGGTAAGCGACCTGAAAGCTGATTACAATAACCCTAACTCTGCTACAGTCGGTACTGAGTTTGTTGGCACATCTATTACCTCAGGCTTTGGCGCTAGTGACCGAATTGAGAAGGCTTTACCAGAAAGTCCGTGGATAAAGTATTTTAATGGTAGACAACGCGGTTATGTTGTTTGTGACCTCAATCATCAGCGTTGGCGTAGTGACTATCGACTACTGGCTCCATCTCCAGAGACTGGGCCTACTGTGCCTAACCCAAATGCCCCAATCATATCAACAGTCTCGTTTGAGTTGCCGAATCAAGGTAGAGTGAAGCGGGTTCAATAGACTTCTTAATAAAAGTCAAAAAATTAGGAATGTCATTCTGAGCGGAACCCAGTGGATAGAACGATCTCACTCCATGTTTCGCTCCCCTCAACAATTTGTCAGCGATCGCTACGTTTTCTGCGTTTTGTGCTGCCAGCTGTGTTACCTGTATTGAGAAAGAAAGTAAGCTATTACGCCTTTAAATTACATAATAACTCATGAGATTTGTTGACTTCTGACAGTTAACAGTCAGCAGTTAACAGAAAAAAATGTGCAAGTTAGATGGGCAAGAGCTGATAGCGGTTCCAATACAGTTCGGTTAAGATCCCCCCGCCTGCGGCGACCCCCTTAAAAAGGGTGTAAAAGAGGGTTAAGAGCAAGCCTTTTTAAAGGGGGTTTGGGGGATCTTCAAAATATTAAAATGTTAACCGAACCGTGTTGCCATAAACTCAATGTCCAATATGGAAATTTTGTCGCACCTTCATTAAACAAGCTGTTTGAGATCATAAAACTTTGTATCCTAAATTAATAGGTCTTAATAGTTCTTTTAAAACTGGTGCAAGAAGATTTTAGGCTAATTGTTGATTTAGTTTTAGTTCTAGGTGTTGCAGCCTGCGGTGGACTGTTGGCGGCACTTTTACGACAACCCGTGCTGCTAGGTTATCTGATTGGCGGGATAATCATAGGGCCAACCGGACTGGGATTGATTAAAGAACTTATTCAAGTAGAGACTCTGGCACAGTTCGGGGTTGCCTTTTTATTATTCGCCTTGGGTGTGGAGTTTTCTTTGGCGGAGCTTAAAAAGGTAAAAGCGATCGCTCTTGGCGGGGGTGGACTTCAAATTGCTCTGACAATTTTGGTCACAGTTGTGGTATGTGGGTTAACTGGAGCCTGGGGAGCCTTACCTGCTAAGGGGATGTTTTTGGGCTGTATTCTGTCCCTGTCTTCCACAGCAGTTGTCCTCAAGTGCTTGATGGAACGCAACGAAACGGAAACACCTCACGGGCAAGTGATGCTAGGGATCTTGGTAGTACAGGATTTAGCGCTGGGACTAATGTTAGCAGTCTTACCAGCCCTCAACCAACCCCCAGAAACCATTGGCATTGCCGTGCTGACAGCGCTGCTGTGGATTGGTCTATTTGCTGCTGGTGCAATAACTGCGGGGATTTGGCTGATACCGCCTTTGTTGCGACTGTTAGCCCGTACCGAAAGCCGAGAACTATTTTTATTGGGAGTTGTAGCTCTATGCTTGGGTATTGCCCTGTTAACAGAGCATTTGGGGCTGTCGATTGAAATGGGAGCATTTGTCGCGGGTTTGATGATTTCTGAGGTGGAGTACGCCGATCAAACCCTAACTTATGTCGAACCCCTGCGAGATATCTTTGCCAGTTTATTTTTTGCCGCCATTGGGATGTTAATCGATCCAGTGTTTTTGTGGAACAACCTGGAATTGATTTTAGGACTGGTAGCACTAGTTTTCGTAGGTAAATTTTTGATTATCACGCCCCTAGTAAAGTTGTTTGGCTACCCTTTAAAAACAGCCATAATCGCTGGTTTGGGACTAGCGCAAATTGGGG
Source organism: Nostoc indistinguendum CM1-VF10 (assembly GCA_019359215.1). Taxonomy (GTDB): domain Bacteria; phylum Cyanobacteriota; class Cyanobacteriia; order Cyanobacteriales; family Nostocaceae; genus Nostoc; species Nostoc indistinguendum. The sequence goes on along the minus strand of JAHHHS010000014.1, from coordinate 24,739 downwards.
AATTTTCCTTTGTTCTAGCCAGCGAAGGGCAATCATTGGGGCTGGTGTCCCGACAGATATACTTATTAATTTTGGGAACCACCGCAGTCACCCTCATGCTTACTCCCTTTGTCCTGCGGTTAGTGCCATTTTTATTTAATTTTGCCGAATCAATGCCCTGGTTGAAACCGTATTTACAAGAAGATCAGGTACGGGATGTGTCGGAAGATTTGCCCTTTAAAGACCATCTGGTAGTCTGTGGTTATGGGCGAGTCGGCAAAAATTTAGTCAAGTTGTTGCTGCAACACGACATACCTGTGGTAGTAATCGACCAATCAGAAAGTAGAATTCAGCAGTTGCGTGAGGCTGGGGTGTCTTATGTTTATGGCAATTGCGTCAGTTTACACGTTCTGGAAACCGCCGGAGTGAGTCATGCTAAAGGAATGGCGATCGCACTCCCAGACCCCATGAGTACCCGTCTTTGCTTGAAACGCGCTCTGGAATTGTGCCCAGAATTAGATTTAGTTGTCCGTGCTACCCAGGATAAAAATATTGAGGTGCTGTATCAATTGGGAGCGAAAGAAGTTGTGCAACCAGAGTTTGAAGCCAGCTTAGAAATGGCAACTCATTTATTAACTAGCTTAGGCTTGTTGTCGCCAACTGTCGTTCAACGAGAAATGCAGCAAATCCGTAACGATCATTATTTGGATTTTCGTCCAGAGCGTTCTGCTAGTGAAGTGGCTCGTGATTTGCGCCAAGCAACTCGCGATCTAAATCAGCGCTGGTATTCTCTACCATCTAATTCGCCCTTAATTGGCATGAGCATAGAAGAAGCAGATATGCGCTATTTAACAGGAGCGAGTTTGATGGCAATTCGCCGCGCTAACGGCGATGAAATCGATTATCCCAACAATCAAACCAAATTGGAAGAAGGCGATCGCCTGCTAGTAGTGGGAGCAGATGAAGAACTGGCGGCTTTGGCAGAATTTGCTAAGGGACAAGCTGCTGTTCCCGGAGAAAATAGTGCTTGCCAGTGGGTTACTGTCAATGCAGATACACCAACACTAGGCAAAACCCTTGCAGATTTAAATATTGGTAAGCAATTTGGAGTACAGGTACAGGCGATCCGGCGCGATGGTAAGTTTATTCGTTATCCTGATGGCAGCATGGATTTGCGAATTGGCGACCAAGTATTATTATGTGGTGGCTTGACAGGTCTGAGTCAACTACAACAGTTATTTGCGATCGCAACTTCAGTACCCCTTTCTATCCCAGTGGTAAAAGCTGCTGAGGCAGAAGCGCTCAATGAGTTTCTGCCTATGGATAATTGGCGAGAATAGTCATTAGTCATTAGTCATTAGTCACTTATACTGAGCGACTCGTGCCGAGCTTGTCGTGAACGTAGCCGTAAAGCCTGCGGCATAGCTAGGCTTAGGGCGCAACCTCTCCAAGAGTTGTATTGGTCATTCACAAAGGACAAAGGACAAATGACTAACTCTTGGGTCTAATATAAGCGATCGCTTGTTTCCAAACGGTGGTTTGCTGACTGTTTTCATCCGCAATAGAGATACACTGTGGGTCTTGCCATAAAACCCTTCCTGTTAGCACATCACCAGTCAGCAGCTTTAACTCTACTGGCGTTGTTTGTTTAATCAGGTTTTGGACTTGGATAATACTAGGCAAAGTGGTGTCAAATTCGGTAAGCATTTTTAGTAAAGATGAACCTACAAGGCAAAATAAAGAGTAACTAATCCTTGATAATTCATCCTTGAGGAAATGGCAATCGAATTTACTAAGTATCATGGTCTAGGCAACGACTTTATTCTGATTGACAATCGCTCGTCATCTGAGCCTGTAGTGACTCCAGAGCAAGCCATCAAGTTGTGCGATCGCCATTTTGGCATCGGTGCTGATGGTGTAATTTTTGCCCTGCCTGGAGAAAACGGCACTGACTACACCATGCGGATTTTTAATTCCGATGGTTCAGAACCGGAAATGTGTGGCAACGGCATTCGCTGTTTAGCTGGCTTTTTGGCAGACTTAGAAGGTGAATCCCGAAATAAAGACTCATATCGCATTCATACTTTGGGTGGTGTAATGACTCCCCAACTCTTATCTGATGGTCAAGTTAAAGTAGACATGGGTTTACCCAGGTTACTAGCTAGCGAAATTCCTACTAATCTTGCACCCGCTCAAGAAAAAGTGATTAATCAGCCGTTAGAGGTGGCAGGGCAAACTTGGGATGTCACCTGTGTAAATATGGGAAATCCCCACTGCATTACCTTTGTGGAAGATGTCGCAGCAATTGAGCTAGAAACCATCGGTCCTAAATTTGAGCATCACCCAGTTTTTCCCCAACGCATAAATACCGAATTTATTCAAGTGGTACGCCGTGACTATTTGAAAATGCGGGTATGGGAAAGGGGTGCTGGGATTACATTAGCTTGTGGAACTGGTGCTTGTGCTTCCTTGGTAGCTGGAGTGTTAACAGAGAAATGCGATCGCACTGCCACAATAGAATTACCTGGTGGTCCCTTGCAAATTGAATGGTCAGAAATCGACCAACGAGTTTACATGACAGGTCCGGCTGAACGAGTATTCACTGGAAAATTGTAACCGACTTATATTATGTCCGGGCAATTAAGGCATAATACTCGAAACCCGACCCCGCCAAAGCTGCGCTTGAGCTAACCTCCCCGCAGGCGGGGAGGGGTTCTTTTATTATGGGTAATTAGGCGGGCATGATATTACTATTGGCATTACTCAAATAGTAGTGCCATAGAAGTCTTGCACCAACTGCACGCCACGGCCGCCAGTGCTGTGTCATTGCTTCTAGTTGAACTGGTGTTGGACGCGTCGCTAATCCTTTGAGTTTTTGTAAAGCGATCGCGATCGCTAAATCGCCTTTGGGAAAGACATCAGGGCGTTGCAGCGCCATGAGCAAATAAATATCAACTGTCCAGTCTCCTATCCCTTTAAGACGCTTTAGCTCAGTTCTGATAGTAGTTTCGTCCATTGTTTCCAGCTTGCTGAGGTCAAGCTGATCAGTTGCGATCGCCTGAGCCAACCCACGGCAGTATATAATCTTTTGCCGACTGAATCCAATTCCTCTCAATTGAACATCATCCAATAACAGAAAATTTTCTGGCGTTAGAGTTACAACAATCCCACATAGACGTTTAAATATAGCCCTTGCAGCCGCTACGGAAACTTGCTGTTCCAGAATTATGCACAACAGCGTTGCAAAACCCGGTTCTCTTTTCCATATAGGTGGAGGCCCCAGTGTATCTAAAATCCGAGCCAAATCGCTATCAAGATTGGCCAGCACCATTAAACCACGGGTAAGACTTTCTTCAGTCAGCGATTCTAGTTCAGGTGTTTGAGTCATCTTTGGAAAAGGGATTAGGGAGTGGGGACTGGGGACTGGGGACTGGGAAAGAATTATTTTGATCCGTAATCTTTAAATCCCGCGCGGTGCGTTTTAATTCTTGTATAAGCAGTTTTTGTTTGCGTTCAATTCCCCAGCGATAACCACCAAGACTGCCATCATTCCGCAGCACGCGGTGACACGGTACAATCAGCGCTGTTGGATTAGCTCCACAAGCATTACCCACCGCGCGGACTGCTAGAGGTTTGGCAATATCACGAGCAATATCAGTGTATGTGCGGGTTTCGCTATATGGAATTTTTTGTAATGCTTGCCACACCTGTTTCTGAAATGCTGTCCCACGGACATCAAGTGGTAAATCGAGATGTGTTTCATCTCCCGCAATCAAGTTGAGAATTGCTCGTATCCATTCCTTGTGTGTGTCGTCATCACGCATGATCTGCGCTTGGTGAAATTCTTGGTTCAAAATATGTTCAAGCTTGTTTGCTTTATCACCTAGTTTAACGGCGCAGATACCCTTCTCTGTTGTTGCTACAAGCAAATATCCTAGTGGACATGGAGCGATCACATAGACAATATTTATTGCCTTTCCGGCTTGCTGGTAAGTTCTTGGTGTCATTCCCAGTTGCTTAGGTGCTTTCTCATAGAGTTGACTACTTGAACCATACCCTGTGTCGTAAAGTGCATGGGCAATTTCCTCTCCTTCTTGGAGACACTGTTTCAATCGTTGGCTACGCAGCGCATCTGCATATTGAAAGGGAGATACGCCAATTATTTGCTTAAATATTCTTTGCAGATAGCTGGGACTCATTCTAACGTGAGAACATAGTTCCGAAAGGGTTGGGACGTGATTAACTTGTGCTTCAATATATCGACATACAGTTAAGACTTTCGCTTTAGCTGTATTTGAAACTGTTTCAGATTGTGGCTGACAGCGCTTACAAGGTCGAAAACCTGCAATTTCAGCCTCTTGTGCCGACTGGAAAAAACAAACTTGATTGCGATTCGGTCTACGGCTAGGGCAAATCGGTCGACAATAAATGCCTGTAGAGCGAACACCGTAAAAAAGCTTGCCTTCAAAAGCAGAGTCTCGATTTAAAACTGCTTCCCAAAGAGTGTCTTCCAAAACTGGTGTCTGTTGTAGTTGCATTTATGTCTCCTCGGATGTTTTACAAAATATCCACTTGAAAATGCCTATCATTAGTTCCTATATGTTGGTAGCTCTATTTATTTTTTAGATAAAACTAGATTAAATGTATTGTTCAACTACTTTCTATCTGATTATTGCGATCAAATCTGAGAAAGTGCCGTTGATCACTATTTACAACTAACTTTTTTGTCACCAGATTCTCCTCCTGACAAATCGTTCACCCGATTGGGTGAATGCGATCGCCTCATCAGGAACTACTCTGAAAGAAGGTGCAGTTTCGATTCTGTTAGCAATTATGCTCACAGAATGAAAACTGTTAAATTGGTTATTCTGGCTTTTAATTGTACATCAATAGCTTGTCTATCTAAGGGTCAAAGAGTGGATGAAACCGTTGTAAAATCGTTGTATACACCAAATTGCCAGCAAAAGACTATTAACTTGCTCTCAAAGCTTACTGTCAATTTACCAGGAATAATTTTCCAAGTTCTGCAACAGCAGGATGGTTCTGTGTTTGTCCTTTATGTTAGTTCTGGTTGTGAATATTTATATGAATTAGAACCAGAAGTTGTACAGGCAGACTTTAAGGTGCTATACAAACTGATTCATCCACAGGATATAAAAGCCTTTACAGAATCTATAGATGTTTGTAGCACAAATATTACACCTTGGCATTGGGAAGGTCGGATCATCACGCCTAGCGGCAAAATTAAGTGGATTCAAGGTAATTCGCAACCGGAATTACAACCTAACGGCGATTTTCTTTGGAATGGCTTGATCATGGATATTACAGACCGAAAACAAGCCGAAGAAAAATTGCAAGAGAGTGAGGCGCGATATAAAGCAATTTTGGATGCTATCCCCGATTTAATGTTTCGCATCAGCCGTGATGGCAAGTATCTAGATTTGAAAAGTGAAGGAGCAAATGTCACTCTTACTAGAGAAGAAATAGTTGGCAAACATGTGGATGAGTTATTGCCTAGTGATGTTGCAGCGATTAGCCTGGAAGCGATCGCAAAAACTTTAGATTCGGGAACTTTGCAAAGTTGCGAATATCAATTACCAACGCCTTGGGGAGTTAAAGATTATGAGGCGCGGTTGGTAGTAAGTGGCCAAGATGAGGTACTAGCAATTGTCCGAGATATCACAGAACGTAAACAAGCAGAAGTTACCTTACAAAATCTTGCTCAAAAATTTGCTAAAGCTTTTAGTTGTAGCCCCGATTCAATTACCATCAGTACGCTGCAAGAAGGACGCTTCATCGAAGTTAACGACAGTTTTGTGAAACTCTCAGGTTATGAACGAGATGAGGCAATTGGTAAAACTTCTTTTGAGCTAAATCTTTGGGTACACGATCGCGATCGCCTGAGTTTATTACAGGAGTTGCAAGCTACAGGAGTTGTTCGCAACTTGGAATTTGAATTTCGGCAAAAGTCTGGCAAGATAATTACAACGCAGCTTTCAGCCGAAATCATTGATTTGGATGGTCTCCCTTCGCTTTTAGCAGTCCATCACGACATTACAGAAAGTAAGCAGGTGGAGGCACAATTACGCCTTTGTGCCCAACGCGATCGCTTGTTGGCAGAAACACTAGTGCGAATTCGATCTTCCCTTAACTTAGACGAAATTCTCCAAACCACGGTGACGGAAGTCAGGCAATTTCTGCAAGCAGATCGAGTTTTTATTGGTCTAAATAATGCCAATTTAGGAATCAGAACTCTTGCCGAATCAGTAGATCCAAAGTATCCATCACTCTCAGGATGGTCTACTAAGGATGAAGCTTATTTACAAGAATTAAGAAATTTACTCAAAGATAATGTTGTGCGTGTTGTTGAAGATATAACGCAAATGTCATTATCCCCCAAAGTAAAAGCGCACTGTGAAAAATTCCAAACGAAGGCTACTTTGGCTGTACCAATTATGCTAGGTGACGAACTATTTGGGGCGTTAATTGCCAATCAATGCTCAGGTTCGCGTCATTGGCAGCCAGTAGAAATTGATTTGTTACAGCAGATGTCAGAACAACTAGCGATCGCTATTCAGCAAAGCCAGATATACCAAAAACTAGCAGAGCTCAACACTACTTTAGAACGCCAAGTAGAAGAACGGACAGCACAATTGCAGCAGAAAATGCAAGAAATTGAAAAACTACATCGCGTCAAAGATGTTGTTTTGCACACAGTTGCCCACGATTTACGAACTTCGGCGATGGGTAACTTGATGGTGTTAAAGAATTTGTTAAATCAGGGAGTGGGGAGTGGAGGAGAAGCAAGGGAGCAGGGAGCAGGGAGCAGAGGGGAAAGAAGTAATCTTCTATCCTCCCCCTTGCCTCCTGCCCCCTGCCCCTCTGCCTCTTCTCAATCCCCAATTCCAGTATCTCGCTCGATTATCGAACGGATGATTCAAGGCAATGATCGCCAACTGACGATGATTAACTCATTGCTAGAAATTAATTCCTGTGAACAACAGGGTATTGACATCAAACGTGAACCTGTGAAACTTAGCACCTTACTGGAAGGAACATCCGCCCAGTTGGAACCTATGCTGACACAAAATCAAGCGACTTTAAAGAACTTGGTTTGTGCGGATTTACCATTAGTAATGGCAGATGCGACTCTGTTGCAAAAAGTTTTGGTAAATTTAGTAACACATAGCTTACAAAATAATCCACCAGGATTACATTTTATTCTGAGTGCCACCGTTGAAGATGGAATGATTCGTGCTCAGATTCGAGATGACGGTGTAGTAATGAGCAAACTAGAGTGCGATCGCCTTTTCGATCTCCATGTCCGTGATCCGCAAGACTGTTGTTCCACAAGCATTGGCTTAAAAATGTATCTTTGTCGGAAAGTTATTAAGGCACATGGTGGCGAAATCGGTGTTATTAGTAACCGCAAGCGCGGGTTAACTTTCTGGTTTACATTACCTCTAGCCATAGAGGCAGGGGAGCAGGGGGCAGGGGGCAGAGGAGAAAGATTTTGAAATTTCCCAGCAATCAATCACTTGTATTGAGCGTAGTCGTAAAGCCTGCGGCATAGCTACGCTCAGGGCAAGACGCTCAGTGACCACCTTGCCCCATTTCCTCTTCGTTAGCAACTTCATCCGCAACAAATTGCCCATAAATCACCAAAAAATGAGAGGGTGTTATTTATAGCAATATTGAGTAAGGAAAACACCCTCAAGGTATGGGCAAAGTTGCTCGGATGCTAATAGCTACTCCGTTTACAACAGTGCAAAGATGGTGGAGAAAAGCTTTTTCTCCACCAACAGCAGATGAAATCAGTACTTCTTACAGAACTTGGCGCAACCGCTTTTTGTGGCAGAGATTGCGTTTATGGCTATGGCTGGCGCTGATTTGTTTGTTGTCTTTTACTTTGCGAGACATATACGGCTTCTTTTTCCATTTAAAAGAGTTGGAAAAGCTGCCAGAAGTACTTAGAACTCAACGCCTTGTAATCAATATTGCAGTACTCCTGAGTACACTTATCTGCTTTGCCTTACATAAAACTAAATTAGGTCGCGATCGTCCAGATTTATTATTTTTAGGGTCTTCTTGGGCAATTAGTCTAGCATCGCAGTTCTTTGCAACCATCAGAGGTTTTGCCCTACCTGACACCATCGGTTGGTCATTGCTGTTTTTAAGCCAAGCTATATTAATGCCAGTCTACTGGATTCTTCACTTGCTATCTCAAGTAGGTGTGCTGGTTTACTATTTTGGTATAAATACGGTGTTCGGGCTAAAAACACTAATCCCCGAACACCCAGAAATATATAATGTAACGTTAATTTTATACATTTTTTGGTTTTGTGCTATATGTGATATCGGTGTTTATCTGTACGATCGCCTGCAATGTTCTGAATTTTATGCCCGTCAAGAACTAGAATCTGCCTACCAAAAACTCAAGGTTGCAGAAACTAAATATCGCAGCATTTTTGAAAATGCTGTTGAAGGTATTTTTCAAAGCAGTCCCGATGGACATTACATTACGGCAAATCCTGCTTTAGCACGCATTTATGGCTACTCCTTAGCGGAGGAGGTAACAGCAAATTCTACTATTATTGAACAATTGTATGTTGATCCAAACCGCCGGGCAGAATTTGTGCGCCTGATGGAAAAGTATGGTAGCGTTTCAGAGTTTGAGTCTCAAATTTATCGTCGAGACGGCAGTATTGTCTGGATTTCGGAAAAAGCCTACGCAGTGCGTGACGAACAAGGAAAACTGCTTTACTACGAGGGTTTAATTGAAGATATTACCCAGCGCAAACAAACTGAAGAAGAACTACGAGTATTTTTCCATGCAGTTTCTCACGACTTACGCAACCCAGTGCTGGGTACTTTAATGGTGCTGAGAAATTTGCTTGCACGTCCAGAGCAAAATATTTCTATTTCACGCTCAATTTTAGAGCGGATGATTCAAAGTAGCGATCGCCAACTTAATTTAATTAATTCGTTGATGGAAACTCATATCAGCGAATTACAAGGTATTATTTTGCAACGTCAAGCCGTACAATTACTGACAGTTGTCGAAGCTGCGATCGCAGATTTAGAGCCGTTACTAGAGCAAAATCAAACAACCTTGATAAATCTGGTATCCGCAGATTTGCCGTTAGTGAATGCAGATCCTACGCAACTATGGCGAGTTTTTTCTAACTTAATTGTCAATGCTCTGAAACATAATGCCCTTGGATTGCTCTTGACAATTAATGCTACCTGTGAAGGTGAGATGATTTATTGTACTGTTAGTGATAACGGCGTGGGAATTAGTCAACAACAAAGCGCTCGGCTTTTTGATCTTTACTTTCGAGGTGCAAGTATCCGCAATTCTGTAAGTTTGGGATTGGGCTTATATTTATGTAAGCAAATCATCAATGCCCACGGCGGCGAAATTGGTGTGAACAGTGCATTGGATGCAGGGGCGACTTTCTGGTTTACATTACCTATTAGTTAGTACCTAAAGCCTGCAAATTTCCCAATTGAGCTTCTGTTAATATAATTATATTTTCAAGCTAACTAGGCGATATTTACTAGTTAGTATAGTAAATTAAAAACTTACTCGAATTTGTGATTATTCAGGAAAAAAGAAACGGATAGAACAACAAAATCCGGGTAAAAGTGGCGATGTTATTTCATCATCAGCTAACAAAGTAGCAACTAAAACCAACTGTGCTTTTTCTCGCCGATAAACTTAAACTTGTTTAGTAAAGCGATCAACAATCCAATACTTACGCACACCTTGAACTGAATATAGTTTCAGTTTTGCTTCTTTGTCTCGAAATTCGTTTTGTTTACCAGGGGATAAAACCTCTACTACTAACTCTGGTGCGCCCGTCAAATGTCCCGCTTCATCTTCAATTTGTGCCAGTCGTTCTCGACTTACCCAAACGACATCCGGTATAACGCTATCTGCTTGCGAAAAAAGCACCCCTGGAGCCACAATTGTTTCCCCTAAACCACTCGAATCTGACCAAACATCGAGTTGTCGAAATATTTTGCCGCAAACTTGTTGATGACGGCGGTGAGGAGTGCGAGTCACAAAGAGTTCTCCATTAATAATTTCATAGCGTGTCCACTCATTTTCGGGTAGAACCTCTAAATCGTGAATTGTCCAGCGTACTCCCTCAACGGCTTGGTTCATAATTGTCCCCATTTGGCTCGTTGCCTTTATTTGTTTAATTTTATCTTTTCTTCGGGCAAGGCAACTATGAGGTTTAAATTAGAACCATAATAAAAAGCGGAAGTTCAGGCAAAACTCTGTATGCTGACATTTACCCAACTTAAACCACCTAATTACGATGCCGCAGTTACTTTCACTCTGGCGCTAACAGCAGAAGAACGCACCCGCAGTCGTCATCGCTTTGAAACGGAAGATGGTAAAGTTGTAGTTTTACATTTACCCAGAGGAACTATCTTACACGATGGCGATATTCTGCAAGAAGAAACCCATAGCAGTTTAATCAGAATTACCGCCAAACCAGAACTAGTGCTGACTGCTTTTGCCCAAACACCACTTTTATTATTACGGGCAGCATACCATTTGGGAAATCGCCATGTACCTGTAGAAATTACCCCAACTTATTTACGCTTGTCTTCAGATTCGGTTTTACGCACTATGTTGGAACAACTGGGGTTAGAAGTTAAAGAGGAAATTTCACCGTTTCAGCCAGAATTGGGAGCTTATGGACAACACCATCATGCTCACTGATAGCCATCTTTTGAGTATTTTGCAACTGGCTAGCCCCGCTTTACCTGTGGGAGCATATAGTTATTCTGAAGGTTTGGAAATGCTGGTAGAAAATGGTACGATCGCTAACCACACACATCTCAAAGATTGGTTAAAAGCAGAGTTGCTCTATGGGGCAATTAGGTTAGAGGTAGGGGTAATGGTGCGATCGCAGCAATCTGCAAAAATGAATGATGTAGAGTCGCTATGCCGTTGGAATCTCTGGTTATCCGCAGCTAGAGAAACAGAAGAATTACGCGCCTCTAGTTGGCAGATGGGGCGATCGTTGATCCAATTACTTGGTAAACTAGAACCGCAGATTATACCTATTGCCAATGCTGTAGGCAATCCTTGTAATTATGCGATCGCTTTTGGCATTGCCGTTGCCCATTGGCAAATCAGTATCCAAGCCGCATTACTCGCATATCTGCATAGTTGGGCAAGTAATTTGATTACTGCGGGCGTGAAACTTATCCCCCTTGGACAAACAGCAGGACAGCAGTTATTGCTAGATTTACAACCATTATTTAGCACTGTGGCGTTAGAAATTCTCGCGTTGGAGGATGATGAACTCGCTTGTTGTAGTTGGGGTTTATCGCTAGCGAGTATGCAGCATGAAACGCAGTATACAAGGTTGTTTAGGAGTTAGTCATAGAGAATTGAGAATTGGGCAAAAACTAAAGACTAATAACTATGTACCAATGACAAGGGACAAATGACAAATGACAAAAAACACATTTAGAGTGGGGGTTGCTGGCCCAGTAGGTTCGGGGAAGACGGCTTTAGTGGATGCTTTATGCAAGGGATTGCGTGAGCAGTATCAGATTGCGGTGGTGACGAATGATATTTATACTCAGGAGGATGCTCAGTTTTTAGTGCGTTCTCAGGCGTTGGCAAGCGATCGCATTTTGGGTGTAGAGACTGGCGGTTGCCCTCACACTGCCATCCGCGAAGATGCTTCGATGAATTTAGCGGCAATTGAACAATTAGAAGAACGTTTTCTCGATTTGGATTTAGTATTTTTGGAAAGTGGCGGCGATAACTTAGCTGCTACCTTTAGCCCCGAATTGGTGGATTTAACGATTTACGTCATCGATGTTGCGGCTGGTGATAAAATTCCCCGCAAAGGCGGGCCGGGCATTACCAAGTCTGATTTGTTGGTGATTAACAAAACTGATTTAGCGGCTTATGTTGGTGCAGATTTAACTGTGATGGAACGGGATGCTAAAAAAATGCGCGGTGATAAACCTTTTATTTTTACTAATTTAAAAACTCAGTCTGGACTAGCAGATGTAATTAACTTTGTTTGTACAAATATCTGTTGAAAAAGAATTCAGAATTCAGAATTCAGAAGCCAGAATCAAGACAACTAAATTTGCATATTTAGTGCGGGTGCAAAAACGCCGTTTATTCAGACATTTGCAAACTCGCTACCGCTTTGTTATGCGCCACTTGTACACAATTCATGCTGTTAGCGGTAGCGGGACGTTTAGCCCATTCTGACTCCTGACTCCTGAATTCTGTTTCTATAAAGCCTTCAGATACCGACTTCGCACCCGTTCAGCACTACCGGTAGGAATCGCAGCAATTAATTTTTGCGTGTATTCCTCTTTAGGTTCTTGGTAAATGCTTTCGGCTGTACCTTCTTCAACAATTTGACCGTGATTCATAACTAAAATGCGATCGCTCATAAATTTCACCACACTTAAATCGTGAGAAATAAAGATATAAGTAAGCTGAAAATCTGACTGTAATTCTTTGAGAAGATTTAATACTTGGGCCTGTACTGAAACATCTAACGCTGAAACTGATTCATCGCAGATGATAAACTTAGGATTTAACGCCAAAGAACGGGCTATGCAAATCCGTTGGCGTTGACCGCCAGAAAACTGATGAGGATAGCGGTTAATCGCATCTGCACTCAATCCCACCCGTTCTAAGAGTTCGGTTACTCGCTGCCGTCGTTGTTGCTTCGTCTTCCCAACGGCGTGAATTAACAACGGTTCCATCACCGCATCCCCAATCCTCATCCGTGGGTCGAGAGAACTGAAAGGATTTTGGAAGACTATTTGCATTTCCCGTCGCAGTTTTTGCAACGGTTCACCTTTGAGGCTAGTAATATCTTGTTTCTCAAAGATAATCTGACCACTCATCGGTTCAATTAATCGCAGCAAGGTTCTGCCAAGGGTGGTTTTACCGCAACCAGATTCTCCCACCAAACCTAGTGTTTCTCCTGGTTTGACATCAAAGGAAACATCATTAACTGCCATATTGTAGCGTTTTGTACCACCAAACACCCCGCGCACTGGAAAACCAACTTTCAGATTGCGGATTTGCAGTAGAGGTTCCTTTTTATTGAAGTTTGCCAATCTTGCAACAATCTCTTCACTGGTGACTTCTGTGGGTTGTGCAGGTTCTTTCGCCTGAATTACTACTTGTCCCGTTGCTGTCTCTTCTGCACTCATGTAGTCAGAAACAGTGAGTAATTTTTGGGGACGGCGGTTGAGTGTGGGGCGACAAGCTATCAAACCTTTAGTATATGGATGCTGGGGACTGCTGAAAATTTGCCGAGAAGTACCAGATTCGACAACTTTGCCTTTATACATCACCGCTACTTGGTCAGCAATTTCCGAAATTAGCCCCAAGTCGTGGGTGATAAAAATCATTGCCATGTCACGGCTTTGCTGCAATTCTCGCAACAAGTCCAAAATAGTCGCTTGCACCGTCACATCCAAGGCTGTGGTTGGTTCATCGGCAATTAAAATTAATGGGTTGCAAGAAATTGCCATTGCAATCATTACCCGTTGCAACTGACCCCCAGAAAGTTCATGAGGGTAGCGTTCCAGCATGGCTTCTTTGTGTTGTTTAACCAACTGTGCCAACTTTGGTGCATCCGGTTTCGACAAATTGGCATTGGTTTGATGCCAAGTTTCGATATACTGCTGCTGGATCTCTTCATCGCTAGCTAGAAGTTTAACCTCTTGTAGACCTGCGATCGCAATTTGTCGTGCTTGGGCTGCTGACACATTTTGATGCCGCATAATCGCTTCTGTTAGCTGAAACCCAATGTCATAAACCGGATTAAGCGAACTCATCGGTTCTTGAAAAATCATGGCGATGTCGCCACCCCGGTGTAACTGCATTTGCTCAGGAGGCAATTTTACCAAATCGATTGCATTGCCATTCTCTTGAGAACGAAACCAGATTTCACCGCCAGTAACTATACCGGGACTTTGTAACAAACCCATCACAGCTAGGGCTGTCACTGATTTACCACTCCCCGATTCACCTACTATTCCTAGAGTTTCACCTCGATGCAGCCCAAAGGAAATACCATCCAAAGCTCTGACAGTATTGCCATCACCGGGAAATTCAACTTGGAGATTGCGAACCTCTAGGACAGTTTCTCTCATAGGAGTTAGGTAAAAATATTAACTTAAAATTATTTGGATTTTAACAATAGTTTTGATTTATATGTGTGTAAATTTGGTTTTTACACTTCTTGGCAGTTTTCACTGCTTAAACTTTAACCACAATTGACATCACATACTTCCACAATATACATACATTTGCGATGTAGAACTGCTTGCGATCGTCCACAAGTGCAACTTACAGTTAGCCATTATCTGCCGAAGTCCGAGACTTTATCTGTTTTTATAAGCAATAACCAACAGTTGAGGAGCATTAAAACCACCCTGAAGCACAAGGTCATGTACCATCTGCCATCCCTTTCGAGTAAACAACAATTCCCAAAACGATGGACTCGATTCTGAATATAGTTGTCTCCAGTAAAGCAACTCACGACGAGTCAAAAAACACTGGTCACAACGGTAATAATCTATACAAAAACCTGTTGTTTCCAGAAGCGTAAATATTTGCTCGTGAGTGAAGGCATGAAGGTGGTATGGATCAAAATGACGCGTCTCACCTAGTGGTACAGACATCATCAATACACCATTGCTAGTTAAATAATTACTGAGTTGTTTTAAAAAATAGGTTGGATTTTTTAAATGTTCTATCGTCTCAAACGAGATAATAACGTCAAAACGCTCTGAACACTCAAATTGCTCTGCATCAGCGCAAATGAAGTTGATTCCGGGTATTTGGTAGTGTTTCTTAGCATATTCCACAATCTGGGAGCATATATCGACTCCAACTACACTGCTTGCACCTGCCATACGAAGCATTTGGCTACCATATCCACTGCCACATGCTATATCTAGAACTCTTTTTCCCAAGACATACTTAGTTGCAGTTTCGTAACGTCCAAGATGTAGCTTCACGATCTTGCAACTAGCCGAATCGTTAGCCATACGCTTGGGAATCAAGCGTTCCCAAGTTACAGCCAGGTTATCCAAAGCTTCAACTGAACTGCTAACAAAGTTACTCATATAATTTACAGTTGACAAAGCGCTAGTGTTTGGTTGTAATAGTTCTTAATTATACATCTCTCCCAGTAAGCCTAACCCTGCATTCAGACCAGACGCTCTTGTATACGATCTGGCTAGGGTATTGATTTTGTTGGAAATACCATCAGAATTTCTCATGTGATTTTTGTGTCGTTAGTAGAACCAGAAGAATTATAAGCGATGCCTCACGATCAAACGTAATATCATACTAATTACCCGGACATGATATAAAGCGTCAACGCAGAAGACAAAAAAATAGCACACCCTAAAGGATGGCTATTTGTAGAAATTGTCTAATCGTAATCATTAGTTAGCAAATTGAATACACGCTCAACTACCAACTTTAGAAGGGAATATCATCTGGATCTGGTTCTTGCTCTTTCACTGCTGGATAAGTGGTTCGTTCATAATTTGTGGGTTGGGGTACGGGTTCGTAAGTTGTCGCTTGGGGAGTAACGCCAACAGGATTTGCAGCCGGGGTAGGCGCTGGACGTGGTGACTCGTAACTGGGAGTGTCTTTCTGTGGAGGACGAGATGCTGATGGTTGTCGTGGAGCAGTTTCAGTAAATGATGGAGTTAGGGTTGCTGAAGGCGATGGATCAGTATTAAAACTACCTCCAACAGGTTGAATTTGTTGCACCGTCAATTCAGCGCGTTTTTCTTTAAAACCTTCTTGTCGCTCAACAGTATTCATGCCTAAACGTCCTACTAGGATGACGCGATCGCCTTGGTGGTAGTTTTGCTGAATTTCTGTCGCTAAATTCCCCCAGCCGACAACTTTCAGGGTGGCTGGCGGATCTTCTGGTTTCTGGGAATTGGGAAACTGCACCAGCATTTCCGTGACTCCCAGATTATCGGCTGTATAGCGGAGTTGCGGTTCGTTAATAATTTCCGCCATCAAAACGCAGCTGTTCATTAAAATTACTCCTGACTGCAAAAAGTACTGATTCAAAAAGAGAAGGTTTTTCTATGTAGTGCCAATTAATATCTAGATATGTTTAATCTTTTGCATTTTTTAATAATGTTTGAACAAATTTTCTACATCCACTCTGAGTTTTTAGTTATTTCTAGCATAAAAGCCAAGCGATCGCTTTGAACAGCATTGAGTATGCCGCTCGCCACCCTCGCTTGACTAAATGAGCATTGAATTCTGTCTGGAGTAGTATAATTGTACCATTCATTCATTAAATAGAAAAAATTATTGGCAAAAATTAAGTCTTCACATGAACTGGAAAAACACCCAAGGCAATCAACCTGCCTGGAAGGTCACGCAAGATGGGTAAGCGCAAAAACCCAGGTGGTACAAAGGTGCGATTTGAGATGAGAACGGGGGCAAATACCCGCTTTTGGATAAAAGTTTGAAACGCCTGAATGATGCGTGTGGGCAATTCGCGTTGACGTTGTACTTTTGCTAAGTCACTAAGTTGTACTTGTCGGTTCTTTAGCGGTTTGCTGAGTACATTTGCCGCAACTACAGCATCTTGAATTGCGTAGTTAATGCCAACTCCACCAATGGGGGACATTATATGAGCAGCATCACCAATGAGTAACAAACCGAGGTGATACCAGCGTTTGACGCGGCTGGACTCAACAGAGAGAAAAGCTATTTTTGACCAATCATGTAAATTTTGGATACGTTGCTGGAATTCTGGCACTACTTCCACAACAGATTTTTTTAATTGCTCTAAACCCGCAGCCCGTAGTTGTTGATAGCCTCCCTTGGGGATAACATAGGCAACCTGCCACTCATCACCACGGTCAAGCATGGCGATAATTTTACCTTGACCAAAGCGCCCCATTCCCCCCTCTGGGTCTTCTGGCTGACGCGGTAGGCGGAACCAGAGGATATCCATTGGCGGCGAAGTTTCGATGGATTCAAACTCACCCAGGTGGCGTAAACGTGAGTGGCGACCGTCTGCACCAACTGTCAGTATTGCCCGGATTTCATGCCAGCCACCGCCTCCTCGATAGCGGACACCTTGAATTTCGCCATTTTCGGCAATTAATTCTTGCACATTCGCACCCATTACCAGATGGAAACTAGGATATTTCTGTGCTTCTTGGGTAATGAACTCCAGAAATTTTACCTGGGGAAGCATTGTAATGTATGGGTAGCGGGTTTTTAGGTGACTAAAATCTGCCAAAGTGACAGTATCTTGAGGAGTTTTAAACCTAATTTGACGCATTTTTGCATGGGGGAGTTCTAGCAAGCGATCGCTAAGTCCCAATTCTTCCATAATTTCCATCACCGACGGATGAATCGTATCACCGCGAAAATCGCGATCAAAGTCTTTGTGTGCTTCCAGCAGCATCACAGAAATGCCTTGACGCGCTAACAACAGCGCCAATACTGCTCCTGCCGGCCCCCCACCCACAATGCAACAATCTGTGGTTTGTACGTCTACAATGTCATGGATAGGGTTAACGCTTGGGTCTTGGGAAAGATTTTTAGGTATATCGGTAGTCATAATAACACCTCCTGACAGCCCTAAAATCCAGGGTAGTTTGTTTTTGATGGTGCTAGCTGTTTTTTTAACTTTTCGTATTTACAGGGAAGATGTATTATGGGCGCTAAACTGTCATTAGTCATTAGTTATTAATCATTAGTCATTAGTCATTAGTTATTGTGTCCCAAGTTGTTTTAGAAAACGTTTATAAAAGTTTTTCCCCGCGTAAAGGGGAAGGTGTTACCTCACAAACCCAATCTTCCCTTACGTCTGGGGAGAAAAATGATGCAGCGCAAGAACGTGCGGGAAGTGTTAACGTCTTGCGGCGGATTAATCTAACGATCGCAGATGGCGAGTTTATGGTGCTGGTAGGCCCTTCTGGTTGTGGTAAAAGTACCTTGCTACGGTTAATCGCTGGTTTGGAAGTGATGACTGGCGGTAATATCTGGGTAGGCGATCGCTTAATCAATGACCTACCGCCCAAAGAACGCGACATCGCAATGGTGTTTCAAAATTACGCCCTCTATCCCCACATGACGGTGTATGACAATATCGCCTTTGGGTTACGCCGCCGTTCTGGGAGAGCAGGGGAAGCAGGGGGAGAAATTACTCCTTCATCTCCTTATCTGCGGACGTGGGCAGAAAATCTTTTTGTGGGGGCGACAAGAAAGTTACCTAAAGGACTGCGCTACATTTCTGACAAAGAACGGGCAGTGAATGAGCAGGTGCGTAGTGTTGCTCAACTGTTGCAAATCGAAACATTGCTGAATCGCTTACCAAAACAGCTATCTGGGGGACAAAGACAACGGGTTGCATTGGGAAGAGCGATCGCGCGTGACCCCCAAGTATTCTTAATGGATGAGCCGCTTTCTAATTTAGATGCCAAACTGCGGGCGGAAACCCGCGCTCAAATCGTCAAATTGCAGCGCCAACTGGGAACAACGACAATTTACGTTACCCACGATCAAACCGAAGCGATGACAATGGGCGATCGCATTGCGATTATGTCTGAAGGTAAAATTCAGCAAGTTGCTTCTCCCCTAGAACTTTACAATCGTCCTGCTAATCTTTTTGTAGCAGAGTTCATTGGTTCACCACCGATGAATTTTATTTCTGTGGAATTTCATGCCCCACAGTTGATTACTCATTCCCAGTTTCGTTTCACCCTCCCAGAAGTTTGGGGAAAAGCTTTACAAAAATATGATGGCAAAACTCTAATTTTAGGTATTCGCCCAGAACACTTGAACTTGAGTATGCCTGCTACCAAAAATCTACCAGTGCAAGTAGATTTAGTAGAGAATCTTGGCAACGATTCCTTTCTCGCTGTTAAGATTGCCGAACCGGGATCTAAACCTGCTACTACAGCCAATTCCCTACAAGTGCGAATACCACCAGACCGATTTGTACAAGCTGGTGAGCAACTATGGTTATCTCTAACTCCAGAGAAAATCCACTTTTTTGACCCGGAAACCGAGTTAGCAATATTTCCCTAGAACTATCCGCGCCTAGTTGGTAAATCAAAAATTGAGAGTGATATTCCTGTTAAGTTAGACTCTGCACAAAGTTTTAAATTACGCAGTCTGGGCTTAATTGAATTTACAGGAAATGAAGTTCAATGCCTTTGTAATTTATATCGCTTTTATTTTCGAGAACGCCTATCCGAATGATTACACCGAGTTTGAGAGAATAAAGCATCAATAATTAGCGATGCCTACGGCGGCAAGCTACGCACCCCATTACACCCCAAATTTCATAAGTGCGTGGCCGTAAGGCTTGCCGTCAAACATCGCACTCTTGTATCTTACTAATTTGTAGAACTGCTAAAAGATAGTGCAGATGTTTCCAGCAAATGCAGATTGTGGCGTTCCCAAAAACTCAAAATCTGTTCGCCAACCTGTTGAGGATAGAAGTAGTGAAAAAAATGATATCCTTCTGGGCATTCCCAGAGTTTATCTTCTGGCTTCAACCAATTCAACCAGTCATGCAATGCAGTTGGGTTTACTACCGGATCGCTCTTGCTACCACATACCATCATTGGCATAGAAACTCCACCCTTGGGTAAATAAACCAACTTAAATAAAGAGTGTGACGAGGGAGATTGTTCTAAATCTTTATCTAAAGCAGCTACTAACTTCTTAGTGGTATGAGGTGGTTGATTGCCAAAAAGACTGCGAACGCTGCTTGCTAAAACTAGCTCACGGCTGATGCTAAAAAGTTGTCGTTGAAAGTAATAGTGAGCGTGCCAATTGTTTGCAGGTTGAGCTGCTACAGCGAGCAAGGTAAGCGATCGCACTTTTTTAGGAAATCGCCGCGCAAAGGTTAAGGCGATCGCACCACCCATCCCATGACCGGCTAAATGTACGGGGCGATCGCGCCATTCTAAAAACTCATACAGCAACTCCACTGCTTGATCTATGGAACTGGCTTCATCTTTGGTTTGCTGGTATTCCCACTGGGCAATTTTCATGTACCCAGATAAGTATTGAAGTAATGGTTTATCAAAACGCTTCAAAACAGGACTGGCATTTAACCACAGAACATCAAATAAATCAGACATAAATACCTATAATTTCTAAATTATCAATTTCAGATGTGCCACCCTACTTATGCCGAATTTTTTCAGCATCAGATTCAGTGCTGCCAGTTTGAGTACCGTAGAACAGACCGATTTTTTTCGACATATTTTTACCTGATATATGAATTTGTGATCGCCAGGATACCTATTTGCCTTGTTGAAATACATTGCTAGCTTAATGAATATCTATCTCAATAAGTCTGAAGATATCCTACCAGATTTATTGAGAATAGTTATTATTTAATTTAAGTAAAATTTTGTAAAGTATTTCAGCAAACAAACCGAAAAGGCTGGCAGCGCTTCATTCTACCCCAATCCAACTTCTTGTAAGTGGCTTACGATACGCTCACACAATATTCCGAATTATTACTGGTTTCAAAAGATACATAGATAGAAGGAGCTAGACAAAGTAAATTTTTTGTGCATTTATGAAATTCATCCAAACATTAAAAGTAGCTGTAATTCCTGTTTTGAGTGTGTTGAGCTTGTTGTCTGCATCAAATAAAGTATTAGCTGACTATTTAAATAATCAGGGTTCAGGAGGTGATTACCGTTATGAATTATGGTCTACTGATGATAATATTCGTTACTATTTGAAAGTTTGGTTATATGAAGCAAGTCCAAATAGTGACCCATATACTACAACTAGAAGATTCCCCTCAACTAGAGAAGCTTTAATTTATTTTGATTGCAAATACGGTGGTAAGAATTTACCTGAATGTCCGAATGTTCAATAATAATTTTAACCCTTCTAAAACCATCCTGGGAGGATTTGTGAAAATTTGCGCTGTCAAGATCCCCGACTTCTTAAAGAAGCCGGGGATCTAACTTTCTGACTTTTCACAAATAAATTAAGATTTCTATATTTTTTCTTTGGTAATATTTTAAATTGAATAATTTATAAATATAAATTACCTATATTTTGGTCAATTTTTAATATTTTAAGTAAACTACAGAGGCAAATGTGAAAACCTAGTTTCCTTCCGACAGCTGGACTTATTGTCAAGATAATTCGTAGTTCGTAATTTAATTTTTTAATTACGAATTACGAATTACGAATTACGCTTCGGCGGGTTGATATTCTTGTTGTCTTTCCACAAAAGTCTGGACACGGGTGCGGTAGTTTCTCACAGTCTCATCTACCCATTCGCGATCGTTACTATTTGCATACAAATGCACCAGTGGTTCGCTAGCATCTGGTAAAACTAACAGCCAACTGTCATCGTAGGGTTGACAAATTTTCACTCCATCAATGAGTTCTAGGTTTTGGGCTGGGTGAGTTTCAACTAAATAACGCATCAAAGCACCCTTGGCTGTCCACGGACAACGGACTGTATAAGTTTTGTGAATTACACGGGGCAATTCTGACCGCGCAGCAGCAAGCGATCGCTCCTGTATAGTCAACATCTCAATTATCTTCGCAATACAGAACATGGAATCAAATCCCGGATGCAGTTGCGGGAAAATAAAACCAGTATCTCCACTACCTCCTATCACCACGTTTGGGTTTTTCTGACAAGCCTCCATTAAAGCTGTAGGGTTGGCTTTAGTGCGAATCACTCTGCCATCGTGGCGGCGAGCTACTTGTTCAATAGCACTGGAAGCATGAACCGGTACTACTACTGTTCCTCTAGGGTTAGCCGTCAGAATCATGTCTACCATCAATGCTGTTAACATTTCCCCACGAATTGGGAAGCCTGATTCATCAACTAAAATTAGCTGTTCTCCATTAGCGGATACTTGCACACCAAAGTTAGCTTTCAATGCCTCCACTACATGACCTAACTGAGTTAGCAGTCCTTCGCGGTCAGTGATTGACATCGCCGTTTTATTGACACTGGCATTCAATACTACTGCATCAGCACCAAATTTATCCAACATTTGGGGTAAAACTGCCCCTGATACTGCATAAACATAGTCAATCACCACTTTTGCTCGGCTGTTGCGGAGTGTATGAACATGTAAAAGTTTCTCAAAAGCAGTGCAGTAGCGATCCATCACTTGGCTGGGATAAGATACATCACCAATTTCATGAATTAGCGCCCGCCGCATATCTTCCTTAAAGTAAGCCCCTTCAATTTTCTTTTCCAGGGCTTTGGTGATATTAATGCCCTTGGCATCCATGAATTCAATCAAAATGTAGTCAGGGCGATCTGGGTGTACGCGCACATGGATACCACCAACTACCGACATTGTGGGTATAACTGTGCGGGCAATGGGGATAGCTGTAGCATCGAGGTTTTGAATATCAATACCTACCGACATCAAACCAGCAATAAGCGATCGCGTCACCATTCGAGACACATTACGCTGATCACGGGAAACCGTTACCTTAGAACCAGGTTTCAAAGTAGAACCGTAAGCAGATCCCAATTTCACGGCGAATTCTGGGGTGATGTCGATATTAGCTAATCCTTGGACACCACGTTGACCGAATAAATTTCGTTGGGCGGTGTTCCCCCAAATTAAGTTAATATTTAAAACTGCCCCTGACTCAATCTTTTTACTGGGCCAAACCCGCACCCCAGGGCTAATTTGAGCTTCTTCTCCCACCGTAGAAAGCGAACCCACAACAGCAGCTTCTAATACATGGGCACGGCGGTCTACACGAGTGCCACGGGAAATTACACAGGCAGAAAGATGTGCTTCATCGCCAATAAATGCCCCATTCCACACTATGGGACGTTTGAGATTTGCATCAGCGCCAATAGTGACATTATCACCAATTACCGTTCCTGCTTCAATCTGGACTCTTGCCCCGATGCGGCAATTATCACCAATCACTGCTGGGGTTTCAATCACAGCCGTCTGATCGATATAAGTATTTTGACCTACCCATAGCTCATGAGAAACTTCTTTATAGGCAAAATCGAGATTTACCTTCCGATCTAGTGCGTCATACTGAGCCTCACGATAAGCATCTAAGTGACCAACATCGCACCAGTAACCTTGAGCGATGTAACCATACATCGGCTCATCCTTTGCTAGTAGTAAAGGGAATAAGTCTTTGGAAAAATCACATTCAATGTTTGCTGGC
Source organism: Nostoc indistinguendum CM1-VF10 (assembly GCA_019359215.1). Lineage (GTDB taxonomy): Bacteria > Cyanobacteriota > Cyanobacteriia > Cyanobacteriales > Nostocaceae > Nostoc > Nostoc indistinguendum. Next base: position 1,536 of record JAHHHS010000014.1, on the reverse strand, counting down.
AGATAATCCAAAACTTCTGGTTCAAGAATGTAAGTGCCAGTATTGACGGTATCAGAAAAAATTTCACTACTAGAGGGTTTTTCTAGAAATCGCCGAATTCGTGCTTCTTCATCAGTAATCACCACTCCAAATTCAATTGGGTTGGGAACCCTGGTCAAAATCAAAGTAGCTTTTGATTTATTTTGTTTGTGAAATGCGATCGCTGCTGTGAGGTCAAAATCTGTTATACTATCACCGCTAATGACTAAAAAGGTTTCATCAAGAAGTTCAGCAATGTTTTTCACACAGCCTGCTGTACCCAAAGGCTGATCTTCTTCGACGGCATAGGTCATCTGGACACCAAAATCGCTGCCATCTTGAAAATAGTCTCGCAACACATCAGGTAAATAATGTAATGTCGCAATAACTTCTGTGATTTGATGTCGTTTGAGGAGATTGATAATATGTTCGGCAATTGGTCGATTTAGAATCGGCACCATCGGTTTGGGCAAATCGCAAGTTAACGGGCGAAGCCGCGTTCCCGAACCGCCTGCCATCAGCACTGCACGCATAAATCCTCCTTAACTAGTTACAGCTTTAGCTGCTTCAATACCCATGAGATATATTCTGTTCTTCCTTCTTTAGTCTCCTATGGATATTGATATTTGAGGAACTTCCACAAGATGCATCTCGATTAACGTAGTCTCTTACGGAGTTAAAAAATAGCAGGGGTAGAGCAGGTAAGTCTTTGGGGTAAAGTCAAGTGAAGGTTTTTAAGGCAGATAAATATAATATAATCAGCTAAACCAAGCATCAAGCTAGATGAGGGTGGGATCAATAAAACTAATCCCTGTAATTTTTCTTACACGTGTATGCAAGAAACAACATCACAATTGCTACATCTATAATTTTGTAAATTCATTCATAGAGCGATCGCAGCTTGGAGACGCATCGTCGTAGACATTGCCGATTCGCTTTTTCCACTGCTCAACTAAAGCTTGGAATCTTTATGCGTCATAGCTTAGAGCTTTTCTTAGTGCCATTCGGCTTTGGGTCTAAAAATTTACTTTTTAATTACAAATTTTGAACATCACAGCATGATAATTTATACACAGATAATATAAGGTTAATAAACGCTCACGCATCTAAACATTAATGCTAGATATAAAATTTTAGTTTTTTTCCATTACGTTTTTTTGCAGAAGCAGCAAAAGCACGATCCATAACTAATTTGTCGGATTAAAGCCCTTTTAATCAAATATTGATTTGGAGATCAAGTGATGAATAAGGAAACCTTAACAGATTCGTGTGTAGCCTACAAATTCAATGAAAATAACTTTGCTGTAGAAGATGAGACCGTATGCCTCAGATACTTCGAGAAACAAGTTCTCGATTCACAGAAGTACTGGCGTCGTTTAGGCGGACGGCCAGACTTCTCCGGAAAAGTCGTTCTTGAAATTGGCTGTGGGCATGGCGCACTGTGCATCGATGCAGCTATTTCGGGAGCGCAACGGGTGATTGGTCTTGACCTCATTGGTAGCCGTATCGAATTTGCTA